>JAQGNU010000091.1 GCA_028291645.1 Nevskia sp.
GCAAGCGCCTGGTCAACTGGGACCCGGTGCTGCAGACCGCGATCTCCGATCTGGAAGTGGTCAGCGAAGAAGAGAATGGCAAGCTCTGGCATATCCGCTATCCGCTCGCGGACGGCGCGAAGACGCGCGAAGGGCTCGACTACATCGTCGTCGCGACGACGCGGCCAGAGACGATGCTGGGCGATGCGGCGGTGGCGGTGCATCCGGAGGATGAGCGCTACAAGCATCTGGTCGGAAAATTTGTAGAACTGCCGCTTTGCGGTCGAAAAATCGAAATCATTGAAGACGAATTCGTAGAACGCGAATTCGGCACCGGCTGCGTGAAAATCACGCCGGCGCATGACTTCAACGACTATGCAGTGGGACAAAGACACGGGCTCGACCTGATTAATGTCCTTACTCGAGAAGCGAAAATCATTGGCGATAGCGATATCCAAGGACGGCTTAGATCGAGTTACGTCGCGCCCTTCACAATGGAGGATTTCGCAGACTCGGCATTGTCTCTAGGCATCCCCAAGGAATATTGGGGTCATGATCGCTTCGAAGCTCGTCTGCTCATTGAGAAAGACTTATATTCGCGTGGCCTAATCGAAAAGATTGACGACCACAAACTCAAAGTGCCGCGCGGCGATCGCACCGGCGTGGTGGTCGAGCCTTATCTGACTGATCAATGGTTCGTCGACCTCACACGCGAGACGCGTCACGACGGCAAGCCCGGCCCCGGCGGATTGAAGGCGATCACCGAACCGGCGATCCGCGTAGTCGAGGACGGCCGCATCAAGTTCGTACCGGAGAACTGGTCGAACACCTACTTCCACTGGCTGCGCAATATCCAGGACTGGTGCATCTCGCGCCAGCTGTGGTGGGGCCATCGCATTCCGGCCTGGTATGACGGAGACGGCAAAATCTACGTCGCTCGCGACGAGACTGAAGTTCGCACGAAGTACAAACTCTCCGCAAACCTCGCGTTAACGCAGGACGAGGATGTGTTCGACACCTGGTTCTCGTCCGACATCTGGCCGCTGGCCACCCTCGGCTGGCCGCAAGCGACACCTGAACTGAAGAAGTTCTATCCGAGCAGCGTGCTGGTCACCGGCTTCGACATCATCTTCTTCTGGATCGCGCGTATGGTGATGATGGATACCTACTTCACCGGCGAAGTGCCATTCCGCGAGGTCTACGTGCACGGCCTGATCCGCGATCCGGAAGGCCAGAAGATGAGCAAGTCGAAAGGCAATGTGCTCGATCCGCTCGATCTGGTCGACGGCATCTCACTCGAAGACCTGGTGAAGAAGCGCACCACCGGACTGATCAAGCCGGAGACCGCGCCGAAGATCGAGAAAGCGACGCGACGCGATTATCCGAACGGCATTGCACCGGTCGGCGTCGATGCGCTGCGTTTCACTTTCGCCGCGCTCGCCTCGCCGGGTCGCGACATCCGCTTCGATACCGGCCGCGCGGAGGGCTATCGCAACTTCTGCAACAAGATCTGGAACGCCGCACGCTTCGTGCTGATGAACTGCGAGGATCAGGATTGCGGTGCGGACGCAGCGCTGCCGGTGGAACTGAGCGTCGCCGATCGCTGGATCGTCTCGCGTCTGCAGAAAGTTGAAGCCGAGACCGCCGAGCATTTCCGCAACTACCGTTTCGATCTGCTGGCGCAGTCGCTGTACCAGTTCATCTGGAACGAATACTGCGACTGGTATCTGGAGCTGGCGAAACCGGCGGTGCTAGGCGGCAGCGATACTGCCAAGCGCGGCACACGCCGCACCTTGGTGCGCGTGCTGGAAGCGAGCCTGCGGCTGTTGCATCCGCTGATGCCGTTCGTGACCGAAGAAGTCTGGCAGCGTGTTGCACCACTCGCGGCGAAGCGCGGCGACACCATCATGCTGCAGCCCTATCCCGTAACGCAGCCGGAACGCATCGACGAAGCCGCCGAGGCCGACGTCGAATGGCTCAAGGCCTTCATCCTCGGCGTGCGCCAGATCCGCGGCGAGATGGATATCTCACCGGGCAAGCCCTTGCAACTGCTGATTCAGGATGCGAACACAGTCGACGCCGAGCGTATAGCACGCATGCGCGGCATCATCGACTTCATCGCGCGGATCGATGCGCTACAGTTACTGGAGCAAGGCGCCGCGGTGCCGCAGTCGGCGACCGCGCTGCTCGGTGCGATGAAGATTCTGGTGCCGATGGCAGGCTTGATCGACAAGGGCGCCGAGCTTGCGCGGCTCGACAAGCTGATCAACAAGATCGAAGGCGATCTGGCGAAAAACGAAGCGCGGCTCGCCAGCGAGAAATTCACCAGCGGCGCACCGGCCGCAGTGGTCGAGAAGGAACGTGCGCGCGTGGCGCAGCAGAAGCAGGAACTGGAAACGCTGCAGCAGCAGAAGACCAGCGTCAGCGCGCTGTAGCTCGTCACGCTGGTCTACGACTTCAGGCGCGGCCTAAAGCCGCAGCCTGACTTTACGGATCGCGACGGCGCACGACTTCCAGTTTCGGCCTCTTCGACCGGCCACGGCTTTCGACCACGACCGAACCTTCGAGCCGCTGGATGCAGCGCGCCAGTGTCTGTGAAATCAGCATCTGGTTGCGCACCATCTCGATCCGCTTCCAGGTGGCGCGCTCGCCTTCCTGGATGAAGCGTTCGACCGCTTCGAGTTTCGGGTTTGCGGTGACGTGCGCATACCGCCACACCGTGACTTTCGGCAGGATGGTGATGTTGCCGCGATAGTCCTGATCGATGATCGACGAGGCGTTATCGAGATAGCGGCGCACGCGCTCGCTCGGCAGGCTGAGCCGGCCGAGGCCGATCGCATATTGCGCCGAACCGCGCAGGCTCGAATAAACATAGTCGCGCAGATTGCTGACCAGCCCCTGCTCTTCCGGCCGCTGCTTCAGGAACGGAATCACGTGCGGATTGGTCTGGCTGACGACAAAGTGATTGATGTTATGCAGCCGGCGCAGGCGCAGGCCCGGCAGATCGGATTTCAGCGAGCCGTCGGTCCAGCGCAAGGACGGCATGTACGGCACGCGCTTGCCATTGTCGTCGCGCGTCATCAGCAGCACCGGCTCGAACAGGAACGGCACCGCGCTCGATGCCAGCACCGCCTCGCGGACATACAGATACGGCGAGGTCAGATAGTTCAGCAGACGCGGCGTCTGATTGTTGCCGGCCGGCGATACGGTGATGTTGATGATGCGCCCCGAACGGCGATACGCCTCTTCGAAGGTGAGGTCGAGGATATTGCTGGCGATGCCGCGGCGGATCTGCTTCTGATCCATCAGCACGCCCTTGCGCCACATGTCTTTCAGCGCCAGCGGTTTCCAGAAGTGGTAATACGAACTCTGCGGATCGAGCAGCGATTCCAGCTCGTCCGGCGCACGCGTGCCGACGGTGGCCGCAACCACCGAGCCGGCGCTGGAGCCGGAGATCACGTCCGGCAGCAGATCTTCGCGCACCAGCGCCTTGACCACGCCGACATGGAACAGACCGAGCGTGGCGCCGCCCGACAGCATCAGCGCCGAGCGGCCGAACGAGGCGAGCGTTTCCTTGAAGAAACGCAGGCGGGCGACATCATCGAAATCCTCGAACGTACCCTCGCAGAGGAAGTTCAGCGCCGCTACCACTTCGCCGATGTAGTCCTCGACCAATTGCTTGGTACCGACCAGCGCATGGCTGTACAGAATCGGATTGCTGAAGTTGCCGAGGTTCCAGTGCAGCCCCTGGCGCAGGTGATGGACCAGCTTCCCGATCTGGCCGGCTTCGCGCATCGAGCGGATTTCGCGCAGTCGGGCGCGGATCAGTTTCCAGTCGTAATCGTCGGTGGCGTCTTCGCGTTTCCATTCGTCGAGGCCGTGCAGGCTGTCGAACGCGGCGGCGGCCTCGCGCCAGCCTGCATAGTCATGCGCATGGCGCATCGCCAGGCGGGCCTCGCGCTCGCGCCGGTTCACGGCATCACTCGGAAGTGTCTCATCCTGTGCAGTTTACCCGCCGTGGCGGCGCCGACCAAACCCAAACGGGTAGCATGCAGGCCCGCGACTTGCGAGATAATCACTCGCCTGCATGCCGTTGGCCTTGCAGCGCCCCCTTTGCAACCCTGGAATTCAAATCTTGAATATCACGATATTCGGCTCCGGCTACGTCGGCTTGGTGACTGCGGTCTGCTTCGCGGATGTCGGCAACGACGTACTGTGCGTCGACGTCGACGCCGGCAAGATCGCGCGGCTGCAGGCCGGCGACGTGCCGATCTACGAGCCGGGCCTGGAAGACCTGCTGCGCAAGAATTCCGCCGAAGGTCGCCTGCGCTTCACCACCGACGCTGCCGCCGGCGTCGCCCACGGCCTGTTCCAGTTCATCGCGGTCGGCACACCGCCGAACGAGGATGGCTCGGCCGATCTGAAATACGTGCTGGAAGTGGCGCGCACCATCGGCCGCCATATGACCGAATACCGCCTGGTGGTGTCGAAGTCGACGGTGCCGGTCGGCACTGCGGACAAGGTTCGCGCCGCCATTGCCGAAACGCTGAACGCGCGCAAGGCGCAATTCGAATTCGATGTCGCCTCCAATCCCGAGTTCCTCAAGGAAGGCGATGCGATCGGCGATTTCAACAAACCGGATCGCATCATCGTCGGCGTCGACAGTCCGCGTGCGGCCAAGCATCTGCAAGCCTTATATGCGCCGTTCAACCGCAATCACGACCGCGTCATCGTGATGGACCTGCGCAGCTCCGAGCTGACCAAGTACGCCGCCAACGCAATGCTGGCGACCAAGATCAGCTTCATGAACGAGCTGGCCAATCTGGCCGAGAAGATCGGTGCCGACATCGAGAAGGTGCGCATCGGCATCGGTGCCGATCCGCGCATCGGCTATCACTTCATCTATCCGGGTGCGGGCTACGGCGGCTCCTGCTTTCCGAAGGACGTCAAGGCGCTGGTGAAGAGCGCGGCCGATGTCGATTTCGATGCGGCCATCCTGCGTGCGGTCGAACAGGTCAACAACTTCCAGAAGACCACGCTGCACCTCAAGCTGAACAAGCACCTGGGCTCGCTCAAGGGCAAGACCATCGCGATCTGGGGCCTGGCGTTCAAGCCGCGCACCGACGACATGCGCGAAGCGCCGAGCCGCGTGCTGATCGAGTCGATCCTGGCGGATGGCGGCAGCGTGCGCGCCTACGATCCGGTGGCGATGCATGAAGCCGGCAAGATCTTCGACGGTCAGGCCGGCTTCCAGCTGGTCGACGGCCCGCTGGCCGCCGCCGAAGGCGCGGATGCACTGGTCGTCGTCACCGAATGGCGTGTGTTCCAGAGCCCCGATCTGGCCAAGCTGAAGCAGCTGCTGAAGCAGCCGCTGATCATCGACGGCCGCAATCTCTATGATCCGGCCTGGATGCGCGCGCAGGGCTTCACCTATGACTGCGTTGGACGGCCAGCGGTGGCTGCGCAGTAAGCGCGTCGTAAGCGGCGTCGCGTCAATCCAGCGCGACCGCTTCCTCCGCAAAACCGCGCCCTGCATCGGTCTTGGCTCGCCCGGACGGCGGATCAGGAAAATAATCGCGCTCGTTATTTTTATTGCAGCAGCGCTGCACTAGACTAGCGCCGCTTCGGCTGCCGCCGCTCATAGCGCGCGGCCGCTGGCAGATCCGAGTTCCATCCCGTCGTCCCAGCGAAGATCGCGCATGGCCGAGTCCGGCAGCCAGAATTCTGCTGAAAACGCATCCGGCGCGCGCGCCGCCGGGCGCCTGATCGCGCATCCGTATCTGGCCTTGCGCGGCTTCGCACGCGGCACGCTGCCGAGCGGTTGGGACATCGCCGCATTCCTGCTGCTGTTCGGCACTTTCACGCTGGTGGCGATCGCCTTCCACCAGTTCTCGGCGCCGTTGGCCGCGGTCGAGAATGCCGGCGTCACGCTATCGCCCGCAGCACTTCCGTTCTACGCATTGCGCACCACGCTGCGGATGTTCTCGGCGATGCTGCTGTCGCTGATCTTCAGCCTCGGCTACGCCTATCTGTGCGCCTACAGCCGCCGCGCCGAGCGCGTGCTGATTCCGGTACTCGACGTACTGCAGTCGGTGCCGATTCTCGGCTTCCTGTCGTTCACGGTGACGTTCTTCCTCGGCCTGTTTCCCGGCAAGGTGCTCGGCGCCGAGCTGGCGTCGATCTTCGCGATCTTCACCAGCCAGGCCTGGAACATGACGTTCAGCGTTTACCAAAGCCTGCGCACCTTGCCGCCGGATCTGGTCGAGGCGACGCGCAGCTTGCGCTTCTCGCCGTGGCAGCGCTTCCGCAAGCTCGAACTACCGTTCGCGATGCCGGGGCTGATCTGGAACATGATGATGTCGATGTCCGGCGGCTGGTTCTTCGTGGTCGCTTCGGAAGCGATCACGGTCGGCAACCAGACCATCACCTTGCCCGGCATCGGCTCCTACGTCGCCACCGCGATCGAACAGCGCGACCTCGGCGCCATCGGCTGGGCGATCGGCGCGATGCTGGTGGTGATCCTGATGTACGACCAGCTGCTGTTCCGGCCGCTGATCGCTTACGGCGAGCGTTTCCGGCCGGACGATATGCCGTCGCAGATCGAGCCCGAATCCTGGGTGCTGCGCATGCTGCAGCGCTCGCGCATGGTCAAATGGCTGGCCGCGCTGGCGGCGGCCATCGGCGATCGTTTCCGCCGCGCCGCCAAGCCGATCCGTCTGCGCGAACCACGGCCGCTACCGGCCTGGACCAACGCCGCGACCGATTTTCTCTGGTACGGCGCGGTAATCGTCTGCGCGCTCTACGGCGGCTGGCTGACGGTGCGCTACATCAGCGCCTCGCTCGGCTGGGGCGAAGTCGGCCACGCGGTGTTGTTGGCCCTGGCGACGATGCTGCGCGTGGTCGTGCTGGTGGCGGTGGCGAGCCTGATCTGGGTGCCGATCGGCGTTGCCATCGGATTACGTCCGCGGCTTGCAGCAGTCGCGCAACCGGTCGCGCAATTCCTCGCCGCGTTTCCGTCGAACCTGCTGTTCCCGGTCGCCGTGTTCCTGATCGTGCGCTTCAAGTTGTCGCCCGACGTGTTCCTCAGCCCGCTGATGATTTTCGGCACGCAGTGGTACATCCTGTTCAACGTCATCGCCGGTGCCACGGTCTATCCGCGCGACCTGCAGGACGCCGCCAAGAACCTGCATCTGCGCGGCTGGCTGTGGTGGAAGCGCGCGATGCTGCCGGGCATCCTGCCGTACTACGTCACCGGCGCGATGACCGCGGCCGGCGGCTCGTGGAACGCCAGCATCGTCGCCGAATTCGTCACCTGGGGCGATACGCATCTGCATGCGCACGGTCTCGGCAACTACATCGCCGAAGCCACTGCCAATGGCGATTACGCGCGCGTGATGCTGGGCGTGGCGGTGATGGCCCTGTTCGTGGTCAGTTTCAATCGGCTGCTGTGGCGCCCGCTGTATCGTCGCGCCGAGCGTCTCAGTGGTGTCGAATAATGTAGGCCTTGCTATCGTCGCTGCATTGGGTTCGGAGTCAGCATGAGCGAAGAACAAAGCGGTCTCGCGAACGGCGCCTACGAGGCGCTGGACAACCACAACGCGGTGCTGCGCGTACGGGGCGTCACCCGCGCGTTCTCGCGCCCCAACGGCGACCCGCTGACCGTACTCGAAGCGGTCGACGTCAATCTCAACAAGGGCGAGATCGTCGGCCTGCTGGGCCGCTCCGGCTCCGGCAAGTCAACACTTTTGCGCATCGTCGCCGGCCTGATCCGCGCCACCTCCGGCCAGGTGCTGTATCGCGGCGCACCCCTGAACGGACCCGCCGACGGCATCGCGATGGTGTTCCAGAGCTTCGCGCTGTTTCCGTGGCTGACCGTGCTGCAGAACGTCGAAGCCGGTCTCGAAGCGCAGGGCTTGGGCCGCGAGCAGATGCGCGAACGCGCGCTATCCGCGATCGACCTGATCGGCCTCGATGGCTTCGCCAACGCGTTCCCGCGCGAGCTGTCCGGCGGCATGCGCCAGCGCGTCGGCTTTGCGCGCGCGCTGGTCACCGATCCGTCGGTCTTGCTGATGGATGAACCGTTCTCGGCGCTCGACGTGCTCACTGCAGAAAACCTGCGCACCGATTTCCTCGACCTGTGGACCGAGAACAAGCTGGCGATCCAGTCGGTGCTGCTGGTCACGCACAACATCGAAGAAGCGGTGTTCATGTGCGATCGCATCCTGGTGTTCTCGTCGAACCCGGGGCGCGTCACCGCCGAAATCAAAGTGCCGTTCAAGCATCCGCGCAACCGCCTCGATCCGCGCTTCCGCCAGCTGGTCGACGACATCTACGCGCGCATGACGGTGCGCGCCAAGACCGGTGCGGCCACCGTGCTGTCGATCGGCGAACGCCTGCCGGAAGTGCCGACCAATCTGATGGCGGGTTTGCTGGAGAATCTCGCCGCCGAGCCCTATCACGGCCGCGCCGACATGCCGGCGATCGCGCAGGCGCTGGCGCTGGAAGTCGACGAACTGTTCCCGATGGCCGAGGCGCTGCAGATGCTCGGCTATGCCGAACTGGTGTCCGGCGACATCCTGCTGACGCCGCTCGGCCACGAATTCACCGAGGCCGAAATGCAGGCGCGCAAGCACAGCTTCGCAAAGCAACTGCTGACGCGCATCCCGCTGGCGGCGCATATCAAGAGCGTGCTCGACGATCGCCCCGGCCACCGCGCGCCGTCGGTGCGCTTTCTGTCGGAACTGGAAGACCACTTGAGCGACAGCGCTGCCGAACAGACTTTGCGCGCCGTCACCATGTGGGGCCGCTACGCCGAAATCTTCACCTACGACGACGAAGCCGAGGCCTTCAGCTTGGAGATTCCGGAGTCCGAACAGGCCTGAATCAAGGCGCATTCATCGAACGCCGAGCAGCGCCCGATTGACATTCCGGCGCCCGCCGAATAACTTGCGCGTCCCCGGTCGCTGATCGGGCACCCTTGGACGGTTAGCTCAGTGGTAGAGCATCGCCTTCACACGGCGGGGGTCACAGGTTCGAGCCCTGTACCGTCCACCAATTCAAGCACTTAGCGATGCCTGAATTGGCAGCAGTCAAGAACGTGACTTAAACGTGACCAATTAGGCGCGTCTCGCGGCTAATACCGCTCCGGCCTCGCCCTCGATTTGATCAAGCACCTTAATCGCCTCACGCGTATTCTCTGGCGCAAGGTAGGCGTATTGAAGTGTCGTGCGGATATCGGCATGACGCATAAGGTCTTTCACGACAAGGATCGGCACCCCAGCCTGTACAAGGCGAGATTCAAAGGTGTGCCGAAGGCTATGCGGCGAAGCTTTAATATTTGCGCGCCCAGCGGCCCTGTCAAAAGTCTTCTTGATGTGTTCGAGCCGGGCGCCTTCGCCGGTACAGAAAACCCAAGGTGATTTTTCATCAACCGCGCGTCGCACTTCCTGTCGACGTCGGAGCACTGTTAGCGCTGATTCATTCAAAGGTATCGATCCGGGTATTCCGGCCTTTTGATCGTCAGAGTCAAACCAAATAATCCGGGCGCCGAAGTCCACGCGTCGCCATTCGAGCGATAAGATTTCTTCGCAACGCATTCCAGTCGAAAGCCCTAAGTCGATGAAGTCCAAAAAGTGCTTCGACCGCTTCACAGCACCGCGCAGCGCCTTTACCTCGTCTACTGTTAGCCATCGGGGGGCGCTCTTCTTCGGCTGAGGCACCCGGCCACTGACCCGGGTTCTCCAATTTCCAATCGTATTCTTTGTTGACATGGCGGATGGCTGCGCTCAAGAGCCACAGCTCCTTCGCGATCGTCGCTGGGCTGATCGTCGGCATTACCTTACGACGCCTGTTTACTCTGAATGAGGGTTCAGTTGCTCGCTCGCGCTTGTAGGCGGCGATTTCATCCGCGGCGATTGGCAAAGTTTTTCCGCTAAACCGCTTGCTTAAATGGGCCGCCGAATCCAAGTCGCGGCTATGCGATTTCTTCGACTCTGTGTCCCTCAAATAGACGAACATGATGTCGTCATACGTCCGAGCCGGCTGCTCGCCCCACCGCTTAACCCGATGAGATTCTAGGCGCCGCTTCCCTTCTATCGCCTTGGCTTCTGTGCGT
>JAQGNU010000108.1 GCA_028291645.1 Nevskia sp.
CACCCCGGCGGTATCGGCATCGTCGCTGCCGCCGCTGCGGAAGTTCTCGACCAGCCGCGGCAGCAGCTTGGTGGCATCGTCGAGCAGTTCCAGCACCGGCGGCCGCAAGGCCAGCGCGCCGTTGAGGCAACGATTCAACAGATCTTCCACCGCCCAGCCGAACTCGCCGATGCGCAAGGCGCCGGCCATGCGGCCGCTGCCTTTGAGCGTATGGAACGCGCGGCGCACGTCGGCCAGCACTTCGCGATTGGCCGGGTCGCGTTTCAACTGCGGCAGACGCTGCTGCAGTTCGAGCAGGACTTCACCGGCTTCCTCGATGAAGATGTCGCGGATTTCCGGATCGATGCCCTGACCCACCGGTGCCGATACCGGCGCCGGTGGTGGCGCCATCGGCAATTCGTTGGTCTCGATCGCCGGCTCGAACGTCGGCCGCAGATCCACTTCGACCACCAGCGGTACCGCCGTGACCGGCGGCGTGATCTCCATGTCCTGCTCGGTTTCGCGCAGGCGCTCGACGTAGGCCGCGACATCGTCGAGCACGCGCTCGGGACTGGGCAGGCCGTCGCGCAAGGCTTCGAAGAACACTTCGGCGCAGGACACCGCATCGGCGAAGCGCTCGAAGCCGCCAGGCTCGTTCTTCGACGCGGCCAGGCGACCCTCGGCGACATAGCGCTGCAGGTCGCCGAGGATGTCGCTGGCACGCTGCTGACCGAGCATTTTCAGCGCGGCGCTGATGTCGTGCAGTCGCTGCGGCGCCTGCAGCAGCGCCGTCGGCTCGCCGGCCTTCAGATAGGTATCGACCGCATTTTTCAGTTGCGCGAATTCCACCAGACACTCGCGCACCAGCGCGGCGATGCTCTCGCGCAGGTCCTGTCCGTGCGGAATTTCCGCGGCGATTTCGGCGTAGTCGCGCGAGGCCGCTTCGCCGGCCCGGCCGAGCGCGCGAAACAGCGCTTCTTCGAGACTGTGCTCGACGCGCAGGATTGCGGTGGCGGTATCGACCCACTGCGGCGCGCCCGGCGGCAGTTCGGCAACGGTGACCGCTTGATTCAGCAGCGCGGCTTGCGCGGCCGGCAAGCCCAGCGCGCCAACCGTCTGCGCCATGCGCCGCAGGCGCTCGCGCGTCGCGCCGAGATCGGCGCTGGTGCGGCCGCGCGTGCGCACGGCCAGATCGATCGCATCCTTGAGCTGGGTGAAATCGCGGCGGATTTCGGCATAGACGCGATTCAGAATCGTCGTGTTGGGTCCGCGCAGCCGGCGCCGCAGATCGGTGATCTGCGGCAGCGACGGCAGCAGCACGTCGAGGCGCAAGCCGGCAATCAGCGCGGCCGCGCGCGGACTCGGATGCGGCGTGTGCGCGATGTGGAACAGCACCTGTTGCGGGGCGTCGCCGAGCTGCGCCAGCGCCGCCGGTTCGCCGCCCTCGGCCAACAGTTTGAGTTGGCTGACGGCGCGGCCGAAGAGCCGCTTCAAGTCGAGCGAATCCTGATTCTGCTGCAGCAGGCACTCGGTCAAGGCCGCGCAACCGGACCAGAATTCGCGCAGCGCTGCGGCCGCAGCGTTCACCGCCACCGAATCGGCGATCTTGCCGATGCGCTCCAGCGCGGCGTCGATGTGCTGACCGCGGAACCAGTGCAGGAACGCGGTCTGCAAGGCCACCAGCTCGCGCTTCGCCAAGGCTTGCGCGGCCGCACTATTGCCGGACGCGTCGGTCGAAACCGGCGCGGCCTGCACGCGCAATTGCTGGGCGAACAATTCGGCTTCGGTGGATAGCGGTCGGCCCCCGGCGAGGCGCAACTCGTTGACCACCGGCTGCAACACCAGCACGCGATCGGCGGCGCCATGCGCCAGCAGATCGACATAGTCGGACAGCTGCAGGGTCGCGCCGGACAGCGCCGCATAGGCTTCGTCGGCGTGTTCGGCCTTGCCGGCGATCAGCGCTTCCAGCAACAACACCATCTCCTGCGCCAGCATGCCGGCGCCAAAGCATTCGATCATCGCCAGGCTGCCGCGCACCAGACGCAGTTCGTCAGCCGCCGTATGCAGCGGCTGCGGATCGTTGCCGCCGTCACCGCCGCCTTCGAGATACTGCTCGATCGCGGCACGCGTACGCGTCAGGCTGGTCTCGATTTCGCCGCGCACCCAATGCAGGCCATTGGCGATTTCGAAGGCGCTGCGCGGGCGTGGGCCGGACATCGCCACCTCAGATTCCAGCGTCGGCGAACGCCGGCGCTTGCGTCAGCTTGTGCAGCGACAGCGCCAGCCAGCCGCGGCCTTCGCGACTGAAGCCACCGAGCAGATAGGGCGTCAGCGTGCCAGCGTCGCGGCTCAGTTCGGGCCGCTGATCGGCCGGCGCGAACTGGCGGTGGCCGGCGACTTCGTCGACCAGGAAGCCGGCCGGGATGCGCTCGGAGTTGAACACCAGCACGCGCTGATTGCGGCTCGGCGTGGCGACCGGCAGATCGAGCCATAACCCCAGATCGGTCACCGGCAGTAGGCCACCGCGGACATTGGCCACACCCAGCAGCCAGCGCTTGGCACCGGGCACGCGCGTCAGCTTCGGTGCCGGAATCACTTCACGCACGTCCTGGCGCGGCGTCAACAGCCAGCGATCGCGCAGCCGGAACGCGAGCCCGCTCCAGGCTTGCGCCTCGCCGGCGCTCTGCTCCAGCCGCGCCGCGCGCAGCTGCGCTTCGAGATCCAGCAGCAGATCGAACGGCTGCATGTCCGCCACGGCATTCAATGAGCAAGCCTCGGGGTCATGTGGCTCAGGCCGCTTTCCGCGCGAGTTGTGCGCGCACGGCGCCGAGTAGTTCGTCCTTGGTGAACGGTTTGGTCAGATATTCGTCGCTGCCGACGATGCGACCGCGTGCGCGATCGAACAGGCCGTCCTTCGACGACAGCATGATCACCGGCGTGCTGTTGTAGAGGGCATTGGCCTTGATCAGCGCGCAAGCCTGATAGCCATCGAGCCGCGGCATCATGATGTCGATAAAGATGACGTCGGGCTGATGATCGGCGACTTTCGACAAGGCCTCGAAACCATCGGCGGCGGTGATGACGGTATAGCCCTCCTTCATCAGCAAGGTTTCCGCGGTTTTGCGGATGGTCTGACTGTCATCGATCACCATGACTTTGGCGCCTGCACCCACAGGCGTACTGGCAC
>JAQGNU010000153.1 GCA_028291645.1 Nevskia sp.
TGCCGGCGAGCACCGCGCGCCGGATGCCGAGATGGGCCAGCAGCGCGGCGAGATCATCGGCGGAGTCGTAGTAGCTGAACGGCTCGAGATGGTCGCCGGCGGTGCGGCCGTGGCCGCGTTCGTCCCAGCTGATGCAGCGATAGCGCGTGCGCAGCGCAGTCAGCTGCGGCGCGAACATCGCATGATCCATCAGCAGGCCGTGCGAGAAGATGACGACGGGAGCGCTGGAGCCCAGCGTCTCACCGCCGCCGCTATCCTCGTAGTAAATCTGTTGTCCGCGCAGACTCGCGTACGGCATGCTGCTCTCCTCGTTGTTGAAGCGCCACGATTGTGTTCGCGGTCGTCTACCGACAATGCCGCAAATCTTAGCTCAAGCGAATCCGCCGGCGAGGAAGCCGCCGTCGACCGTCAGCGTGGTACCGGTGACGTAGCTCGCCGCATCCGAGACTAGGAACAGCACCGCGGGCGCAATTTCCGCCGGCTGCGCGACGCGACCGAGCGGGATGCTCTGCAGCGCGGAGTTCAGGATCTGTTCGTTCTGGGTCAGCGCCGAGGCGAACTTGGTGTCGGTCAACCCCGGCAACACCGCATTGACGCGAACTTTCCACGGCGCGCATTCCTTCGCGAACGCCAGCGTCATATTGATCACCGCCGCCTTGGTGATCGAGTAGATGCCCTGGAACAGGCCGGGACGCACGCCGTTGATCGAAGCGATGTTGACGATGGCACCGCCACCACCTTGCTTCATCAGCTTGCTGGCCAGCGCCGACAATTCGAAGTAGCCCTTGATGTTGACCTGCAGCGTCTTGTCGATCATGCCGGCATCGGTATCGGAGATATGGCCGTAGTAGGGATTGGTGGCGGCGTTGTTGACCAGGATATCGAGCCGGCCGAGCTGGGTACTGATCTCGGCGATCAGGTTTTTCAGCGCCGCCGAATCGCCCTGATGTGCTGCGATCGCGGTGGCTTTGCCGCCGCCGGCGATAATCGCCGCCGCCACGTCATCCAGATCGTTCTGCTTGCGCGACGACACGATGACGTGCGCGCCTTGTCCGGCGAGCAGTTCCGCGGTGGCGCGACCGATGCCGCGCGAAGCGCCGGTGATCAGCGCAACGCGTCCGCTCAGATCGAACAATTTAGTAGGCATTGTTGATTAACGCTCCTCAGGTCTTAATCCGGTCTTATTGGGATTCGCTGTGCGTGCCGGCAGCGAAACCAACACGCGATGCCGATGGCTGCGGGCATTATCCATGGCACGCGACGCGATGCCCGCAAGCGACAGCAAGACTATAGCTTGCTTCTGGAAATGACCTGCTCGGCGACATTCGACAACACGCTGACGAACAAGCCGAACGCTTCGAAGCGCGGATTGTTGCTCTGGCCGAGCTTGAAGCGGTAGTAGATCTGCTGCGCGATCACGGCCAGCCGGAACTGGCCGAAGACGTAATAGAAATCGAAGTTATCGATCTGCCGGCTGCTACGTTCGCAGTAATGTCGCATGACATCGTCACGGCTCAGCATGCCGGGCAGGTTGCTCGGCTGCATACGCACGGTTTGCAGCGGCGCCGGATCGTCGGCCTGTATCCAGTAGGCTAGCGTGCTGCCGAGATCCATCAGCGGATCGCCGACCGTACACATTTCCCAATCGAGTACGCCGATGATGGTTTCCTCGTCGTCCGGCGACAGCACGACGTTGTCGAAGCGGTAGTCGTTGTGAATCAGGCCGGGCCGCGGCGAGTCCGGCGGCATGTGCCGTTTGAGCCAAGCCATCACCGTTTCGTAGCGCGGGACGTCGTCGGTCCAGACTTTCTCGAAGCGTTCGCACCAGCCGCTGATCTGGCGCTCAACATAGCCTTGCGGCTTGCCGAGATCGCCGAGGCCGATGGCCTGGTAGTCGAGACTGTGCAATTTCAGCAGCGTGTCGAACAGGTTCAGGCACAGGCGTCGCGCATGCGCCGGATCGTATTGCACGCCGTTCGGCAAGTCGCGGCGCAGGATGATGCCGCGGATTTTTTCCATCACGAAAAAAGTCGAGCCGATCAGGCTTTCATCTTCGCAATACGCGAGCGGACGCGGGCACGGGAAGTGCGGCGCCAGCGCTGCGAGCACGCGCACTTCGCGACTCATGTCGTGCGCGCTCCTGGCTTTTGCGCCCGCCGGCGGGCGACGCAGAATCAGTTCGCGTGTGCCGATCTTCAGCAGATAGGTGATATTCGAAGCGCCGCCCGGAAACTGCTGCAGTTCCAGCGGTGCGTCGACCAGATCCGGAATCTGTGATTTCAGGAACGGCAGGATGCGCGCCGGATCGAACACGTTCTCTTCACGCATACGACCAGGTTGGTCGAGCGGCGCGGCGGTGGTTTCGCTCATCGTGGTTTCGACGGAGGGCTAGGCTGTCCGCGGCGACGATACATCGCCACGGACCATTTCGCCGCGATCAGTGAACGTAGACCGGACCGTGCAACGCGCTGCCCAGCGTGTTGCCCTGGCTGTCGGCAACGTCGGCACCGACCAGCACCGTGTAGCGACCGCGCGTTGCCACTCGCAAGACCAACATGCGCGGATTCGGTGCCAGCATCCACTGTCCGCTGACCGGCTTGCCGGAGGCATTCAATACCTTGATGTGGCTGCCGGCGGCCGCGGCATCACTGAACGGTGCTGTGAACAGCAGCGCGATCGCGCGCTCGGCGGCGGCTTCACCTGCGAAAGACAATCCGAGCCGGCCGCTGCCGGGCTGACTGGCCGGAGCCCACCAGGCGGCGATCGCATCGGCTTGCGCGCCGTTCGCCTTCTTCGTGCTGGACACGGTGCTGCCGGATGCTTGCGCAGCGACACTTTTCACAGGCGCAGTTTTGGCCGGCTTCGACTTGAGCGCCTTGGGCGGTGCAGGGGCAGGCCTTGGCTCAGCGGTGCTGGCTGCCGCACCATTGCTCGATTTGGCATTGACGGCTTTTTGCACTTCGGTCTGTGCGATACGCCGCACTTCGTCGTCGCTGACGGCGGGTTCGGTACCGGCGTCAGCCGGCGCCTGCTTGACGGCCTGCTGCTGAATCAATTGCTGCGCGACCTGCGTCGCCACTTTGCGTCCGACATCCTCGGCGATCTTGCGCGCTTCGGCTTCGGTCAGGCTCTTGCCGTCGCCGTTGCTGCTGGTCGTCGCGGTCGCGGGTGCAGCGCTCTCGGCGGCTGCCGGTTCGTTGCTGCTGGCAGTGTCGGCAGCCGATGGCGCGCTCGGCTTCGGTGCTTCCGCGCTTGGTGGCGGCGCCGGCGTCGCCTCGGCGGTCGGTGCCGCCACTGCGGCATCGGCCTGGCTCGGCGCCGGTGCGCCCGAGGTATCAGCAGGGGCGGCAGCGGTGCTGCTGGCGGCCGGCGTTGCCGTGGTATTCGAGTTGAACACTTCGTCCGCGGTCGGTCCGCTGGCAAGCGTCGGTTCGATCTTGGTATGCGGCAGGATCAGCGTCAGGCCGAGATAGACCGCGACTGCGGTAATGACGACGAAGATCGCGATGCGGGAGAAACTCATACGAAGTGCTCGATGACGAGGCCAATGGAGACCGCGATAGCGGTGACGACGACGAAGATGAAAATGCGAGAGAAACTCATGGCGCCTGCTCTCCTCGAGCCTGTTCGATAAGGTTTCGATGGTTCGGACTGCGGCGACTTTACCCGAAGGGCAGCAATCGGGGGTATAGATCGATTTACCGCGAACGCCAGAACTCAGCTGTGCCGGCGCGCGGTCGCCCGCGCCAGTTTAAGGAACCTCCGAATAAGCTGCTGCGCTCGGCATCTCGCGCGAATCCGGTGCTCGGAATCCTCACATACTGATATGTATGCTGCGGTTCCTCCGCTCCGGGTTCGCGCGACCTGCCTTCGCTCGCGACGCTTCTTCAGAGGTTCCCTAGGCAACTGTTCAGGCTGCGTCAGCGATTGCTGCGCTGGTTCGTCGGTTCTATCTGCGCCGCCGCGCTGGCGGTCTGGTTGTACGTATCGATGCCGTTGTTGGCGACGATTGACTTGGCCGCCTGTGCGGCGCTGCGTGCAGCGGCTTCGGCAACCATGCGCGCCATCTGCTGGCGTGCACTGGGCGCGCTCGCCGATGTGTTCGCGCTCGACGTGCGGTGCATCGACGAATTGTCAGAGACGCGCGCTACGGTCGTACCGGTCAGGGCAGCCGCGACGACGACTCCACCTAAAATCCAGTGGTTGTTCTTCATTAGTAGTCTCCCGAGCCAGCGCGTCCCTAGCGCGCGATGCGTTCACGCGGTCACCGTTGCAGTCCTGTGACACGTCGTAGCCAGACTATTGCGCAGGGCTCGGTGTGCCGTCAACCAGGGGAGCGCACTACAGCGGCCCTGCGGTCATTGCGATCGGGCCGCCGCTGCACGCACTGTCACCGCTAGGCCGTGGCTGCGATAATGCGCGCCTAAAAATTTCCTTCGCTATCGAATCCGGAGTCTGTATGACCGACCGCTATCTCGAATTCACCCATTCGCCGTTCGGACGGGCGCTGGCCGACACCTTTGGCTTGCCCAAGCCGCCGCGCCTGCTGCGCGCCAAAAGCGGCTATCTGGCGCAGCCGCTGACCGAGCAGAACGTATTGTTTGGACTAGCGAGAGCTGGGGAATTGGCGACCGCAGTGCTGCCCGCGCTGGCAGCCGCAGGCGCCATCGTCCGCGTGGTCGCGGACCATCCGACTTTGGCCGATATCAAACAAGCCGCGGCTGCCGAAGGCGTCAGCCTGAAGACGGAAGCCGGCCTGGAGGACAAAGCCGGCACTGCGAGCGCGTTCGTGTTCGACGGCACCGGCCTCGCATCGGTCGATGAGCTGCGCCAGCTGTATGACTTCCTGCAGCCGCGCGTGGGCCGCATTCCGCCGAATGGCCGCGTGCTGATCCTGGCGCGCGCACCAAGCGATGCGGCAACGCCGGCCGCCGCCGCGGCCAATGCCGCACTGCGCGGTTTCATGCGCTCGCTCGGCAAGGAAATCGGCAAGCGCGGCGCCACCGCCAATCTGCTCGAGGTCGGCCGCGGCGCCGAGAAAGCGCTGGCCGGACCCTTGCGCTTCTTCCTGAGCCCGCACTCGGCCTATGTCGATGGCCAGAGCCTGACGCTGAGCGCGCCGCCGAAAGGCGCCGGCATGCCGAACAATTTCGTCGGCCCGCTCGGCGGCAAGATCGCGGTGGTGACCGGTGCCGCGCGCGGTATCGGCGCGGCAATCGCGGCGACGCTGGCGCGTGAAGGCGCGCGCGTCGTCGGCATCGATCGCCCGCAGGAGGAAGCGGCTTTGGGCGCGACGCTGGCCGCGTTCGACGGCTACGGCCTGCCGCTCGACATCACCAGCGACGACGCGCCGCAGCGCATCGCCGACGAACTCGACCAGCAGTTCGGCGGCGCCGATATCTTCATTCACAACGCCGGCATCACTCGCGACAAGACGCTGAAGAACATGTCGCCTGCGGCCTGGGATCAGGTGCTGGGCGTCAATCTCGGCGCGATCCTGCGGATCAACGACGCGCTGTTGCGGCACGGCCTGAAAGACGGCGCGCGCATGGTCTGCATCTCGTCGATCGGCGGCATCGGCGGCAACGCCGGCCAGACCAACTACGGCGCCACCAAGGCCGGTATCATCGGTTACGTCAAAGCGCTGGCGCCGGTCATGGCGAAGCGTGGCGGTGCGATTAATGCGGTGGCGCCGGGCTTTATCGAAACCCATATGACGGCTGAAATGCCCATGGGTCCGCGTGAAGTCGGCCGGCGCCTGAGCTCGCTGAGCCAGGGCGGTCTGCCGATCGACATCGCCGAAGCCGTGATTTTTCTTGCCAGCCCACTTGCAGCCGCCGTCAATGGCCGCACCTTGCGGGTCTGCGGCCAGAATTTCATGGGCGCATAGTTGAGTTGAGTACAACCGAGATGGGAATACCTGTGGATGCGTCTTTGAAGCCCTTGCAGCACATCGCAACGGCGAAGTTGCCAACGCCGTTCGCGGAATTCACCGTGCACGCGTACAAGAGCAGCGACGGCAAGGAGCATTTGCTGATGGCGCTGGGCGATCTGGCGCTGGGTTCGCGCAAGGGCGTGCAGCCGGTCGACGGCGCGACCGCGCCGCTGGTGCGGATTCACTCCGAGTGCCTGACCGGCGATGCGCTGTTTTCCTTGCGCTGCGATTGCGGTTTCCAGCTGCGTGGCGCGCTCGAAGCGATCGCGCGCGAAGGCCGCGGTGCGCTGCTGTATCTGCG
>JAQGNU010000019.1 GCA_028291645.1 Nevskia sp.
AATAAAACGGGTGCTGGCCAGACCGCTCGATATCGAGCGCTATCAGATCGAGTTCTACGCACTGGCGCGGTCGGTCAAGGCGAGCGAAAGCGAACGCAGCAAGTTCGCCGCGTTCGGCAGCGCCAGCACGCTCGAACAGCTGATGCAGCTGGGCCGCGCCGGCAAGCTCGACGCCAACGATCAGCACGTCGTCAACATCGTCGACTGGCTGTTGCAATACGCGTTCGACTCGCGCGCCAGCGACATCCATCTGGAACCGCGCCGCGAGCAGGGCAATGTGCGCTTCCGCATCGATGGCGTACTGCACGAGGTCTACCAGATTCCGGCGCCGGTGATGGCGGCGGTGACTAGCCGCATCAAGATTCTCGGCCGCATGGATGTTGCCGAAAAACGCAAACCGCAGGATGGCCGCATCAAGACGCGCTCGCCACTGGGCAAGGAAGTGGAGCTGCGCGTATCGAGCCTGCCGACCGCGTTCGGCGAAAAACTGGTGATGCGCATCTTCGATCCAGAAGTGCTGGTGAAGGACTTCGGCCAGCTTGGCTTCGCGCCCGATGAAGCGAAAGCCTGGCGCCAGATGATCGAACAGCCGCACGGCATCGTGCTGGTGACCGGACCGACCGGCTCCGGCAAAACCACGACGCTGTACTCCTCGCTGAAACAGCTGGCGACGCAGCAGGTCAACGTCTGCACGATCGAAGATCCGATCGAATTGGTCGACGGCAGCTTCAACCAGATGCAGGTGCAGGCGAATATCGAACTGGGCTTCGCCGAAGGCATCCGCGCATTGATGCGGCAGGATCCGGACATCATCATGGTCGGCGAAATCCGCGATCTGGAAACTGCCGAGATCGCGGTGCAGGCCGCACTCACCGGACATCTGGTGCTGTCGACGCTGCACACCAACGATGCGCCCGCCGCGGTATCGCGTCTGCTCGATCTTGGCGTGCCGAGCTATCTGATCAAGGCGACGTTGCTCGGCGTCGTCGCGCAGCGGCTGGTACGCAAGCTATGTCCGCACTGCAAGCGCCCGGTCGAGATCGAAGCGGGTCGTTGGCGCGAGATTATCGGCGGCTGGCCGCTGGCACTGCCGAACAAGATCTTCGAGGCCGCCGGCTGCCTCGAATGCCGCGAGACCGGCTACCTCGGACGCATCGGCATTTACGAGATCATGCCGCTGACGGCGACGCTGAAAGCGCAGATCACCGATACGACCGATCTCGCGGCCTTACGCGATGCGGCGCTGCGCGAAGGCATGCTGCCCTTGCGCATTGCCGGCTGCCGCAAGGTGGCGGCGGGCGAAACCAGCGTCGACGAGGTTTTGGGCGCAGCACCGCTGGTGCGCATTGATCAGTAGGGTGGGTGGAGCGAAGCACAGCCCACGCGGCTAAGGGTCCGCGATCCGCGTGGGCACGGCCTGCGGCCTTAGCCCACCCTACGGTGACTCGAAAATCGTTCAAGAACTGCCATTGAAAATAGACTCAATTTTGCTGGCGACGGTGGCTGCAGCTTGGCTTTTAAGTTCGCCGTAAGTTCCAAGATCGGAGCCGCAACGCTTGCAGATTAGAAGTGTTTGGTCGGTTACGCTTTCACTCAATGTAATTGGCTCACCGCAGGAGCACTTGGCACTAACAGGAATGGTGCTATTGGTCATTCTGATTCCTTATGTTTGTAGCCCGCTCGGCTACAGCACTTAGTTGGGCCTTATCACGGGTTATTAATTGCAGATTTTGCGTATATGTCTCGCACTGACGAGAAGCTTCCGCTGCCGCACACTTGATATGCGACTATTACCTTTGCCCCCTTTTTTACAAGAAGCAGTACATTGCGGCGTTCAGCATTAGATAGTTTTCCGTACAAGCTTTCAGTACTCATAGTGAATAG
This sequence comes from Nevskia sp., assembly GCA_028291645.1. GTDB lineage: Bacteria > Pseudomonadota > Gammaproteobacteria > Nevskiales > Nevskiaceae > Nevskia. The sequence goes on from JAQGNU010000019.1 coordinate 1,885, forward strand.
CCCGTACCAAGTATCTGTTTTCTTGCCCGGCTTCTGCGCTCTAAATCCGATGACCGTATCGCTGGCACCCTCGTAGACAACCTCATCTATCACAAGGTCCGCAATTCTTTGATCGCAATCTTTATAGGCTTCTTCAAGATTAACTATTGCATTTACGCCAACTATATTGAGTGTAGGCGATGGCGAATACTGATAAGCGATGTCCGGCTCTGCTAGCGACTCTAACGGGAAAAGCGTTGCGAGCATCACGACGAATCGAATGTTGATGATCTTCAATTTTGTTCCTCAGTCACGTAGGGTGGGCACGTTTTGTGTGCCTACGCGGATCATCGCTGTAAAACTGCCCGTGGGCAGATGAAGCCTGCCCACTCTACGATAACTATTTCTTGCAGGCGTACTCATAGATGGTTTCGGCCAGTGTCCCTGGCTCAATCTCTTCGATGACGGAGTTTGCCGACGATGTTCGGAGAACGAGTCTATCGTTGAGCCAGTAGTCAGCCTGGATCAAACGCTGCTGTTTGCTCTTGCAGTAATACTTCGTGACGCCTTTCACATGATTGTATTGCCGTAGTCCGTCCTCTGTGCTGACAGGTTCCGCCAGATAGAATTGCGTCCAAATCTTGGTTCCATCGTCTTCCTTCACATTCCCGGAAGGCAAGACATCGACTAGCGCCTGCGGTTGGCTGATGAGATTCACCCATCCATCTTCTATAGGCACTGCGACGCAACCAGCGTCTTTCTGGTCTGTGAAATGCCGACTACGATCTTGCGCTGTGCACTGGTATCGAGAAGCGCCAGGAGGTAGCTCCGACTGTCTGATATTGGCTAGCGTCTTTTCGCAATGATGTTCTTCGAGGAGGCGCGTCCGAAGCTCGACTATTTTCGTTACCGTTATGTTCGTATCGCGCTGGCCAGCCCAAACGAGGAAGGTCTTTAACGCATCTTTCCTCGCCTGGTCATTGGGTAGGTCTTCAGGGCACCGGAAAGTCTTGGAGAATGCCGCCTCGGACATGGGTGCTTGAGCTCCAACCGCGCCGCACCAGAGGAGAAACGCTGCCAATAGATATTTCATAGCCGTCACTTGTCTCGCTGATTTGAGGAGACTGATTGCTTATTTGCCCTGGAGGCAGCTTATGAGCTTCAAAACGGCGGATTAGGCCGCCATGAACGACTGCCCGTGCACCGCATCTGATGAATCAGGCGCGCGCTAAGCAGCGTACTGGATTACGGCCTGCGGACCGAAGAAGCGTATCTGGACTGGAATGAACAACGCCGTGGCGAGCCACGGGGTTGTTCAATGCCCGGCGTAAATCTGATGGCTGTGGTGCGTCTCCGGCTCCCACTGCTTGATGCCGCGCTCGATCTCGGCCACGTCCAGCAGGCTGCCGCCGCCGCGCGAAGCGGTGTCGACGAAGGCCGATTCCAGCACACGCACCAGGGCGCGCACATTGCCGTGCCAGCGGCACTCGCGAATGCGCTTCCAGGCGTCTTCGGTGAGCCCCACCGCGGCGGTCCAGGTGCTGCAACGCGCACCGAGCCGCGCCAAGGTGCCGGCGATCACCGCGATCATGTCTTCCTCGCGATGCGACAGTTCCGGCACTTCGAGCGTGGCGGCGCCGAGACGGGTGAACTCGTCGAGGTTGACCGAGTTCTGCAGATGTTCCCAGCTGCGATTGGTCGCGAACAGCAGTGCGCAGGTCAGCGGGCGCTTGGACGAAGCACCGAACGGCAGGTACTGGCTGCTATCGAGCGCCTCCATCAGCACTTCCATCACGCCGCCGTTGATGCCATGGCTTTCGTCGAGGAAGCAGACGCCATCGCGCGCGTGCGAAAACGCGCCGCTGCGCGCACCGGCGCCGGGGAACGCACCGGTCACATGGCCGCAGAGCAGGGATTTCACCGCGGCTTTGTCGCCGGTGTTTTCCGACATCAGATTGACCGCAACGAACTGACCCTTGTTGCGCACCAGAAAGTAATAAAACGCCAGCGAAGTCTTGCCGCTGCCGGGACCGCCGAGCAGATAAGCGCGCACGATGCCGTTGTTGGCGTAGTCGCGGATGCGTGCGACCACGCTCTGCAGCTGCGGACTGAAGACATAGAAATTCTTGTAGGCGGTATCTTCCACTTCCGGGTTCAGCGGCATGCGGATGACATTGTCTTCCTGCACCGCGATCAGCCGGCTCGGTAAAGCCTCGGCCACCGCGACGATGTCGTTCGCCAGCAGCAGTCGAACACCGGCCAGGCGTCCCTCGATCGCGCGACGATCGATCCATTTGCCGAGATCCGCGAGCTGCGTGCTGCGAATCGCGATGATTAAAGTGGTACTGCGGCCGCTCGCACGCAGCGCCAATACCTTGTCGGCAATTTCATCGAGCTGCGCCGGCTCGTTGTACAGGCTCAGCACAAAATCGCTCTGCAAAGAAAGCTGGTTGCCGACGCCGACACCGACCAGCGCGGACTGCTGCCCCGGCGGCAGTTGCCGATCGAAAATCGCCAGGCTGTCGCGATCGCGCAACAGTATGTTGTTGGCGACGATGGTCAGGAATGGCGTGGTCTGCGGCTCGCTGGTCTGGAAGCCGCCGGCGATGGGTGTGGCCTTGCGTGCACTGATGCCGAACATTGCTTGTCTACTCCTTGCGTGACTGCATTCCCGAGTACCGCATCCTAGGCCGGCGCTCGGCAACACAATGGCAATGAACAACCCAGCGGGCGTGCCGCGCTGACGAGCGGTTCAGAAAGCAGTGGCAGCTGCACCTAAGGAACCTCTGAAGAAGCGCAGCGAGCGAAGGCAGGTCGCGCGAACACGGAGCGCAGGAACCGCAGCATACATAGGAGTATGTGAGGATTCCGAGCACCGGATTCGCGCGAGATGCCGAGCGCAGCAGCTTATTCAGAGGTTCCTTAATTTCAGCATCGAGGTCTTGAAGATCTTGCGCTAGACCCTACTGTTTGCTGTGTACGAGCCCAACCAATTTGTCAATTTGCCAATTTGCAACAGGAGTTCCGCATGACAACCATGATCCATTATCAGCCCTGGCTGCTGCACCGGGGTTTCTTCAACGACGCGCGCCGCAACTCGGCACGCAGCAACGCGAGCACCGCAGCCAATGACGGCTCCGCCGAATGGACGCCGGCGGTGGACATTCGCGAGCATGCCGACAAGTTCGTGCTGCTGGTGGACGTGCCGGGCATCGATCCGAGCAGCATCGACGTGACGCTGGAGAAGGGCGTGCTGACGCTCGCCGGCGCGCGTGACAAAGCGGTCGCCACCGAAGGCAGCGAAGCCCACCGGACCGAGCGTGCCAGCGGTCGCTTTTCGCGCCGCTTCAATCTGCCCGACACGGTCGACGCGGATGCGGTGAGTGCACGCGGCAACAATGGCGTGCTCGAAATCGTGATTCCGAAGCGGCCGCTCGAGCAGCCACGCAAAATTGCGGTGAGCCACTGATCGCGCCGCTGCGAGCATAAGCTTCGATAAACTCGCGGGGCGCTTCGGCGCCCCGTTTTTCGTTGTGGCGCCGTTGTGGCCGAGTGAGCACGCAGCCTGCGGTGTAAGCTGCGCGCGGCGCCGGTCACCGACTGCGCAGTCGGCACTATCAGATCGCCATCAAATCACTGCTTGAGCATTTTCTTCGATGGAATACAAGGATTACTACAAGCTGCTAGGTGTGCCGCGTAGCGCAACCGCGGACGAGATCAAACGCGCCTATCGCAAGCTTGCACGCGAGTTTCATCCGGATCGCAACAAGGCTAAGAATGCCGAAGAGAAATTCAAGGAGATCAACGAAGCCAACGAAGTGCTCAGCGATGCCAAGAAGCGGCAGGCCTACGACCAGCTCGGCGCCAACTGGCGCGGCGGCCAGCGCTTCACGCCGCCGCCGGGCTGGAACGCCGGTGGTGCGGGCGGCTTCGGCCGCGCGGCTGGCGCACGCGGACGGGCCGGCATGGGCGCAGGCGATCCTGGCTTTTCCGATTTCTTCTCCAGCCTGTTCGGTGGCGGCCTCGGCGGCGACTTCGAGGAGATGGGCGACCTCGGCCGTGGCGGCGCACCCGATCAACGCGCCAAAGTCGCCATTGGGCTGGAAGACTCTTACAACGGCGCGACGCTGAGTCTGAGCGTCGGTGCGCGCAATCTGAGCGTGCGCATTCCTAAGGGCGTCACTGCCGGTCAGACCATCCGCCTGGCGGGACAAGCCAGCGGTGGCGGCGACCTGCTGCTCGAAGTGGAATTCGCCACGCACCCGAAATTCCGCGCCGAGGGCCGCGACATTCATGTGGTCGTGCCGGTGGCGCCGTGGGAAGCCGCGCTCGGCGGCAAGGTGCCGGTGCCCACACTCGGCGGCAATGTCGAATTCACCTTGCCGGCCGGCGTCACCGGCGGCAAGAAGCTACGCCTGAAAGGCCGCGGGCTGCCCGGCAAAACGCCCGGCGACGAGATCGTGACCATCAATCTGGTGGCCCCGCCCGCGCAGACCGACGAGGCACGCAGCTTCTATCAGGAGATGGCGCAACGCTTCGGCGATTTCGATCCGCGCGCCTGAACCACCGCTGCTCGATCGCTGAATGATCGAGCGGCGCGCGCTCCGCCCACCCTACAAATTTACCAAGGCGAGCCCGCTAGATCGAAGGCCGTCGTTGCGCCCAAGGCTGTACCTGCTCGAGTTGCGCAGCCAGACGAAACAGCGTGGCTTCGTCGCCATGCCGTGCGACGAACTGCACCCCGACCGGCAGCTCGGGACCGCCCGCTTCGACCGCCGCGTAATGCAGCGGCACCGACATGCTCGGCGTACCGGTGAGATTCGACAGCTGCGTGAACGGCACGCGCTGCAAACTTTTCTGAGCGAATTTGTCGACGATACCGGTCTTCAGCAGCAGCTTGCCGGCGCGCAGGCGCAGCGCCAGCTTCAACGCGGCCTGTTCGCTCGCCGGCATATCCTGCTCGCCGATCTTCGACGGCGGCATCGCCACGCTCGGCAACAGCAATAAATCGTAGCGCTGGTGGAACCGGCCGAGCGCGCGCGCGAAATCGTTCCAGTGCCTGCGTGCAGTCACATACTCGCCTGCAGATAAAGCGCGGCCGAGCATGCCGAGTCCGCGCGTATCGAGTTCGAATTGATCGTCACCGGCGCCAGTCAGTGCACGCGCCTCGGCCATGTTGGCGGCCACCTGTCCGAAATACATGATCAGGAAACAGCGCGCCAGCGCATGTCCGTCGATTTCCGGCTCGGCCATTTCGACGTGATGCCCGAGGCCTTCGAGCAGCTTGGCGGTGCGCTCGACCGCGCGCACGCATTCCGAATCCACCGCCGTATCGATCGGCGAACGCGTGCTGAAGCCGATGCGCAGCCGCCCCGGTTCGCGCTGCAGTTCCTCGACGTAAGCTCGCTCCGGCGCTGCGATGACGAACGGACTGCCGACATCGGCGCCGGCCAGCGCGTCGAGCATGCGCGCGGAATCGCGCACGCTGCGCGTCAGCACGTGCTCGCTCGAAGCGCCATCCCAGAACTCGCCATGCGCCGGACCTGGCGGCACGCGTCCGCGCGACGGTCGCAAGCCGAACAGACCGCAATACGACGCCGGGATGCGGATCGAGCCGCCGCCATCGGATGCACCTGCCATCGGCACGATGCCTGCAGCGACTGCCGCCGCCGCGCCGCCGGACGATCCACCCGGCGTGCGCTGCAAATCCCAGGGATTGCGGGTGGCACCGAACAGCGCCGTTTCGGTGAGCGCCTTCAAGGCGAATTCCGGCGTGCTGGTTTTACCGAAGATGACCACGCCGGCGCGCAGAAAGCGCTCGACGATTTCGGCGTGCGCCTGCGGCGTCCATGCGCGCAGCGCGCGGCTGCCGGCGGTGGTCGGCACGCCGGCGTAGTCCTGCGCGATGTCCTTGATCAGGAACGGCACGCCGGCAAACGGTCCGCTGAGGGATGCGCGCGCACGCGTGCGGCCGATGTCGGTCATTGGAATGCAGATCGCATTCAGGCGCGGATTCAGCGCGGCGGCACGCGCCAGGGCGGCTTCCAACAGCTCGGACGCGGACACCTCGCGGCGCGCGATCAATGCGGCTAGACCGGTGGCGTCGTACTCGCGATACTCGTTGAACATCAATGCTCCCCAGTTGCTGCGCTAGCGTCGCTGCAGGCGCCGGCGGGCGCTGCGACTTTTCTTGAACGGGCGTTTAGGTTAGCGTCTGGCCCGATGAAGCGCGATCTGAATCGCGCCGCCAATCTGGAGGAGCCCGATGTCCGCAATCGATCCCACCGCAAAGCCGGCTGCTGGCGTTGCCGGCACCGCGCCGAGCTGGGCGCAGCGCATGCGCCGCTTCACCGACTGGCTGGTCTACGATTGCGCCGGCGGCCCGCGACCCTGGAAATTTTCCTGGATCATCAACTTCCAGAAGGCCGGCACCTTCGCCTTCCTCGGCCTGCTGATGGCCTGGTACCACAACACTTCCACCGCCGCGTGGGTCTATCTGGCGCTGCATGGCAGCTACGGCCTGGTGTGGATTCTGAAAGATCTGACTTTCCCCGATCCGAACTGGCAGCGCCGCATTACGATACTTGGCGGCATCAATTCCTTCCTCGGCGTGCTCGGCTGGTACTGGGTGTTCGGCTGGCTGCTGATTTCCGGCACGTCGCAGCCGCACTATCCGCTGCCCGATCCAGCCTGGTTCGCGCTCTGCATCAGCCTGTGCATCCTTGGCTGCGTAATCATGGTCGCTGCCGATGCGCAGAAGTTCTACACGCTGCGGGTACGGCGCGGACTCATCAGCGACGGCATGTTCCGCTATGTACGTCATCCCAATTACCTCGGCGAGATGATGATCTACGGCAGCTTCGCGCTGATGGTCTGGCATTGGTTGCCGGTGCTGGTGCTGGCCTGGGTTTGGATCGGCCTGTTCGCGGTGAACATGACGATGAAGGAAGCCAGCATGTCGCGTTATCCGGAATGGACCGCTTATCGCGCGCGTACCAGTTGGGTGCTGCCGAAACTGTTCTAAGGAACCTCTGAATGAATAAGCTGCCTAGCGTCGGCGTCGCATCGAGCTGGTCGGGCGCTCCAGTTCGTCGATCGCTTCAATTTCGGTAGCGACGCTAGCAGTATTTTTGACTGATAGCCGCCGAATTGGCGGCAACGATTTTCTAACCGGCCGCTCCGCCAGCGAATCATCCTCAGGTCCAAGGCGGCCGCGCCGCTCAAGCCGGTAATTGAGGGCGTCGTGTAAATTGCCGGAATCTAGGCCAGCTACGATTTCGCTCCATGATCCAGATCGTCGAAATTTCCAGCAACGCCGGTGTCGTGCTCGAACCGGCCTGGCTGGCGCGCGCCGAAGCAGTCCATCGGCAACTGCGCCCGCAGCTCGACGGCGACTACCCCGCGCAGATGCAGCGCGTGTTCGCCGCCGGCACTCAGATGGCCGTCGCGGCGGATGGCGAGCGCGTGCTGGGTGTGACGCTGTGGCGCACGCTGCTCAACACCGCGAGCGGACAGGTGCTGTATGTCGACGATCTGGTGACCGACGCGGATCGGCGTTCCGGCGGCGTCGGCCGCGCGCTGCTGAGCTGGCTGGAAGCGCGTGCGCGACAGCTCGATTGCGTCGCCTTGACGCTCGACTCCGGCACGCAGCGGCTGCGTGCGCACGCGTTCTATTTCCGCGAGGGCATGCACATCGCCTCGTTTCATTTCAGCAAGCGTCTGTGAATCTGAAACCGCATTTCAGTCGCTTTCTCGGCGCTTTCCCGCAGCGCCTGCATTTTGCCGCGCACAGTCATCACCCGTGGCCGGATGTCAGCTTCGATGCGCAGCAACGCGCCTGGCTCGACGCCGCCGAATTGATCGACGACAAGTGGACCAAGGTTTTCGGCGAAGTGATTCCGCAGGCGCAAGCGCACCTCGCACGGCTGCTGCACCTGCCCGATCCGAACACGCTGTGTTTCGCGCCAAGCACGCATGAACTGGTGGTGCGCCTGCTGTCCTGCGTAGAACGCAAGCCACTACGCGTGCTGACCACCGACAGCGAATTCCACAGCTTCGCGCGACAGCTGCGGCGCTGGGAAGAAAGCGGCGCGGCCGTCGCCGAACGCATCGCGGTGCAACCGTACGCTTCCTTCGCGGCACGCTTCGCCGCAGCCGCTGCACATGGCAATCACGATCTGGTCTATTTCAGTCAGTGCTTCTTCAACAGCGGCTTCCTGATCGAAGATTTAGCGCCGCTGGTGGCAGCGGTACGCGACGCCGAAACATTGGTGGTGATCGACGGCTATCACGGCTTCATGGCCGCACCGACCGATCTGTCGGCATTGGCCGAGCGCGTGTTCTACGTCGGCGGCGGCTACAAATACGCCATGGCCGGCGAAGGCGCCTGCTATATGCACTGCCCTCCGAGCTACGCGCAGCGGCCGGTCAACACCGGCTGGTTTGCCGGCTTCGCCGCGCTCAGCCAGGGCACGGCATCGATTGCGTACTCGGACGGTGGACTGCGCTTCATGGGCGGCACGTTCGATCCGACCGGCCTGTATCGCTTCAATGCGGTGATGGCCTGGCTGCAGGCGCAAGCCGTACAGCCGGACGCGATCCATCGCCATGCGCAGGCGCTGCAGGAACGATTGCTCGAAGGTTTGCTTGCGCGGCCGATCAAGGCACTCGATCCCGCCGCACTGGTGGCGCCGCGCGAGATCGCGCGCGGCAATTTCCTCTGCTTCCGCCACCCGCAAGCCGGCGAGTTGCATGCACGCTTGCTCGCGCATGAAATCCACACCGACTATCGCGAGGACCGACTGCGCATCGGCTTCGGCATCTACCAGGATGGCGTCGACGTCGATGAACTGCTGCGACGCAGCGCGCTGGCACTCGCCTGAACGCGTCGCCGCACGATCCTGGCTTGGCTCCAGATCGCGCGGCGCGGACTTAAAACGGGTTGTACGACTGTTCGCGCGTGAAGGTGAGATAGCCGATGTTGGCGCCCGCGCGCAGACCGACGCCGGTGCGGATCGGCGCCACGGTGATATCGCCCGAACGCAGGTAGTTGAGGCCGACGCCGGCGACGATATAGAGGCTGCCGTCGACACCCGGATAGCGCTGGAACAGATCACGCGTCCAGCGCAGGTTGTAGACCAAGGTGAAGACCTTGGAGGCGTTGCCGCCAAAGTCGAAACCGATCGAAGGTCCCTGCCAATACACCGGCATGGAACCGCCGTTCTTGAAGTACAGCGTGCCGGAGCCATAGCGCAGACCGACGATGAACGCCCCGGCGCCTTCGTTGCCGACGATGTAGGCATTCGGCTGGCCGAGATCGCCGAACGCCTTTTCGATCGCCTTGGCCAGACCTTCGGTGGTGCCGCCAAAGAATTTCTGCGCGGCGGCCAGCGTTTCGTCCTTCGAGTAGGTCTGCGGACCGACGTCGCCCGGCGGGGCAGCGGGCACATCGCCGGTGGCCGGCGCGGGGGGCGCGGTGTCGCCAACCACAGGACCGCCACTGTCCTGCATGCCGGCGTAGCCAGTCACGGCCGGTAGCAGCGAGAGCAGAACAGCAACAGCGAACAGCATCGGTTTAAAAGCCATTGTCGCGAGTATCCTTGGAACTGGAGGCGACAGTTTAGGCTGCAGTACGCTGCGCGAGTTCAATTTCCCTTGATCGAGCCTGCGCACCCGGCGCGAGGTTTCAGCCGTGGGCAACCCCGCGCCCGCCGATGCCGAGATGCAGGCGCCGGTACAGATCCGCCAATAGCCACAGCGGGCCGATCAGCAGGAATTGCAGATCCTTGAAGAATGAGGGCTTGGCGCCTTCGACCTTATGGCCGACGAATTGGCCGATCCAGGCGATGACGAAAATCGTCACCATCAGCGTCAGGTGCGTACTCAGGTCAAGGTGCGTGTAGCTGTATTGCACGCCCCAGTACAGCACGGCAAACACGCCGACCATACCGAGCGCCAAACGCCACGACAGCAGGCAGTAATAGATCAGCGTCAACACCACCGCGAGGGTGCCGCCATTCACCAGCTCGTCGCCAAATGGCAACGCGCGCAGCAAGCCAAACACCGCAAACACGATCGGCGGAATGCACAGCCAATGCAGCGCCTTGTTGGTGGGATTGCGATGGCTGCTGCGGTATTCGTCCAGCCACGACTGTATCGGCTTCACACGCATGCTCCTGCGGGCTTGGGTAGGCTCGGGCGACCGAGTATGCTGCACAGCCATGACAGCACCGATAGTAAATCCGTCCTAGGGCCAAAGGTCATGGACGACCAACCACCCATCGACCGTATCGAACCGGTCGATCGCTTCGTCGGGCATCTCTATCGCTCGGCCTTGAGCGTGCCGCCCGAAAGCTACCGCTGTTGGGCCTTGCAGCAGTGGCGCGAGATCGTGCCATTCGACGGCGCGCTGTGGGGCAGCGGCACGGTGCGCCGCTGGGCGTTCCACACCGCCGCACTGGTCGGCCTGCCCGAAGAATTCCCGCGCACGCTGGAAGCCACGCGGCCGATCAATCCACTGGTGCCGGCCATCCTGGCCTCGCTCGACGAACCGGTCGACATGCGCAACGTGCTGGGCGATGCCGAATTCTTCCGCTCGGAAATCTATCAGCGCTGCTTCAAGCCCTTCGGCATCACCCGCGTGCTCAGCACCGGTCATCTGGATGCGCGCAGCGGCCTTTATTCGCTGCTCAGCATTTATCGGCGCGATCGCAGCCATCCCTTCACCGAGGCCGAACGCGTACTGCAGCGGCGCGCCAGTTTCCATCTGTTCAACACCGCTTCGCACGCATTTTTCCTGCATTTGATGCGCTCGCATCAGGAGCGCCCGACCGAAGCGGCGGCGGCGGCGGTCGACATCGAAGGACTGTTTCACGAAGTGCAGCCGCGCTTCATCGAACTGCTCGACCAGTTTTTCCCGGGGCGTGAACCCGAACTGCTGCCGTTCGCATTGCCCGTCTGCGGCGAGACCGCGGTACTGAACGGGCTGTGCATCCGCACCGAGGCGCTGGCGGAGTTGCGGCTGGTATTCATCTGGCCGGCCGGCCCGCTCGATCGGCTCACTGCGCGCGAGCGGCAGATCGTCTATGCCGTGGCCCACGGTCTCAGTTTCAAGCAGGCGGCGCGCCGCATCGGTATCGCGCCGTCGACCGTCGCCAACCATCTGTATCGCATCTATCGCAAACTGGGCGTGGTCAGCCGCAGCGAACTGGCGACGCTGGTCTACCCGAATTCGCTGCGCTGAATGCAGCAGCTTTGCGGGTGGCTCGCCCCATTCGCCGGCATGACGATTGTCAGGTTTTTCTCAGGATTTTCGTCGTTGCCTCACGCCGGCCGCGCGCCTAAGGTTACCGAGTGCAAAGTCAGCGGATGCGGGCCGGCTGGCGGGCAGCGCCGCATGCTAATCTTTTCACCGTCGCTTCAATAATCATTCCTATGCGCAACCTTTCCCCTGCCGAGCTGAAAAGCCTGCTCGACGATCGCAGCGTTGTGCTGCTCGATGTGCGCCAAGCCGAAGAACTGGAGATCGCCCAGCTTGCCGGTGCAGTACACATCCCTTTGAACGAACTGCCGGCGCGCTTCGCTGAGTTAAACCCGGAGCAGCCGATCGCCGTCTTATGTCATCACGGTGTGCGCAGCGAAATGGCGGGACGTTTGCTCGAACGCAACGGTTTTGCCTCGGTGGCGCATCTAAGTGGCGGGATCGACGCCTGGTCGCAAGAAATTGACCCGGCTTTACCTCGTTATTAACTCGTGCCATTACACGCCGTAAGGAATTTCATGTCCCGCTCTTATGTCGCCGCTCTGTTGGGCGTCGCGCTGACGCTTCCTGGCCTGGCCAGCGCCAACGATCTGCTCGATTACTACCGCGTTGCCCAGCAGCAGGACATGACGCTGCAGGCCGCGCTGTACCAGCGCGACGCCGCGATCGAAGCGAAACCGCAGGCGCTGTCGTATCTGATGCCGCAGCTGACCGCCAGCGGCACCTACGAGCGCGACCGCGAGCACGACCTCACCGGCAGCAGCCTCAGTTCCATCGGCGGCAGCACGGGCGGTACGACTGCGGGCACGACCGGCGGCACCGTCATCGTCAACAGCAACACCAGCTACTTCACCACCAAGAGCTATGCGCTGACGCTGTCGCAGGCGCTGTTCGACTGGTCGGCCTTCCAGACTGTGGCGCAGGCCAGCAGGCAGGTGGCACAGGCCGAGGCGACCTATCGCTCGGCCGAGCAGGCGCTGCTGTTCCGCGTCGCCGATGCCTACTTCAACGTGCTGTTCGCGCAGGACACGCTGCAGGCGGACCTCGACGCACGCAATTCCTTTCAGCAGCAGTTCCAGCAGGCGCAGAAGAAGTTCGAAGTCGGTCTCGCCGCGATCACCGACGTGCGCAATGCGCAAGCTTCGCTGGACACCGCGTCCGCCACCGTGATCGCCGACCAGCGTGCGCTGGATAGCGCCAAGCGTTCGCTGGGCCAGATCGTCGGCAAGCCGGTGGTGCAGATTGCCGGTCTGCAAGACGACATTCCGCTGGCGGCACCCGATCCATTGTCGGAGGATCAATGGGTCAGTGCCGCGCTGCAGGACAACCCCGACCTGATGACTTCGTACGAAACCGCCGAAGCCGCGCGCAAGAACATCGACGTCTTCCGCGGCCAGTATCTGCCGACGCTGAGCTTGCAAGGTTCGGTCGGACGCAAAATCTCCGACTTTGCAATCGAATCCGACACCATCGACGACGCCATCGGCCTGCAGCTCAACTGGAACATTTTCCAGGGCGGACTGGTGGCCTCGCAGGTGCGGCAGGCGAAAGCCACGTATCTGCAGACACAAGCCCAGTACCAGGGCGAACGGCGCGTGGTCGATCAGGGCGCACGCGACGCCTACGAACAGGTCATCAGCGGTATCGCCAGCGTCAAGGCCAACAAGCAGGCGGTAATTTCCAACCAGACCAGCCTCGAAGCCAGCAAAGTCGGCCTCAGGGTCGGCACGCGCACCGAAGTCGACGTGCTGACGGCACAGCAGGCACTGGCCACCGCGCAACGTCTTTACTACCAGGCGCGCTACGACTATCTGCGCGGTGTGCTGTCGCTCAAGCAGCAGGCCGGGCGTTTGATCGAGAACGATCTCGCGGGTCTCGATCAGCTGCTGCAGGCGGTGGCGCTGCCGTCGCCGCAGATCACGCCGCTCGCCACACCAGCCCCCACGCCCTGATCGATTGACCGGCCGGGCGCAGCACGGCGCACCGCTAGACGTCCGATGTTCCCGCACCTCAGCGGTCAATGCCGCTATGCTCGCGCGGCGTCCGTATTCCGAACGAAGGTCTGTTCCATACCGAGGATGGCTGCTATGAATGATCTGCGCGTCGCGCTCGTCCTCGCGTCACTGCTATGCAGCACGCTGGCACTCGCCGCACCGGCGCGTGACGGCTTCGTACCGGACTTGAGCGCGCTCGCCGCAACACCCCGCTTCGCCGGCACCGACGCTGCGGCACTCGACGCTGCCCAGCACACGGTCGCCAACACCGCTTCCAGACATCAGCCGCTGCAATTCGCGGTCGGTGCAGAGATGCCGCTGGAACTGGCGGATGGCCGCTGGACTGCTGCTGCGGACAACACCGCGATATGGCGTATGCGCCTTGCATCGTCGGGCGCCAAGCTGATCGCAGTGGGCTTCGCACGCTTGCAGTTGCCGGCCAGCGCACATCTCTATTTGTACGACAGCGCCGGCAACACCGTGCAGGGCCCATACAGTGCGAGCGATGTGACTGCCGACGGCAGCCTCGTCACGGCCGTCGTGCCCGGCGCGGAAGCGGTGCTGGAAGTACGCGTCGCAGCCGCCGAGCGCAGCCAGGTACAACTCAAGCTGGCACGCATCTATCACGGCTTTCGCGTGCTCAGCGGTAGCAGCGCTGACAGCGTCGCGGAGACGAGTCCGCTGACCGGCGACAGCGCCGCCAGTTGCGAAACCAACGTGGTCTGTCCAGCCGGCGACACCTGGCGTGATCCGATCCGCTCGGAAGCCTTGATCCAGATCGGCAACGGCCCCGGCCTGTTCCTGTGTTCGGGGCAACTGGTCAACAATGTTCGTAGCGACAACGCGCCCTACTTCCTGACCGCGCATCACTGCAATATCGGCGGCAGTCTGACGACGCCGGCATCGTCGGTGGTGCTGTACTGGAACTATCAGGCGAGCAGTTGCGCCGGCACCAGCGGCAGCCTCAATCAGACCCAAAGCGGCAGCACGCTGCTGGCGACCGATGCCGGCTCCGACTTCACGCTGATCCAGCTTAACCAAACGCCGCCGTCGAGCTTTCAGGTTTACTACGCCGGCTGGGATGCCAGCACCAGCGATATCCCGACCTCCGGTGTGGCCATCCATCAGCCGGAGGCCGACATCAAGAAGATCAGCAGTTTCATTGTGCCGGCGAGCCGTCAGGCGATCCCACTCGACACCGGCAGCCTGGTGAATCAGACCGTGCAGGCCTGGCAGGTATCGTGGAATTCCGGCATCACCGAAGAAGGTTCGTCCGGCTCGGGGCTGTGGAATCAGGACCGGCGTATCGTCGGCGTCCTGTCCGGCGGCAACACCGCTTGTGCCAGCGGCACCGCCAGCAGCGGACAAGACTACTTCGGTCGCCTCGATGTCGCCTGGACTGCAAGCAGCAACAGCAGCGGTCAGCTGAAGGCTTGGCTCGATCCCGACAACAGCGGTGCGCTGTGCATCAACGGGCGCAATCCGGGTGATGGTGCTGCGGCCACCGGCTGCGGCGCCAGCAGCAGTTCTTCGGGCGGCAGCAGTAGTAGCGGAGGTGGCGGTGGATCGTCGCCAAGCCTGGGGCTTCTGCTGGCGCCGCTGATCTGGCTACGCCGGCGGCGCAGTGCGCGCCGTTCATCAAGCGCTGCGTGATCCGCAGTAGGCCTGCTCGGCAACTGCGACTGCGTTCGTCGGCGTCGCCCACTGATCTCGCATTGAGCAGAGTTGCCCACGCAGTCAGCGGCATTCTGGAAGCCATCCGCGCCAGTCGAAAGCTTTAACATTCACGCTTTCGCGCCGCGGCTGGATTGGCGGCGTCGCCCGCATGGAGAAACCATTTGAAATTTCCCACCCGCCTCGCCCGCTTCGGCGCGCCTGCGCTCATCGTCGCTACCGTTTTGCTTATGAACATGCCCGCCGCTATCGCTGACTCCGCCGCCACGCGCGGTTTTACCGCCAAGGACTTGGTGATGCTGGATCGCGCCTCCGATCCACGCCTGTCGCCCGATGGGCGCCGGCTCGCCTTTCAATTACGCGAAACCGATTACGCCGCCAACAAGGGCCTCAATAGCCTGTGGCTGATCGATTTGGAAAACAAAACCGCGCAGCCGCGCCGGCTGACCGCTGCGGACAAGAATTCCACCACGCCGCGCTGGTCGGCCGATGGCCGCGCGCTGTATTTCCTCAGCACGCGCTCCGGCAGTTCGCAGGTCTGGAAGCTCGATCTCGATGGCGGCGAAGCGCAAGCCGTTACGAAGTTGCCGCTCGATGTCGGCGCGTTCGTGCTATCGCCCGACGGACATCATCTGCTGGTCTCGCTGGAAGTCTTTACCGATTGCGCGACGCTGGCCTGCAGCAAGCAGCGCCAGGATGAAAAAGCCGCGCAGAAAACCACCGGCGTGCTGTACGACAAGTTGTTCGTGCGTCACTGGGATACCTGGTCCAATGGCACCCGCGCGCAGTTGTTTGCGCTGGCGCTCGATGCGCACGGTTTCGCGGCCGATGCCGAGCCGCTGTGGCTGAGCAAGGGCATCGATGGCGACGTGCCGTCGAAACCGTTCGGCGGCGACGATGAACTCGTGTTCACAGCGGATAGCGCCAGCGTGATTTTCAGCGCGCGCATCGCCGGCAAGACCGAACCCTGGAGCACCAACTTCGATCTCTATCGCGTGCCGGTGACGGGTGCGCAGGCGGCGGAAAACCTGACCGCCGGCAATCTCGCCTGGGATGCCGGCCCGGCGGTATCGCCCGACGGCAAGACACTGGCTTATCGCGCGATGAAACGGCCCGGTTTCGAAGCGGATCGCTTCGGCATCATGTTGAAAGATCTCGCCAGCGGCAGCACGCGCGAACTGGCCGCCGACTGGGACCGCTCTGCCGACAGTCTGATCTGGTCGGCCGACGGGAAGACGCTCTATACCAGCGCCGACGATCTTGGCCAGAAACCGGTGTTCGCGATCGACGTCGCCAGTGGCAAGGTGAAGCAGCTCAGCGGCGCCGGTCATGTCAGCAGCTTCGACGTGCGCGGCAAGACCTTGGTCTATGCACTCGACTCGCTCACTTCACCGGCGCAGCTGTTCAAAGCCTCGACCAGTGGCGCCGACGTCCAGCAGCTGACCCAGATCAACGCCGACAAACTGGCCGGCGTCGGTTTCGGCGCGGCCGAGCAATTCAGCTTCAGCGGCTGGAACGGCGCAACCGTGCATGGCTACGTCGTCAAGCCGGCGAACTTCGAAGCCGGCAAGAAATATCCGGTGGCGTTCATCATTCACGGCGGTCCTCAGGGCAGCATGGGCAACGATTTCCACTACCGCTGGAATCCGCAGACCTATGCCGGCGCCGGCTTCGCCGTGGTGTTCATCGACTTCCACGGCTCCACCGGTTACGGCCAGGCCTTTACCGATGCGATCAGCGGCCATTGGGGCGATCGCCCGCTGGAAGATCTGCAGAAAGGCTGGGCGCATGCGCTGGCGCAGTATCCGTTCCTCGACGGCACGCGCGCTGCGGCCCTCGGCGCCAGCTATGGCGGCTACATGATCAACTGGATCGCCGGTAACTGGGCAACGCCGGCATCCGGTGCTTGGCGTGCATTGATCTGTCATGACGGCGTATTCGACAACCGCATGATGGCCTACTCGACCGAAGAACTCTGGTTTGACGAGTGGGAGAACCAGGGCACTGCGTACGACAAGCCGCAGAACTACGAACAGTTCAATCCGGTGAATCATGTCGCCGCATGGAAGGTGCCGATGCTGGTGATCCACGGCGGTATGGATTTCCGCATTCCGCTGGAACAGGGCCTCGGCGCATTTACCGCACTGCAGCGTCGCGGTATCGCCAGCGAGTTCCTGTATTTCCCCGATGAGAATCACTGGGTCCTGAAGCCGCAGAACAGCGTGCAATGGCACGAGACTGTACTGGCCTGGCTGCAGAAATGGACCGCTGCAAACTGATGCGGCATCGCGGCTAAGCGCCGTGCATTCAGGTCTGCAGCAGCGGACGCTTCCTTAGCTAAGGAGCGTCCGCTTTTTATTGCGCGTTCTCTTCAGGCTGCCGTTGGCAGCAGCAACACACACCGTACAATCGAGCCGACAAGCGATCGCCGTTATAAATTCGGGGGAGACAAGCATGAACGATCAGACATCGCGGCTGCCGGCTATCGATGCGCCGCCGTTGTCGCTGCTGCTGCTGGAAGCGCGCGCGCTGGCGGAGTGGCCGCGCTTTCGTCTGCAGACGATGTCGCTGCATGACTTGCCGCGTGGCGACGATCACGCAGTGATGATCATTCCCGGCTTCGGTGCCAGCGATGCGACGACGCGACCTTTGCGTCGCGCACTCACGCGACTCGGTTATACCGTCTGCGGTTGGGAACAGGGTCGCAATCTCGGCATGCGGCCCGCGGTGAAAAACGCGCTCGCCCTGCGTCTGCAAAAACTGCATGCGCGACACGGCAAGATCAGTTTGATCGGCTGGAGTCTCGGCGGCGTTTTCGCGCGCGAACTTGCGCGCCATCACCCGGAAAGCGTGCGCGCGGTCTATTCATTGGGCAGTCCGATCAACGGTAGGCCCGACGCGAACAACATGAATGTGCTGTTCCGAATCGCCAATCGCGGCCGCCCGGTAGCGCTCGACGTCGATGGTTTTTTGCGTCGGCGCATCGCACCGCCAGTGCCGTGCATCGCGATTTTTTCCAAGCGCGATGGCATCGTTGCCTGGCAATGCTGCATGGAAGAAAGCGCGCCGAATACTGAAAACATTGAGGTCCACGGCAGTCACTTCGGTTTGGTGTGCAATCGCGAAGTGCTGCGTGTGCTGGCCGAGCGATTGCCGCGACTGCCGCCCAAAATCATTTCGACGCCGACCGCGCGTGCCACTCGCCGGAAAAATCCGACACCGGCACCGGAATGAGCCGAACTCGCCCAAGCAAGAATCGCGCGCACTACATCTTGTGTTTTTTTTTGAGCTTTGCCACTATGGGCTGTGGCTGAACGATTGCCAGCGGTGGGCGTTGGCAAACCGGTCACTTCTAATGGGGAGGTTCCCATGGCTGCTGCGAAGAAAAAAGCTGCGAAGAAAGTCGCGAAGAAGGCCGTTAAGAAGGTTGCCAAGAAAGCTGTCAAGAAGGCTGCAAAGAAGAAAAAGTAGGGGCTCGCAAAGCCCTGACTTAGGCTCGGCGCCCCAGACGCCGAGCCTTTTTTAATGTCTCGAATGCTACGATTTACGTAGCAGACCACTTTCCACCAGCAGCACACCTAGGCAGCGATTGGCAGCGCCAGCCTGCAGAAGTATTCCAATACCGCGGCACGCTGCAGTGCAGCACGGTCGAGCCGGTTCACCGACTGCCAGAACGCGGTGCTGTCGGGATGATCGGCGCAGTACCACTGGATATGCTTGCGCGCGATGCGCGCACCCTGCATCTCGCCGTAAAGCTCGTAGAGCGCGTCAAGATGCTCCAGCAACCACGCCCCGACCTGCTCCGGCGCTGGCTGCGTCAGCGTTTCGCCGGTCGCTAGGTAATGCGCGATATCGCGGAAAATCCACGGCCGCCCGAGCGCAGCGCGACCGATCATCAGACCATCCGCATCGGTCTCCGCCAATACTTGCCGCGCTTTCTGTGGTGTATCGACGTCGCCGTTCGCCAGTACCGGAATTCGCACTGCGCGTTTGATCGAAGCGATGGTTTCGTATTCAGCCGCACCGTTGAAATGATCGTCGCGGGCACGTCCATGCACCGCAAGGGCGGCGATGCCGGCATCTTCGGCGATGCGCGCGATCGTCAGCGCATTGCGCTCTGCGCGCGACCAGCCGGTACGAATCTTCAGCGTCACCGGTACTGATACCGCTGCGACGACTGCGCGGCAGATGCGCTCGACCAAGGCTTCGTCGCGCATCAAGGCGCTGCCGGCGTCGGCCTTGCAGACTTTCTTTGCCGGGCAGCCCATGTTGATGTCGATGATCTGCGCGCCGAGCGCGACGTTGTGACGCGCCGCCTGCGCCAGCAGCGTCGGGTCGTTACCGGCGATCTGCACCGAGATCGGGCCCGGCTCATCGTGATGATCCATCCGCGTGCGCGATTTCTCGGTATTCCAAAAGCGCGCGTCGCTGATCGTCATTTCAGACACGGCGAGACCTGCACCGAGCTTGCGACAAAGCGTGCGGAACGCGCGGTCGGTGACGCCGGCCATTGGCGCCAGCACCAGCGTGGGCGAAATTGAATGGGGACCGATCTGCATCGCCCATTGTCGCCGATCGGCCGACGTCGGCGGCAGACGGGGACAGCCGCGCAGCAGACCTCTATCATGCACTTCACCTCAAGCGACTTCAGCGACGCATGAATCGAACGCCCGATGCCGATGCAGGCCCAACCGGCACCGCATTGGTGCCCACCAGCAACGACGCTGTCGTCCCCCTGACGGCCGCCGACTATATTTCTTGGGCCGGCGTGCTGCTGGCAATGCTGCTGGTGTTCGAATTGAAGTTGCTGTCGGCGCTGATCGCCGGCCTGCTGGTGCACGAGCTGGTGCATGCCTTGGCCGGAAGGCTACGCCGCGGCATTTTCAGCAGCGGCGCCGCCAAGCAGGCGGCTGCGATCATGATTGCGGTGCTGGTGATCCTGCTGGTCGCCGCAACGGTATTCGGCACGGCGGCGGCGTTGCGGCATGGGTCCATCGGCCTGCCGGAACTGTTCCAGAAACTCGCGGAAATCATCGATAACTCGCGCGAGCATCTGCCGCCGGCACTGCTCAACTATCTGCCGAACGACGCCGAGGATCTGCGCCGCGCGATCGTCGATTGGCTGCGTCGGCATTCGAGCACGCTGCAGGGCGCGGGCGAAAAGGCCGCGCGCGTCTCGGCACACATTCTGGTCGGCATGGTGTTGGGCGCCTTGCTGGCGCTGCGTGGTGAATCGGGCGATGTCGCGCGGCGTCCGCTGTCGCTCGCAATCGGCGGCTACGCAGCGCGCCTGGCGACGTCGTTCCGCCGCGTGGTGCTGGCGCAAGCCTGGATCGCAACGCTGAATACGTTCTTCACCTGGATGTATCTCGGCGTCGCGCTGCCGCTCGCCGGTGTTCACTTGCCGCTGACCAAAAGCATGATCGCGATCACCTTCTTCGCCGGACTGATTCCAATTCTCGGCAATCTGGTGTCGAACAGCATCATCGTTATCGTCAGCTTCAATGAGTCGCTGCCGGTCGCGGCGATCTCGCTGGCGTTCCTGATGGGCGTGCACAAGCTCGAATACTTTCTGAACGCGCGCATCGTCGGCTCCAGAATCCAGGCGCATGCCTGGGAAATCCTGCTGGCAATGCTGTTGATGGAATCCGCGTTCGGGCTGGCCGGCGTGGTCGCCGCACCGATCTTCTACGCGTTTATCAAACAGGAATTGGCCAGCAAACATCTCATCTGAACCGCGCCGCCTGCGCTGCCAGGTTCGCTACATTTTCCATTTCGACGATGACCGAACCATCCCTCCCAGCCACGGCACCGCAAGCGCACGAGTTTGCCGAGCAGTTGATCGAGCAATTGCTGGCCGATCTCGACGGCCTGTTGTTCGAGGACCGCAGGCCGGTGATCGCAGCCGGCACTTTACTGCGCGATGCCGCCGCAGCCGGCGCCGCGCGCGGTGCCTTATGGCTGCTGCTGGTCCATGCGGCTTTGAATGCACATGGTCGGCTGGTCTTCGGCGACGACGAAACGCCGCCGGCAGTGACTTCGCCAAGCGCAATCGAGGCGGCCTTGCTGCAGCTACTGCCACGGGCGCAGGCGCAGCTAGCGGCGCTACGCGCGCACGCAGAGCGGCTGCGTCACTACGTCGCGCTCGCCGAGCGCGCACGCGAGCCGTCGGAAGTGGCGATCGAACGCGCCATCGTGCGCCTCTACCAAGGACTCGGCAGCGGCGACGAAACGCTCGGCGGCCGCGGTCTGATCGAACTGCGTTCGCTGGCGGTTTATCTCGATGCCACTGCCAGCGCGATCGACCTGCAGGCAAACGCCGCGGAACCGGTGCAGGTCATTCGTCCGGATCGGTTTCACGATTACTTTCTGCGTTTCAACGAATCGGCGCAAACACCGGCGACGGCAGCCGGCGAGCGCGCTGTCGCCGCGTTGTCACGCGAGGGCCGTATCAGTGCGCTCGTCACGCGCGACGAACATCCGCTGGAAGTCGCCGAACGCGAGTTGCGCGCACATATCGGCGACGATGTTGACCTGCAGGATCACAGCCTGCTGCGCATCAAGGCCCTGCTCGCATTTATCGAACAGCTGCGGCGTGATCCGGCCGGCAACACGCTGCTCGGCAATCCGCTCGACGACTTGACCGCGCACAGCAGCCTGGTCGTTGCCGCGGCTACTGCACCATTGCTGATCGGCGGCGAATTCAACTTCGCGGTGATGGCGCAGCTCGCGCGCTTCAACCTGACGCTGCTCAGGCAACAGACATTGAGATCGCAGCTACATTGAGCACAGTCTGCGGAAGCAGGCAATACGACCGTGCGTAATGCAAATCGGCTACCGAAATTGATCGTCACGACCATGCGCGCTGATTCCCGCAGCGTTTGAAATCACTTTCTTCGAGCACCTTTGTTGCAGTGCACCCAACGCACTGGCGGACGAACTCCCCCAGTGCACCGCAATCGCTCATGTCGCAGGCGATTGCCGACCATCTTAGGGCAAGCCTCAATCTGCTTGACCACGCATCACCAGTGGGTGAAAGATGGGGAGTACGGCTTGCAGGGGACGCAGGCCCATCCGAACTAAGGGAGTCATCATGAATCAGTTGACACGCAAACTGGCGGTGTTCGCCTGTGCCTGTTCGTTCAGCGCATTGGCCTTTGCATCTGCCGCACGCCCGGTCGTCACCTCGGCCGCTGTTCAGCCAGTTCTTCGGCAAGTCTTGGGCGCACCGGTACTCGGGAAAGATCGCAACGACGCGCGCCTAGTTAAATTCGATGCGACGCTGAACAAGCTCTACAAGCAATCGAGCCAAGCCGGCAAGGCGACGACCACCGCGGCGATGAAGTTGTCGACACCGCAAGCGCGTCTGCGCAGCGATGTGCCGCGCGCAACCCCTTCGGTGTTGGTCGACATCACGGTCAAAGGCAATCCAGCGGCTGTTAAGGCACAGCTGGCCAAGCTCGATCTGCGCAATAGTTCGGTTTTCTCGAACCTGATTTCCGGTTGGCTGCCGGTCGATCATCTGACCGATGCGGCGGCACTCGGCGGCGTGCATTTCATGCGCGCCTCGCTGGCGCACACGCATACTGGCAGCGTCGTGACCCAGGGTGACCATACGCAGCGCAGCGACTTGGTCCGCGCGTCGACGCTGGTCCCCGGCCTGCTCGGGAGCGGCGTTACCGTCGGCGTACTATCGGATAGCTTCAATTGCCTGGACGGCTACGCAGCGGACGTCACCAGCGGCGATCTGCCGGCCGACGTCAACGTCATCTCGGAAGACGGCGGCACCGAGGCTGATCCGACGACCTGCGATCCCAATGCTGGCGGCACCGATGAAGGCCGCGCGATGGCGCAGGTCATCTACGACATCGCGCCCGGCAGCAAACTGGCGTTCTACACCGCGTTCAATGGCGAAGCCGATTTTGCCAACGGCATTCTCGCGCTGGCGGCGGCGGGCGCCAAGGTCATCACCGACGACGTCGGCTATTTCGATGAACCGGTATTCCAGGACGGCATCGTCGCGCAGGCGATCGACCAGGTTAAGGCGCAGGGCGTCGCCTACTTCTCGTCCGCTGGCAACAACGCCCAGCAGTCGTGGGAAGGCACGTGGAAGGATTCCGGCACCGTCGGTGCGCCTGGAACTGCCAATGAAGGTGAAAAAATCATGACCTTCACCGGCAGCGATGGCAGCACCAGCAACTTCCTGCCGATCCAGTACTTCCCAGCGCAGTACGTCCTGACCACGCTTTTGCTGTGGGATCAGCCGTACGTGACCGGCGCGCCCGACAGCGGTGGCGCGACCAGCGCGCTCGATATCTGCGCGACCGACGAGAACGGCGTGGTGCTGACCGAAACCGATCCCGACAGCGGCGACGTCTTTGCAATCTGCTCCGGCCCCACCGTAGTCGGTTCGGACGCTTGGAACGGCGTTCAGTATGCGACCCCCGGCACCGATTTCGGCGGTTTCCAGATCAGTCTCGCCGGGGGCACTCCGCCGCCGAATCACCTGAAGATCATTTTCGCCGACGACGGCTTCGGCACGCAGGCACTCGATCCGTTTGCGACTTATAGCGGCACGGTCCAGGGACATCCGGGTGCTGCGGGCGCGGCGGCGATCGGTGCGACCTACTGGCGCCACACGCCGCTGTGCAGCGCCACGCTTTATCCGAAGTACGAACTCGAAGCGTTCTCGTCCTCCGGTGGCGATCCAATTCTGTTCGACGTCAACGGTGTCGCGCTGGCGACACCGGTCACGCGTCAGAAGCCGAATTTCGTCGCGCCGGATGGCGGCGCCACGACCTTCTTCGGTAGCGATACCGGCGCTGCGGTGATTGGCGGAACCGACCCCTCGTGCAACATCCCCGCGCATTCCTTCCTGTTCCGCGGCACCTCCGAAGCGGCTCCGCATGCGGCCGGCGTGGCAGCGCTGTTGTTGCAGGCCCAGCCGACGATCACACCCGATGCGATTTACGCCGCCCTGTCTGCATCAGCGATCGACATGACTGCGGACGGTGTCGATTTCGATTCCGGTTATGGCTTCATCCAGGCCGACACCGCACTCGCGTTGATAACGCCGATCGCGACGCTCTCGACGCCGGCGCTGATCTTCAACCAGAAGCGTCAGACCGAATCGGGGTATACCGCCGCGCAAGCCGTAACGCTGACCAACACCGGTGAGGGTGCGCTGGTCATCAGCGGCATTTCAACCATCGGCGAATTTCAGCAGAGCAACGACTGCCCAGCATCTTTGGCAGCCGGCGCAAGCTGCAATTTGTCGGTCAGCATGTCGACGTCGCTCGACTCACTGAGCAAGTCTGGCAGTCTGGTGATCACGTCGAATACATTAGGCGGCACGTCAACGGTCGCCCTCAGCGGCACCATCAGCGGCGGCGGCGGCATGCCGTTCTGGCTGTTGCTGCCCGGCCTGGCGGCATTTGCCGCGCGGCGCCGCAAGCAGCAGCAGCAGTAAACGCGGTCTGAATTAAAAAGCCCCGGGAAAGCCCCGGGGCTTTTTTTGCGATACGGGTCGACGATTACGGCGCCGACGGCCTCAAGGCGCTGACTGCCAGCGTGACCCAGCCGATCATCAGCAGCACGCCGCCGAACGGCGCCAGCGTCGCATGCACACCGGCGAGTGCCAAGGCGTAGAGACTGCCGCAAAACAACAACACGCCGAGTGCGAAACACGCGCCCGAGATCTTCAACCAGATCGATGCACGCGACTGCGCCACTACACCGGCGCCGACCAGCGCCAACGCGTGATAGAAGTGGTAGCTGTTGGCGGTGCGATACAGCGCCATGACTTCGTCGGTCGCGTGCGCCTTCAGCGCATGCGCGCCGATGGCGCCCAGTACGACTGCGAGAAATCCATACAGCCCGCCGAGCGCAATGCAGAATTTTCCGCTCATATTTCTTTGACCTCGTCGAACCGGATGCCGGCACCTCGCAGACGCGCCAGCAGGTGATCGCCCATTGCCGCTGCCGGCGTCAGTTGCCCGGCACGTGGCGGCAGATCGTCGAACGCCAGCGACAGCGCCGACTCCGCCAACATCTTCGACGTCTCGCTGTAGCCGGGATCGCCACCGCTGACTTCGGTGACCACGCGCTGGCCGCCGCCTTCGCCGACGAAACGCACGCGAAACCATGATTTCTCGCGGCGTTGTGGCGTCGGTCCGTCGCCCGGATTTTTCTTCGCCAGCAGCCAGCGTCGCGTCGGTGCGAATTGCGCCAGCGATACCAGCGTGCCGATCCCGCCGAGCAGCCCTATCACCGTGCTGAGCTTGCGCACCTGGATGAAATGACCGTAGCGGAAATCCGGACCATAGCGATCCAGCACCGCGGCGCTACGCCGCACGATGTCCGGATCGATGCTCGGAAATGGCACCAACCAGGTTTTCAGCTGGGCGTCGTGGCGAATGCGCAGCGGCGTCGAACCGATGCGTCGTCCTGCCGGCCGCGCCTCCAGACGCAGACGCTCGCGATGCAGCTTGGCGGTTTCGCGCAAACGACTGAAGGCATTGATCGCCGAGTGGTAGGTGCCGCCGGAAAATTCGGCGGATACCTTCACATAGCCCTCGACCTTTAACGGCACATCGGCCGGCAGACGTTGAACGGTGAAATAAACGCCGAGGTCGTGCGGGATGCTGTCGAAACCACAACAATGCACCAGGCGTGCACCGCTAGCGAGCGCGGTCTGCTGGTAACGCAGCCACATCAGATCGACGAACTCCGGTTCACCGGTGAGGTCGGCGTAATGCGTGCCCGCAGCCGCGCAGGCCGCAACCAGCGGTTCGCCGTAGCGGATATAGGGACCAACCGTCGTCACCACCACCCGCGTCGACTGCGCCAGTTTTTGCAAGGCGTCGGCGTCCGCCGCGTCGACTTCCAACAGCGGCAACGCGGCGAGCGCCGGGTTTTCCGCTGCGAGCCGCTCACGCACGCCCTCCAACTTGGATCGACTGCGCCCAGCCAAGGCCCAGCGGGCGCCGATCGGTGCGTGACGCGCAAGATATTGCGCCGTGAGGCCGCCGGTGAAGCCGGTGGCGCCAAATAGAATCAAGTCGAACTGGCGATCGGCAGACACGGCACGCCTCGGTGGTGACGAAGCGGGCAGCTTAGAGCCTGTAGCGGAATGATTCACCTTGGCGTTGCCGCCAAGGTTTTGGGTGGCGGACACGCCAGCGTCGCGACCGAAGACAGCCGTGCGAGAACGACCCCCGGCAACCGCCGCTTACAAGGACATGTGCAGCGAGCGCTTGCCTAACAAAGCACTGCTTCGCCAAGCCACAAGGGCACAGCCCTCCCGTAAGACGCCGAACGCAGCGGCTTATTCAGCGGTTCCGCAGCTGCTAAACGAATACGCCGGCAAGCTCACCGGATCCGGCACCATCGCCCTGATGCCAATCAGCTTCCAAAGGCCGCGCCAATTGCGGCGCTGGCGGTTCCATACCGAGCAGCCCTAGCGCCTGCCCGACGATTGCGGCGATAGCCATCGCGGGGTCCTGCATCGCATCGATAACGACCGTCGCATGTTGTGGCCCGCTCGGCGCCCATTGAATGATCGAGCCTGGGTGCAAGAACCAACTGACCGATGCGGTGCCGACTAGCCACGCGAGGTGCATCGAACCGGTATCGCCACTCAAGTGCAAGGCCGCACTCTGAATCACTGCGCATAGCTGCGGAATATCGAGTGTGCCGCTGAAACTTTTCCAGGGCTCAAATGGTAGTGCCGCCAGGAGTTCGTCAAGTGCAAGGCATTCGCGCGCATTCGACGCACATGAAATCACCAATCGAGTTTGCGGCGTTTGCTGATGCAGACGCGTGAGCATCTCGACCATCTGCGGCAGCGGCATCTGTTTATGCAGGCCGCGCGTGAAGGGACTGACGTGGATGTAGCGCGGCCGATTCGTTTCAGTCAGACCAAGCGTGCGTGCAATATCCGGTTGCCAGTTGAGACGAAACTCGGGCGCTGCAGTTTCGAGTCCGGCCTGTGCCAGGCATTTCCATCGCTGCAGGTACATCGGCTCCTGCCGGAATGGATGCTCGACGACATCGGTACTCAGCGCATGCCAGCCATACCGCGGCTTGAGATCACCCGGCTTGCGCACCAGGCGCCGTTTTGCACCGCTGATCCAGCCCACCGCAGAGGCATAGTCCGAGCCGACCAGATTGATGACAACATCGTAGTGCTGCGCGCGCAGCATGCGCGCAACATTCAGCTGGTAGCGGAACGCGTGCAGATGACCGCGGCTATACGGCAGCACGCGATCGATCCACGGCGCCAAGTCCAACAAGCCGGCATAACTCTTTAGCGCCAGGCAGTGCAACTCCGCATCTGGATAAGCGCAGCGCACCGCCCACATCGCGGGTAAAGAATGCACCAGATCGCCCAGACCGGCGATTTCGATGATCAGCACTCGCTTGGCCGTGCGCGTAGACACAGCGAAGTCCGCTGTGGCGCGGTGATACGTTTTGCTCGACACAGTCGTCCCAAAGAGTGGGCATTGTGGCGAACTTACGCGCGCAGTATTAAGCGACGCTTAAAGCGAATTCAGATTTTCAAGCAGGTCGCTGGCGAAGCTGCAGATGGAGATTTAGCGCTGAATCCGCGACCCAACGCGACGACAAATGCTCGGCCGGCACGCGGTTGTCACGAAAAGAGGCGGGCTCCGGCGATCTCGATTCAAGTAAGAAGGGCGCGTACCGCGCCCTCCAGCGGCCTTAAGTTTTGGCCACCCACGATGCGCAGAGTCCCGCCGCCTTCACCTGCTTGCCCGGGAAGATCGCGCAGCCACCCTGCGCCGATCCGGCAGCGCCCTGATACAGCGAGCAATTGCCGCAATGGCTGCCCGGCTTGGCGCCGGAGAATTTGCTGGCATCCTCGACATACTTCAGCGCTTTCGCGGTGGGATCGTCGGGCGTGACCAGCGGGTCCGCGGCAAACGCTGTGCCGAATTGAGTGGCTGCAAGCGGGAGGAGTACGGCGCCCGTCGCTACATTCTTCAGAAGGCGGCGCCGCGACAAATCAGTCTTTCCGTTCATGCCATTTTTCCTTGGTTAATACCGCGAGGGCGACTAGGTAAGGTCCATCGGCGCAGACACTAATTCCAAATCTGATGCCGGTAAATGCCTTGCATCAAGGACTGCGCCGACAGATTCGCGTCGGATGCACGTTTAGGCGCAACTTTCGCAGTTCTGAGCGCGAATTTGCACGCTGCTACTCGCATTGGCGTGCGCCGAGTCGACCCTGCGTGCGAATGCGAAAGACTCTCACGTAGCGCAGCGACGCGCGCGCACCGGCCATGCAGAATAAATGGTGAAACCACTTATCGACCGACGTCGCGCGAGAACTCGATTGATCGTTTCCAAACCGTACCCTTAGACTTCGCACTGGCCTCGACCATCGAGCGACGACGTCGTGCACGACAACCACCGACCATGAAAGTAATTCTGTTTGGCGCGACCGGCATGGTCGGACAAGGCGCATTGCGTGAGTGCCTGTTGGATCCGGACGTCGACGCCGTGCTGTCGATCGGCCGCACGGCGACGGCTCAGGCGCATCCGAAGCTGCGCCAGCTGACACTTGAGGACCTGTTCGATTATTCAGCGGTCGAGCACGAGCTGTCGGGCTATGACGCCTGCTTCTTCTGCCTCGGCGTATCGTCCGCCGGCATGCGCGAGGATGCTTATCGGCATATCACCTACGACCTCACGCTGGCGGCGGCGAGCACGCTGGCGCGGCTCAATCCGGCGATGTGCTTCATCTACGTTTCCGGCGCCGGCACCGACAGCAGCGAGCGCGGTGGCACGATGTGGGCACGCGTGAAAGGCGCTACCGAAAACGCGCTGCTGCGGCTTCCATTCGCAGCTGCCTACATGTTCCGTCCAGGCGGCATTCAACCGCTGCACGGCATTCGCTCGAAAACCAAGGCCTATCGCGTGCTGTATACGCTGACCGCGCCGCTGCTGCCGCTGCTGCGCGCGACGTTGCCGAATCAGGTAACGACCACCGAAATCGTCGGCCGCGCGATGCTCAAAGTGGCACGGCAGGGATACCCCAAGCCGGTGCTCGAAGGGAAGGACATCAACGCGGTTTAGCGAGCGCGCTATGCCTTGCCTTCCGCGAATGCTCCGTGCCGGGGACCTTTGCGCAGCTTGGTGACGACGCGATCTTGTCGAGCCGTGGCGAACATCTGCGCTTGAGCGATACTGATGCTTGGTCTATCGGTTCGAAACAATCCATGACGCCACTCGATTGGAGTCCGTATCTGCACCTGTCGCTCGCGCTGCTGTTGGGTACTGCGATCGGGCTCGAACGTCTGCTGCGGCACAACCCCGCAGGTCTGCATACCAATGCGTTGGTGGCGCTGGGCTCGGCCGGCTTCGTGATGGCGGGCACGCTGACCAGTGGCGACAGTCCGACCCGCATTGCTGCGCAGGTGGTCTCCGGCATCGGCTTCCTGTGCGCCGGCGTGATCCTGCGCCACGGCATGACGGTGCGCGGGCTCAATACTGCAGCCACGGTATGGTGTTCGTCCGCAGTGGGCGTGCTGGCCGCAGTCGGACTGGTGCCGCTGGCGATCGCATTCGCGCTTGGCGTGGTGCTGACCAACTTCGTGCTGCATATCATCGAAGCGCGCATTCTGAAAATGCCGGCCTATGCCGCACACAAGAACGATTGATGCCTGTTGAAGTCATGAGCGCGGAAAATCTGGGGACATTTCAGATTCAGGGGCCTTTACTCAAAGTTGCGATCGAAGACCTGAGACCGACGCAGATGACGGTCGGCATGCTCGAAGTCGCGGAGAAAAGCGCCGAGCTGGACAAGGAGCCGAAGGAAAAACGTCACGAGTACTTGGACGCACACCCAGTGCCGGTGGTGCGCGGACCCGGCGGCGGCTTGTATCTGATCGATCACCACCATCTGGTACGCGCGCTGTTCGACAGCGGTTTCCATCACGCGGTGTGCGCGATCGTCGCCGATTTATCCGCGGCGACGCTGTCCGAATTCTGGACGAAGATGGAACGTCAGCACTGGGTCTATCCGTACGATGCGCAGGGCAAGTTGCGTGGCTACACCGCGCTGCCGAAGACTGTCGCCGGGCTGACTGACGATCCTTACCGCAGTCTCGCCGGCGCGATACGCAAGGCCGGCGGTTACCGCAAAACCACGCCCCCGTTCGCTGAATTTCAGTGGGCCAATTTCCTGCGCAGCAAGATCGAACTCGGCAGCGGCAGAAAGGCGATTGCTGAAGCAGTCGACGCCGCAGTCGTGATTGCGCATACGGACGCAGCATCGAAATTACCCGGCTTCATCGCGGCAAGCGCGACCAAGAAGCCATGAGTCTGCGCATCAACACGGACCAGAAAATTTAGGCAGAGCTGGTGGAGCCACAGGGATTTGCACCCCAACCTCGACTGAAATAAACCAGTCGCGCTCTTCTGTGTTGAGCTATGGCCCCGCTGCTTTCGAGCTTGCGAGCAGCTTACGCAGCGAAGCTTGATGCAGGCTTAACAGATCTCGCCGCAACATGTGCGGCGGATGCCTGCGAAAGAGCGCAAGCCGTCGCTGATTGTTTACGCTCCGTTGCCTCAGCTAAAACCCGAAGTCGTAGCGCAGACCGTAGTGGAAGCCGTAGTAGCGCGCCGATGATTTGTGGTCGTAGACCATGCCACCACCGACGACGCGCACGTCCGGCAGCACATCCCAGAACTGGCGGATCGGCACTTCGATGTTCATGCCGAAGGCGACGCTGTCGAGCGTCTTGTGCTCGCGCGTGCCATCGTCGTCGCGATGGCTGACTTTGGAAAAGGTGTAGCCGACCGGGAAGCCGAGCTCGAAACGCTCGAACAGCGTCGCGGTCGGCACCGCGAAGATACCGTAATAGTGATTCTGCTTGATGTCGCCGGAACTGCCGGTATCGCTGACCGGTACGCCATAGTGGAATTCGAGGCCGAGCGCGCTGAGGATGCGGTAGCCGGCGCGGATATCGACGAAAAGGCCGTCGAAGTCATCCTCGGGAATCCCGCCGGCCTTGCTGGAATCGGACACCGACAAGCGCGACTGGGTATATTCCGCGCCGACGTAGAACTTGTGGCTTTCCACCGCCAGCGTTGCGGCGGCGCCTTCCGCATCGGCCGAGCCGGTATCCGAGCCACCGATCTTCCTGCCGGTGAGCTGGGCGTTCGCAGTGCCGCCGATCGCGCACAGCAGGATGATCACAATGAGCTTATGCATGTCTCCCCCGTTTCTGGACCGTGTGGAATGCCGATCCGCCAATGACTACCGGTTTGTTGCTGTTCTTGTGCTGCGATGATTACCCATTTCCGGTGGCAAATCCAGCCCGTTTGCGAGGGCTCTGCTAGTCTGATCAGCCGAACATTGAGACGGCACTGCGACAACCGCGCCCGGAATCAGCACCATGAAATTTTGCAGCACTTGCGGTCAATCGGTCGAGTTAACCACCCCCGCCGGCGATCATCTGCCGCGGCACGTCTGCTCAGCCTGCGGTACGGTTCATTACCACAACCCTAAAGTCATCGTCGGCTGCGTCCCCGAATGGGAGGACGGTCGCGTGCTGATGTGCAAGCGCGCGATCGAACCGCGGCTGGGCTTGTGGACCTTTCCGGCTGGGTTCATGGAAATGGGCGAGACCAGCGGCGAAGGCGCTGCGCGCGAAACGATGGAAGAAACCGGCGCCAGCGTCGAGATCGGCGATCTGTTCGCGGTGATCAACGTGCCGTATGTCAGCCAGATCTACATGCTGCATCGCGGACGCATGACGTCGGCACGCCATCACCCGACGCCCGAAAGCTCGGAAACCGTGCTGATGCACGAGCACGAAATTCCCTGGGACAAAATCGCCTTTCCGACGGTCTATCACGGCCTCAAGTTTTTCTTCGAGGACCGCAAGCGCGGGGTCAAGGACTTTCACTCGCTCGATCTCAACTTTCGCCGCAAAACAGCGCAGCGCAGCGACGCCGGGCTCGAAGGCCTGGTGAACGATAGCGCTTGATAAGGGTCTGTTCCCTGCCGATCTTTGCGTTCGGCGCCGGATGCCAGACCAAATAGATGCGCCGGTACGCCTCACCCCTTTCAGGAGACTGTCATGAACAGATATTTGCTCGCAATTGCTTTAGGTTCGGCCTTGCTGACGCTCGGTGCCGCAAGCGCCCACGCAGACACCAGGCCTGCAGAACGTTCTTCGGAACGTCAGGCTGCGCGGCAGGACAACCGCGCTGCGCGCACAGATACCCGCCAGGGCGCGCGCGCGGATCGCACCACGACGCGTGAGGACAATCGCGCGAATCGCACAGGCACCCGGCAGGACGTGCGTGCGAACCGCACGACGACGCGTGAGGACAACAGGACCGCGCGGCAGAGCGACCGCCAGGGCAATCGTGCGGAACGGCAGGACACGCGACAGGAAGATCGAGCGGCGACAGCGCCGCCGCGCTAAGACCTACACGCAACCGCCTGCAGGCGCCGACTGGCGCTGCAGCGCGGAACCGCGCAGCGGCGCTGACGCGCAGATGGCAATTGCCGCGGTCGCGGTCGCTCCATTCTTAGGCGAACGGCAGTACGCGGGTTTCGCCGTGGCGGAACACCAGAAAATCCTGTGCTTCGATGCCCGCTGCGGCCAAGGCTGCGATTAGGCGTTGCGGTGGTTCGTCGAGCGCTTCCGCCGTCAGCCGGAACGTACCCCAGTGCATCGCCACCGACAGCCGGCTACCGATGTCGCGATGGATCTGCACCGCTTCCTCAGGGTTCACATGGACCGGCGCCATGAACCAGCGCGGATCGTAGGCACCAATCGGCAACAGCGCCAGATCGAACGGCGCAAAGCGCGCGCCGATATCGGCAAAATCCTTTGAATAGCCGGTGTCGCCAGCGAAGAAAACCTTGTAGCCAGCGACTTCGAGCACCAGACCACACCACTGCGTGGCGTTGCGATCGTGCAGTCCACGGCCGGAGAAGTGTTGCACCGGTACCGAGCTGACTGCAGCGCTACCGATCGGCGCCGACTCCCACCAGGCCAGCTCGACGACGCGCTCGATATGCCGCTGCCTGAACCACGCGGCCAGACCGAGCGGCACAACGAACGTCGCCTGCGGGTGATCGCTAGCGAGACGCCGCACGCTGCCTTCATCCAGATGGTCGTAGTGGTTGTGTGAGATCAGCACCAGATCGATCGACGGCAATTCGTGCAGCTGCAGGCCCGGTGCCGCCAGACGCCGCGGACCGGCGAACGAGAACGGCGACGCGCGTGCGGTGAAGTGCGGATCGGTCAGCACGTTGAGGCCGCCAAGTTGCAGCAGGAAGCTGGCGTGTCCGATCCAGGTCAGGCTGGCCGTACTGCGGTTCGAGGCGAGCCATTCGGGGTCGTTGTCGGCCAGCGGAAACTCGACCGGCGTCCATTTCTGGCGGCTGAATTCGAGCATCCATTTGAAAGCTTCGCTGCCGCCGTGGCGCGGGCTGGCATAGCGGTTGCTGAATCGTTTCATCGCGACGATCTTATGCGCTGCGCTTGAACGCGGCCAGCGCGACACCGGCGCCGATGAACAGGCTGCCGAAGCCGCGGTTGCTCCAGCGGATCGCTTCCCGATTACGCAGCAGGCGCAGCGCGCGCACGCCCAGCACCATGTAGCCGGTCATGCAGATCACGTCCACCGGCAGCATCGTCGCCACCACGGTCAGGTATTGCGGCCACTGCGGCGCATGCGCATCGATGAACTGCGGCAGCACCGCGGCGGTGAACAGGATGCCCTTGGGATTGCTGACGTTGACCAGGAATCCGCGCAACACCAGCGCACCGCGCGTGGCCCGGGTTGGCAGCGCAGCGTTTTCCGGTGTCAGCGGCGTTGCCGGCGCGCGCCATTGCTGAATGCCGAGGAACACCAGGTAAAGCGCACCGCACCACTTGATCAACGTGAACGCGGTCACCGACGTCGCCAGCAGTGCGCCCATGCCGACGCCCACCACGGCCAATACCACCAGCGCGCCCAGCTGTAGGCCGGCAATATTCCAGAAGCCCGGGCGGAAGCCGAAGCGCATGCCCGCCGTCACCGAGGACAGCACGCCCGGTCCCGGCGACAGGCAGATCAGCCAGGCAGCCAGCAGAAACGCGAGCCAAGTCTGCAGCGTCATGCGAAACCTCAGCAATTTAGTAAGGGCATCATGAAGATTGATCGAGCGCAAGCGCGTATTTTGGCGCACTATAGTGCAGCGCAACATCGGCCGGCGCTGCAGCCTCGGAATATCCCTTCCCGGGCGGGCCTGTTGCCCGAGCACGAGATTGAAAATGTTGACCTATTACGACCACACCCTTGGCCAGACTCGCCTGAAGCGGCGTTACAAGTATTCGGCCCTCGCTTTCATCGCCGGCGTGATGCTCGGCGCGATATTGGCACGCATTCTGTAACTCGGTTCGCAGTTGCGCTGAGCTCCGCGCAGCGCGCGGCTTCTACGGAATTGGCCGGCTTCGCGGTATCCTTCGCGCGGCTTTTCGAGCCGCCCAACTCTGGACACCGCGATGCAGCTGCACAACACGGCCACCGGCCGCAAGGAACTGTTCGTCCCGCAAGATCCGCAGCGGATCACGATGTACGTCTGCGGGCCGACGGTGTATTCCTACGCGCACATCGGCAATGCGCGGCCGGCGGTGGTGTTCGACGTGCTGGCGCGGCTGCTGCGGCGCCAGTATCCGCGCGTCGATTATGCCCGCAACATCACCGACATCGACGACAAGATCAATGCCGCTGCGGCCAGGGAGAGCGTTGAAATCGGCGTCATCACCTCACGCTATGTCGCGGCCTATCACGAAGACCTGGCTGCGCTCGGCGTCGCGCCAGCGGACTTTGAGCCGCGCGTAACCGAACACATCCCGCAGATCATCGCGATGATCGAGCGGCTGATCGCCTCGGGCCACGCTTACGCGGCCGAAAACCACGTGCTGTTCAGCGTACCGAGTTATCCGGATTACGGGCAGCTGTCCAGGCGCGATCCGCGCGAACTGCTGGCCGGTGCGCGCGTCGAAGTCGCACCCTACAAGAAAGACCCCGGCGACTTCGTGCTGTGGAAACCGTCGCCGCCGGAACTGCCGGGCTGGGACTCGCCCCCGTCTTGGGGATGCGGCCGCGGCCGCCCCGGCTGGCACATCGAATGCTCGGCGATGGCCGAAGCGCTGCTCGGCGACACCATCGACATCCATGGCGGCGGCCACGACCTGATTTTTCCGCACCACGAAAATGAGCGCGCGCAATCCACCTGTGCGCACGGCGGTGCGGTGTTTGCGCGCTACTGGCTGCACAACGGCTTCCTGACGATGGACAGCGAGAAGATGTCGAAGTCGATCGGCAACGTGCTGCTGGTGCGCGAAATTCTTAAAGTAGCGCCGGGCGAAGCGGTGCGGCTGGCGCTGCTGACCGGCCATTACCGCCAGCCGCTGGACTGGAACGATGAAGCGATCGCCGATGCGCGGCGCAAGCTCGATCGCCTCTACGGCGCGCTGCGCGATACCGCCGACGTTGCACCCGCTACGACTTTCAAAGCGCCGCAAGCCTTCATTGCCGCGCTCGAGGACGACATCAACACGCCGGCTGCCTTGGCCGAGTTGTTCGAACTCGCGCGCAGCCTGAACAAGGCGGAGACGGTCGAAGACAAAGCCCGGCTGCGCGCACAGCTGCTCGACGGCGGTGAGTTGCTCGGCTTGCTGCAGCAAGATCCGGCGGCCTGGTTCAGTCACTCGACCGCAGCATCGTCGGTATCGAACGACGAGATCGACACGCTGGTGGCACAACGCGCGGAAGCCAAGAAGGTACGCAACTTCGCCGAAGCCGATCGCATTCGCGATGCGCTGAAGGCGCAAGGCATTTTGATCGAGGATTCCGCGCAAGGCACGCGCTGGCGCTCGACCAACTGAGACTGCTCAGCTTTTTCGCGACGCCCTGCGCTTGGAGGCACCGCCCAACTCGGCGTGCCGGTAGCAGCCGACCCAATGATCGTTGACCACGCCGACCGCCTGCAGATAGGCGTACATGATGGTGCTGCCGACGAACTTGAAACCAAGTGCCAGTAATTCCTTGCTGATGCGATCGGATAGCTCGGTGCGCGCCGGCACCTCGCCCATGCCCTTGTGCTGATTGACCAGCGGCACGCCGTCGACGTGCGCCCACAACCACGCGTCGAGACTGCCATGCGTCTTGCACAACGCCAGATAGGCTTTGGCATTGCCGATCGCCGCATCGATCTTCAGGCGGTTGCGGATGATGCCGGCATCGGCCATCAGGCGCGCGCGGTCAGCGTCGGTGTAGCGCGCGATCTTCTTCGCATCGAAGTTGTGGAACGCGCGGCGATAGCCTTCGCGGCGCTGCAGGATCGTGCGCCAGCTCAAGCCCGCCTGTGCACCTTCCAGAATCAGGAATTCGAACAGCACGCGATCGTCGTGCTGCGGCACGCCCCATTCGCGGTCGTGGTATTCGCGCATCAGCGGCGTGCTCTGTGCCCAGGCGCAGCGATGCGCGTCGTCGACCGGGAGCTTGCTCACTTCCTCACCCAAGGCAGATCGTCGAGATCGACATTGCCGCCGCTCAGAATGACGCCGACGCGCAGTCCGGCGATCTGGTCGCGATGCTGCAACAGCGCCGCCAGCGGCACCGCGCTGGAGGGTTCGACGATCACGCGCAAACGTTCCCACAGCAAGCGTGTCGCAGCGATGATCGCCGCTTCGTCGACGGTCCAGACCATGTCGACATAAGCGTGCAGCAGCGCGAAATTACGCACGCCGAGACTGCCGCGCAGACCATCGGCGATGGTTTCGCGCGGGCCGTCGGTGAATCTCTGGCCGGCACGGAACGAGCGCGCCGCATCGTCGGCGCCGGCCGGTTCGGCGGCGATCACGCGCAGCGGATGCGGGTGCGCGCGCGCCACCAGCGCAGTGCCGCCGATCAAGCCGCCGCCGCCGATCGGCGCGATGATGACATCCAGCAGCGGCTGCTCTTCCAGCAATTCGCGCGCAGCGGTGCCTTGGCCCGCGATCACCCGCGCATCGTCGTAAGGATGAATCGGCGTGGCACCGGTACTCGCCAGCACTTTGACCAAGGCGGCTTCGCGCGCGGCCAGCGTCGGTGCGCAGCGATGCAGGACCGCACCCTGCTCTTCGATATTGCGCAGCTTCGATGCGACCGCGCCGACCGGCACGACCACATGACAGGGAATGCCGCGTGCACGCGCCGCGCGCGCCAGCGCCGCGCCGTGATTACCCGATGAATGTGTGGCCACGCCATGCGCCGCTTCGGCGTCGCTGAGACTCCACACTGCATTCATTGCACCGCGCAACTTGAACGCACCGCCGCGTTGCAGGTTTTCGCATTTGAACAACAACACGCAGCCAGCGTAGGCATCGAGTTCGTCGGCACGCAGAATCGGCGTGCGCAAAACATAGGGCGCGATACGGGTGGCGGCGCTGGCGACGTCCGCGACGGTCGGCAGTTCAGACAAAGGCGAGGCGCTGTCCATAAACCTGCGGCGCGACTTCACCCTCGCGATACGCCAGGGCGCCATTGACCCAGGTGGCGTCGACGCGCGCGCCGAAACGATGGCTTTCGAACGGGCTCCAGCCGCATTTGTAGCGCACCGATTCCGGCGTCACTGTCGTGCCTGCTTGGGGATCGACCAGTACCAGATCGGCGTAATAGCCTTCGCGCAGGAAGCCGCGCTCACGCACGCCGAAGCGTAGCGCCGGCGCGTGGCAGGCGCGCTGCACGATGATCTCCAGACCGAGTTCGCCGCGCGCTTCCAACTCCAGCAGCGCGAGCAATGCATGTTGCACCAGCGGCAAACCCGAAGGTGCTTTGAAATAGCTCTGCGCTTTCTCGGCGCGCGTATGCGGCGCGTGATCGGTGGCGATGATGTCGATCACGCCGTCGCGCACCGCGGCGACCAGCGCCTGCCGATCGGCCGCGCTTTTCACCGCCGGATTGCACTTCAGCCAAGCGCCGAGATCGGCGTAGCGCGATTCGTCGAAGTACAGGTGATGCACGCAGGCCTCCACCGAAATCTGCTTCTTGTCGGCCGGCCCCGGCGCAAAGAATCCCAGTTCGCTGGCGCTGGTCATATGCAGCACGTGCAGCCGCGTGCCGTGCTTGCGCGCGAGACCCACGGCCAGTTCAGTCGACTTGTAGCAGGCTGCCGCGGAACGGATATGCGGATGCTCGGAGAACGGCACGTCCTCGCCGTACTTGGCGCGCGCCGCGTCTTCGGCGAGCTTGATCATCGGCGTGTCTTCGCAGTGCGTGACGATCATCGTCGGCGCGCGCGCGAAAATCTTGTCGAGCGTCTCGGGGTTGTCGACCAGCATATTGCCGGTCGAAGCACCCATGAAAATCTTGATCGCGCAGGCCTCGCCTTTCTGCAGTGCTTCGAGCTCAGCGAGATTATCGTTGGTGGTGCCCATGTAGAACGCGTAGTTCGCATGGCAGCGCCCTTGCGCGAGCTCGTACTTCGCCGCCAATGCAGCGCGCGTCACCGTCTGCGGATTGACGTTCGGCATGTCCATGAAGCTGGTGATGCCACCGGCGACCGCCGCAGCCGACTCGGTGGCGAGATCGCCCTTCGCGGTCAGGCCCGGCTCGCGGAAATGCACCTGGTCGTCGATCAGACCCGGCAGCAGCAGCCGGCCGCCGGCGTCGATCACTTCGACTCCGGCAGGCGCGGCGATCTGCGGCGCGATGCGTTCGATGCGCTCGCCTCGAATCAATACGTCCGACTCGAAGCGGCGCCCCTCGTTGACCAGCACTGCATTACGGATGAGCATGCTTAAAGGTTAGCCGAGATCGCCGGATAATGCCTGCAGCGCGGCAAGTGCAGCGACACCGGCCGTCTCGGTGCGCAGCACGCGCGGCCCCAGGCTCAGTGCGGTGAAACCGTGGCGCACGACGAGCGCGATCTCGTCTTCGCTGAGGCCGCCTTCGGGCCCGGCAAGCAATGTGATGTGCTGCGCCGGCGACAGGCTTTTCAACGTCGTACTGGCGCCCGGCGCCAGCACCAGGCGCAGACCTGAATGCGCTGCACCGGCAGCGGCCCAGCTTTCCAGTTTCTCGACCTGGGCCAGCGTCGGCACGCGGGTGCGACCCGATTGTTCGCAGGCCGACACGATGACGCCACGCCAATGCTCCAGCTTCTTTTCCCAGCGCTCCGCATCGAGCTTGACGACGCTGCGCGAGGACAGCAGCGGCACCAGCGCAGATACGCCCAGCTCCACCGCTTTCTGCAGCGTGTAATCCATGCGTTCGCCTTTGGAAACACACTGCGCCAGCGTCAACCTGAGCTTGGATTCACGATCGATATCGATCCGCCGCTGCACGCGCACGCCGACGCGACGCCGCTCGCAGGCGACGATCTCGGCGGCATATTCGCCGCCGCGACCGTCGAACAAGGTCAGCATTTCGCCAACGCGGACGCGCAGCACTTGCACAAGGTGATGTGCTGCGGCCTCCGGCAGATTCAACTCGGCACCCAGCGCCAGTCCCTGCTCGACATAAATGCGCGTCATGTCTGCACCCGCGCTTCGCCGGACTTGCTCAGCTGCTCCAATGCTTGTTGACGCTGCGTCGGTGTTTTTCTGGCCAGCACTTTCGCGGCCGCGAAGAACCCAGCCCAGTCCTTGTGCTGCTGCGAATAGAGTGCTGTAAATGCTGGAACCCAGCCGTGATAGAGCCCGAATGGCAGCAGGCGCGCATTGTTGATGTCGGCGTTGACCCAGGCGTCGTAACCGCTGTAGCCCTGCCACTGCGTGTCGCGCAGCGCGCGATAGTCGGCGCGCAGGCGCGCGATCTCGGCTTGCTTGGCGGCGCGCATGTCGGCCACTGGCAAGCCGCTCGCGTAGAGCTTCGCCAGCCGCTCGCGCACAGCGAGAATCAACCGTGTGAATTGCTGCTCGCGCGCGTCGGCGACGCCTGCCTGCGGCGGCAGGCCGCGCGCGGTGCGCCATTGCCGCAGCCCTTCCTGCTCGACGAACGTCGCGAAGGATTCGTTGAACGCAGTATCGCCCTTCACGTACAGCTGCTGATGTGCCAGCTCGTGAAAGATGCTGCTGTGCAGTCGATCGTCGTTCCAACCCATCATCGTGTTGAGGATCGGATCATCGAACCAGCCGAGCGTGGAATAGGCCGGCACGCCACCAATCGCCGTGTCGTCTCCCGTCGCTTTCAAACGTAGCGCTTCGGCCTGCGCCGCCTCGCGCGAGTAATACCCGCGATAAGCCACGCAGCCGGCAATCGGGAAACAATGCGTCACCGCGGCCAGCGAAAATTCCGGCGTCGCAAAGACGTTCCACATCGCGCTCGATCGGCCGAGATCGGCGTACAGCGTATAGCTGCCGTTGCGCGGCAGCTTCAGCGTATCCGATGCAAACGCGCGCGCGGTCTGCGCCAGCTGCAGGCGCTGTTTCAGCGCCGGATCGGCCTTGGGATCGGCCAGTACCTCGGCGATCGGCCGGCGTGCGTCCAGCAGCTGGTATTCACCGCGCGCGAGCTGGCTGTAGTAGGACACCGTCGAGCAGCCGGACAGCAGTGCGCAGGCCAACGCCAGCGCGGTCAGCAACAGCGATTTCGAGCCCTGGGGAGATGCGAACACCGCGCTAGTTTAACGCCGCCATACACGCCGCTCGCATATTGAGCACGACCCAAGCGAGCCCGCGAACTCACAGGTGCGAGCGTTGCGCCTTAGGCGATCGCCTCCACTGTCACCGGTACGCCATTCAATGCAGCGTTGCCGGACACTGCATCGAGAAAGTTCTCGTCGGTCAGATCATTGTTGCTGACGCCGGCATGCGCCTGCGCGATATCGAGCCGCGTGCCATCGCGATCATGCCCCCAGCCGTGCGGCAGGCTGACGACACCCCGCATCATCTCGTCGCTGGCACTGACTTCGACGACGACACGGCCGACGCGCGAGCGCACTTCCACGCGCGCACCGTCACTGAGCCCGCGCAAAGCCAGATCGGCCGGATGCATCAGCAATTGCGTGCGCACGGGACCTTTCACCAGGCGCTGGAAGTTGTGCATCCAGGAGTTGTTGCTGCGCAGGTGACGCCGTCCGATCAGCTTCAGCGGCGTGCCGACATCCGGCGCACCCAGTTGCTGGCCGAAATGCTGCAGTTCGACGAGCAGTTCCGGCGGTGTGCATTGGATGCGCCGGTCCTTGTGGGCCAGCCGCTGTGGCAGACAGGGTTCCATCGCACCCAGATCGATGCCGTGCGGATTTTCCTGCAGTTTTTTCAGCGTCAGCGCGGCCGGATGCTTGCGCATCGCGCCGTAAGGTCCGCTGCGCAGGCCCATGTCGATGATCTGATGCGGCTGCGGAAACGCGTCGCGCTTGAGCCCGAGCCTTGCTGCAACGCGCGCGCCGAGGCCTTCGAAAATTTCCCAGTCGTGCAGCGTGCCGGCCGGCTTGTCGAACAGCGCTTCGCTGTAGCGCGTGGTGTTGCGCACGGCGAACACGTGGAAGATCAGATCGTAGTGATCGTGTTCGAGCGCTGCGGTCGGTGGCAGGATCAGATGCGCATGACGCGTGGTCTCGTTCAGATACAGATCGACCGACAGCATGAAATCCAGACCCGACAGCGCGCGGTCGAGCTGCGCACCGTTCGGCGTCGACAGCACCGGATTGCCGGCGCTGGTGATCAGCGCGCGGATGTTGGTGCTGTCGGCGCTCGCGGGCGGCGTCAGGATTTCCTCGGCGAGTGCCGCGACCGGCAGTTCGCCGGCGAATTCGGGCAAGCCGCGCACGCGGCTCTTCCATTTGCCAAAGTGGCCGGGGCGCGACACCGGCGAATCGACCAGATCGACCGCCATGCGCGCGAACATGGTGCCACCGGCACGGTCCAGGTTGCCGGTGACGATGTTGAGCAGCTGGATCAGCCACTGCGTCAGCGTGCCGAATTGCTGCGTCGATACGCCCATGCGTCCATAGGCTGCCGCGCCCTCCGCAGCGGCAAACTCGCGTGCGATGCGGCGGATGATGGCCGCGTGCACGCCGCAATGCGCGGCCAGCACGTCGAGATCGAATGCAGTGATCGCAGCGGCGGCGGCGTCGATACCGTCGCTGAACGCGCCGAGCCGATCGAGCCGCGTCAGCTGCTCGTCGAAAACGACTTTCAGCAGCCCCAGCATGAAGGCGGCATCGGTGCCCGGATGCACGAAATGATGCTCGTCGGCGACTTCGGCGGTCTCGCTGCGACGTGGATCGAGCACCACCATCTTGCCGCCGCGCGCCTGCAGCGCTTTCAGGCGATTGCGGAAGTCCGGCACCGTCATCAGGCTGCCGTTGGAAGCCATCGGGTTGGCGCCGAGCACCAGGAAATAATGACTGCGATCGATGTCGGCGATCGGCACCAGCAACTGGTGGCCGTACATCCAATAGGCGAGCAGCTGATGCGGCAGCTGATCGACCGAGGTCGCCGAAAAGCGCGTGCGCGATTTCAGCGTCTGCAGCAGCCGCGGCGCATGCGTCATCGAGCCGTAGTTGTGCACGGTGGGATTGCCCAGATAGCTGGCGATCGCATCGCCGCCATGCGCGCGCTGGACTTCGACTAGTCGATC
The DNA here is from genome assembly GCA_028291645.1 of Nevskia sp. Taxonomy (GTDB): domain Bacteria; phylum Pseudomonadota; class Gammaproteobacteria; order Nevskiales; family Nevskiaceae; genus Nevskia. Next base: position 44,392 of record JAQGNU010000019.1, read on the forward strand.
GGCGGCGTAGTCGAGCGCTTCGTCCCAGCCGATTTCCTCCCAACCGCTCGCGGTACGGCGCAGCGGCGTGCGCAGACGGTTCGGGTCTTCGTGGATGTCTTTCAGCGCGATCGCTTTCGGGCAGATGTGGCCGCGCGATAGCGGATCGGCTTCGTCGCCGCGGATCGACAGGATCTCGTTGCCGCGCACGCGAATTTCGAGACCGCAGATCGCCTCGCACAGATTGCAGGCGCGGTAATGCGTTTGGATAGCGGCGTCAGTCTGTGCTGGATTCATGGTTCAGTCTCCTTACCGCATCACCAAGCCTTGATCGGGCCTTGATCGGGCTTCAGTGCAGCTGCGCGAGCGTGCGCTGCGTGCGCGGCAGATAGTAATGTTCCGGATTCAAGGACACGACGACGCACGTCGCACGGCCGAGCAGCAAACGTCGCGGCACCAGACCGATGAAACGCGAATCGGCCGAGTCATCGCGATTGTCGCCCAGCATCAGGTATTGTCCGGCCGGCACATCGACCGGTGCGAACGAACGCAGCGCGCCGCGCTCGGGCAGGAACATCACCGCATGATCGAGTTGCCCGAGCTGCTCGCGCTCGAGTTGGTGCGGCACCGCGGTGAATTCCGCGACCATGCCGGGCGCGGTGTCGTCACCGAGCGGCGCGTAGCTCGCCTTCACGCCATTGATGTAAAGCTGTTCGTCGCGCATCGCGATGCGATCACCGGGCAGACCGATCAGCCGCTTCACCAGCGTCTTGCCGTTGGCCGGCGACTCGAACACGACGATGTCGCCGCGCTGCGGCAGCTCGCCGTCGGTCAGGCGGATCAGCGTGAACGGCACGCGCAGGCCGAACTCCAGCTTGTGCACCCAGATGCGATCGCCTTCCATCAGCGTCGGATTCATCGAACCGCTCGGCACCACCATCCAATCGGCGATCGCGGAACGGAAGCCGAACATCAACGGCAGGAAAATCAGCAGCGCACGATTGCTGCGCCAGAACTGCACCAGCCACACGTTCAGTCTGCTCATCGGTGCCGCTCCTATTGTGCTGCGATCAGTATGCCTATTTCCGGTCGAGCCAGACTTCCAGGCCTTGCGTGTTCAGTTCCATATCGAAGGCCAGCAGTTCACGCGCCTGCGCGGGCGTTACCGGCGCCTGCAGCGCGGCGACTTCCTGCAGTGCCAGCTGCATTAGCGCCTGCTTGATCGCCGCATGCCGCTGCGGCGATTGCGCTTGCGCACGCGCGAGCCGCTGGTAGTCGGCGAGTCCGCGGCGCAGATCGCCCGCCAGCTTGGCGATATTGCCGACGCGGCCGTAGTGCGTCAGATACGCCCAGGCTGGATGCGTCGCCAGCAGGCGCTCCAGCGTGGTCAACCAGGCCTCGGGCTGGAACTGCACCGGCGTCGTGGTCGGGAACAGAAACGCGCCTTGTGGGCCATCGAATTCGCGGTAGGACAGACCGAACACATCGCCGGTGAACCAGCCGCGGCTGCGCGCATCCCACACCGCGAAATGATGGCGCGCATGGCCGGGCGCATCGATGAACAGCAGTTCGCGGCCGTTGAAGTCGAGCGTGAAATTATCGTCGGCGACCAGCACGCGCGCCTGCGGCACCGGCAGGATTTCGCCGTACAGCGCCGTCATATTTTCAGCGCCATACACCACGCTGGCGCTGTTGATCAGCTTGGACGGATCGCGCATGTGGCGCGCGCCGCGCGGATGGATCACCAGCTGCGCATTCGGCAACTCACGCAGCATTAAACCCGCGCCGCCGGCATGATCCAGATGCACATGCGTAGGAATGACATACGCAACCTGCTCGCGTGCGATGCCGCGCTGCCGCAGCACGTCCAGCAAGCCCGGTACCGACAAGGACGTGCCGCAGTCGATGAAGGCATATGCATCGCCGCTGCGCAGCAGATAGCAGCAGGCGAGACCGGCGCGATGCTGCTCGGTATCGACACAGACGATCTCGTATTCGTAGTCGATGGTTGCCGGGCGCATGTATTCCTTGTCTATCTAGCGGTCGCCATCGATGGCCAATCATTGAACGGCAAACACACCTTAGGGAACCTCTGAAGAAGCGTCGCGAGCGAAGGCAGGTCGTGCGAACCCGGAGCGGAGGAACCGCAGCATACATAGGAGTATGTGAGGATTCCGAGCACCGGATTCGCGCGAGATGCCGAGCGCAGCAGCTTATTCAGAGGTTCCCTAGCGCGCGGTCCGCATTTGTCGGCGCAAACGTTTGGGCTGCTCCACCACATTTGCTGCCGTCGCCAGCTCCTGCAGTGAACCCTCAAGCAGATCCATCAGATGTTCGATGTCCGGCACGGTGCCGCGGTGTGCGGTGAGGCCGACATCGAGCTGATCGCAATAGCTCAGCACCGTAAGGTTGAACGCGAGGCCGTGATACGGAATGCTGATCGGGTAATTCGCCAGCAGCGGCGCACCGGCCAGATACAAGGGCACCGGCGGTCCCGGCACGTTGGAAATCACCAGGTTGAACGGCGGGTGCAGCAGGTCGCGATTGACGAAGCTTTCGTAGAGCCGCGCGGCGCTGCCCATCAAAGCCGGTGCCGGCAGTTCCATCCAGTCCATCAGCGTCTTCGCCGGCACCGCACGGTGCGAGGTCTTCAGGTGCGCCGTACCGAGCGCGATCGCCGCGGCGCGGGCCAGCGGGTCGGCCAGGTGCGTCGGCAGGTCGGCGCTCAGCATGGTCAGCCGATTGCCGCCCTCGCCGCGCTGCGCGCGCGCGCGCACCGACACCGGCACGGCCGCGGTCAGCGGCCGCTCCGGCAACTCGTTTTTTTCCAGCAGATAGGCGCGCAGCGCACCGGCGCAGACGGCCAGCAGCACGTCGTTGACGGTGATGTGCAAAGCCTTCTTAATCGCCTTCATCCGCGCCAGCGACAGCGATCTGCAGGCATAGGAACGATTGGCGTCGATGGTGGCGTTGAAGCGTGTGCGCGGCGCCGGGCGCAGTCGACCCGCGCTCGATTCCTCGCCCGGCAGTTCCATCGAAGTGGTTTCGCCGCTGCCGAAAAATGGCCGGGTCAGCTGCCAGGCGAGTGCTGCGTTTTCGCGCACCACCTGCACCAGGGCACGTTGGCGCCGCCACAATTCGCGTGCGGTAAACAGCAAGCGGTCGATCGCCAGCGGCACTTCATCCATGTCCGCGGGAATGCCAGGATCGGCCGGCGTTACCGCGTGCGGCGTCAGATCGAGCAATTTGCCGAGCAGCTGCGCGCTGGCAATGCCATCGCTGCAGGCATGATGGATCAGCGAAATGCAGGCGACGCGCTGCCGCGACAGACCTTCGACGTAGTAGAACGCCCACAGCGGGCGACTGCGATCCAGCGGTTTCGAGATCAACTCGGCAACCAGCTCGGCGAGTTGCCGATCGCGTCCCGGCGCTTTCAACGTGAGCCGCTGGACGTGATCGCCGAGGCGAAAGTCCGGATCGTCGATCCAGAACGCCGGGATCAGGTTCAGCGGCATCGTCACCAGACGTCGGCGCAGGATCGGTAACAGATACAGGCGTTCGGCAATGCGTGCACGCACTGCTGCGAAACCGAAATTGGCCGGCGCGCGTTTCAGATCCAACACGCTGACGCAGCCGACATGCATCGGTGCATCGGCCGTCTCCAGATTCAAAAAGGCCGAATCCAGGCCGCTCAACTGCTTCATCCTCGGTTTGCTCCGTTGCCGCCCCAACCGGCTTGCACCCTGATAACGGTTCCTAGCCTACGCCTTTGAGTGAGCTCGTTGCGACGTAATACCCGATCGCGCGCGGGCTATTCCGCAGCGTCCTCGTTGCGCACCACTGGCCGATCGAGATCGAAATCCTCGTACGAAGCGGGATCGTCGGAGGGCTCGAGATGGGTGAACGCCGTGACCATCGGCAAGCGTTGCGCCAAACGATCTTCGACACGCTCGACCAGATCGTGGCCGCGCTTGACCGACCAGTGGCCCGGCACCAGTACGTGAAAATTGACGAAGCGCCGCGCTGCCGAAACGCGCGTGCGCACTGCGTGGAACTCGACGTCGCCGGGTGCGCCTTCGTCGCGGAACTGCTGCAACACCTCGTGCAGAATCTGCTGCTCTTCCGGCGGCCAGGCGGCATCCATCAAGCCCATCGCGGATTCGCGGATCAGGCCGAAGCCGGCCCACAGCACCTGCAGCGCTACCGCCAGCGCGATCAGCGGATCGAGCCACAGCCAGCCGGTCAAAGTCACCAGCACCACACCGACGATGACGCCGAGCGTGGTCCACACGTCCGCCATCAGATGACGCGCGTCGGCATCGAGCGTGATCGAGCGATAACGCCGCGCCGCACGCGCCAGCCAGCGCGCCAGCGCGAAATTCAGCACGGTGGCGACGGCGGCGACGACCAGTCCGATCGCGGGTTGCTGCAGCGCCTGCGGCGCCAGCATGCGCGATACGGCAGCGACCGCGATCGCTGCCGCGGCGACGAAGATCAGCATGCCCTCGAAGCCGCTGGAGAAATACTCCGCCTTGGTGTGGCCGTAGGCGTGTTCGTCGTCCGGCGGCTGCGCGGCGAGTCGCAGCATCAGCAAGGCCATCGCCGCGCCGCCAAGGTTGGTCAGCGTCTCCAGCGCGTCCGATAACAGTCCCACCGATCCGGTGGCCCACCACGCGTAAAACTTCAGCGCCAGCACCAGCAGCGCCACACCGACCGATACGGCGGCATAGCGCGTCAGCGGCGGCGCGGCCAAGGGGACTTTCGATGCGGAGGCGTTCACAGAAGAGATTCTAATCGGTGCCGGAGATGAGGCAGTAGCGCTCGAGCCATCGCAGGCGCCGAACTTTTGCAACACTGTGCGCTCTTTCTATGGCGATTATTGAAGCGGCCACTAAGCGCTTGAAAGAGGACCGAGTGATATCTGATGACAATGAGGCTTAGGTTTTTTGCGGCCGCATTCAGCCTGGCCGGCTGCGGCGGCGCCTATGCGCAACAGGCCGGCGATAACCTTATCCAGCTCGGCTACGGCCACGTCCTCACGCTCGACAGCAGCCAGCCGCTACGCACGACGCTGAACACTTCGGTGCTGACCGATCTGCTCGGCATACGTTCGCCATTCGTTTCGCCCGGCACCGAATCGAGCGTCGGCGATTCCAGTACGGTGTTCTTCTCGATGAAGCACTTCTTCAGCGATCACATTGCAGTCGCTGCCGACGGCGGCATCCCGGCGCATTTCAAGATTTCCGGCCACGGCGTGATCCGGCCGACCGGCGTAACCGGGACTTTGTTCAACGTCGATTTGGGCGATCGCGCCAACAATCCCCTCGCCACCGCCAAACAGTGGACGCCAGCGATGCTGGCGCAGTACTACTTCGGCGCAGCCACCGCCGAGTTGCGGCCTTTTGTCGGCATCGGTGCGTCCTACACCTGGTTTACCCAGGTCAATCTCGATCCCAATTTCGAAGCGGCGTCGGAAGCCAATTTCGGCCAGGTCCTGGCACTCGCCAACGGCAAGCCAAGGCCGACGCACGTTACCGCGTATGCCTCGTCCTCGTTTCAGCCGCTGTTCAACCTCGGCGTCACCCAGCGCATCACCAGCCACTGGAGTCTGAGCGCATCGATGACCTACGCGATGCTGCACACCCGGGCCGACATCAAGATCAAGGCGCGCGACGATACGGTGTTGTCGGATTCGACCACCCGCATCGGCATCAATCCGCTGGCGATGACTTTATTCCTCGGCTACAACTTCGGTCCCGGCATACCGTTCCTGCACCACTGAGCGCTTATGCTCGGGTGCGAGGACGGTAGCGGCTGGACTTAAGCGGGCCCGGAACTGGCGTCGCACGAAACTGCAGCGGCAAACGCTGAACGCGCGGCTACTTCACCACGCGCAGTTTCGGGCGTCCGCTCGGACGCGGCGCTTCCGGTGGCGGCTCACGGCCATCGCTGCTGCCGTGATCCTGGCCGTCGCCGGGCGGACCTGCAACCGCCGCCGCGGGTTCGGGTTCGCCGAACATGACGCCTTCGCCGTTTTCGCGCGCATACACCGCCAGCACCGCCGCGCTCGGCACCCAGATATCGTGCGGAGCCCCGCCGAAGCGCGCGGAGAAATAGATCGGATCGCGCCGCAGATCGAGCCCGCGCACGGCCATTGGGCTGATGTCGAGTGCGATGCGGCCGTCGCGCACGAAAGCCGACGGCACGGTGACGCCGGGTTGGTCGGCAGCGATCAGCAGATACGGCGTAAAGCCGGCCTCCAGCGCCCAATCGTAAATCGCACGAATCAGGTACGGCCGGCGCGAGGGAATGGCGGCGGGCGTGCTCACTTCTGCGGCTTGCTGGTGATATCGCCGAAACACTGACGGAACGCACGCCGCGAGAACACCCGCTGCGCATAGCCGCGCCACGGCGCCAACTCGCTGGCGGGCAAACCGCCGTGCTGCACGAAACGCCGCAGCAGTACCGCCCAGGCACAATCGGCCAAGGTGTAATCGCGCCCCAGCATGTAGCCGGCACCGGCGACGCGGCGCGCGCCGGAGCGCACGCCTTCGAGCAAGGTGCGCTTGGAAGCCTCCAGCGCGCGGCCGCTGCCCTTCAGCAGCACATCGCTGGCGGCGAACAGGTCGTGCTCGATCTGTTGCAGCGCGACGCGTGCGCGCGCCCGCGCAGCGGGCTCCTGCGGCATCAGCGGCGGATGCGGGTAACGCTCTTCCAGGTATTCGACGATGACGCGTGCGTAGGGCAGCACGCCTTCGCGGTCGACCAGCGTCGGCACGCTCTGGGTCGGATTCAATACCAGGAAGTCTTCGTTGACGCGGCCGCCGCCGATGATCTCGATCTTCGAGCCGTCGATATCCTTCTCGGCCAGCACCAGCCGTGCCCAATCGCAACCCAGCGAATCGCTCGAGACAAATAGGGTCAAGCCGGCATTGAGCGCAGGCTTGATCGGAACCTTATCGGGAGCAAGACGGCTGCGCAGGGCCATGGCTTATTGCATAGCCTAGTGAACGTCGCGCCAGAATTCTTTTTTCAACAGATAGGTGAGAACCAGCAGGATCAGCAGATACAGCATGACCTTGCCGCCGAGTGCAATCCGTTCGCTCTTGCCCGGCTCCGAGGCATACGCCATGAAATTGGTCAGATCGACGACGAATTCCTTGTACTCTTCCGGCGACAGTGTGCCGGCCTGTACCAGTTCGAACTTCGGCGCGCCCTCTTCCTCGCCTTTGGCCGGCTCTGCCTTCTTCTGCCAGCCCTGCAGCTCGCCCAGCACCGCCGGCATCGACACGCCGGGCAGGT
>JAQGNU010000179.1 GCA_028291645.1 Nevskia sp.
GCCGTCCTTGGCGGAATGCTCCATCACCACCACGACGCGCTTGACGCCGGCGACAAGGTCCATCGCGCCGCCCATGCCCTTGACCATCTTGCCCGGCACCATCCAGTTGGCCAGGTCGCCGTTCTCCGACACCTGCATGGCACCGAGGATCGACAGGTTGATGTGGCCGCCGCGGATCATGCCGAAGGAGTCGGCGCTGCTGAAGAAGGCGCTGCCCGGCACGGTGGTGATGGTCTGCTTGCCGGCATTGATCAGGTCGGCATCGACTTCTGCCTCGGTCGGAAACGGACCGATGCCGAGCAGGCCGTTCTCGCTTTGCAGCCAGACGTCCATGCTGTCGGGGATGTAGTTGGCCACCAGGGTCGGCAGGCCGATGCCGAGGTTGACGTAGTAGCCATCCTGCAGTTCCTGGGCGGCGCGCTGCGCCATCTGTTCTCTGGTCCACATGTTGCTCTCTCCAAGTTATTTAACCAGCCATCCCTGGCGCGACTTCACCGCAACAACAATCCCCGGCCCGCACATCCATGTGCGGGCGTTCGCAGGGATGGACTGCCATTCAAGGCAGTCCATCTATTCCCTCCTCACCCTCAGGGTGCGCTGTTCGATGCGCTTTTCGGGACTGGGGTTGTGCACCAGACGTTTGACGTAGATGCCGGGGGTGTGGATCTGGTCGGGATCGAGCTCGCCGGTTTCGACCACGATCTCGGCCTCGGCCACGCAGAGGGTCCCGGCGGCGGCGATCATCGGGTTGAAGTTGCGCGCGGTCTTGCGGTAGATCAGGTTGCCGGCGGTGTCGGCTTTCCAGGCTTTGACGAGCGCGACATCGGCGCGCAGCGCGCGCTCCATCACATACCACTCTAGTGCCCCGTCAACACCGGGGAACTGCCGTGTTTCCTTGCCTTCGGCGACGACGGTGCCGTAGCCGGTCTTGGTGAAGAAGGCGGGAATGCCGGCGCCGCCGGCGCGCAGCTTCTCGGCCAATGTTCCTTGCGGAGTGAATTCCAGCTCCAGCTCGTTGGCCAGGAACTGCCGCTCGAACTCGCGGTTTTCGCCGACGTAGGAGGAGATCATCTTTTTGATCTGGCGGGTGACGAGCAACATCCCTAAGCCGAAGCCGTCGATGCCGGCATTGTTGCTGATCACGGTGAAGCCGGTCTTGCCGCTGTCGCGCAGCGCGGCGATCAGCGCTTCCGGGATGCCGCACAGGCCGAAGCCGCCCACCGCCAGCGTGATGCCGTCAGAGATGATGCCCTCCAGCGCCGCGGCGGCGCTGGGATAGAGTTTGTTCATGCTGCTCTCAGTTCGTGGTTTTTACGCGCGCCAATTTGCTGGCCGGTTCACGCCCCAGTTTGCCTGACATCCAGTGGCTGGTTTCGATCAAGGCATCCAAATTTACTCCGGTCTGCATCCCCAAGCCGTGCAGCAGGTAAACCAGATCTTCGGTGGCGACGTTACCGCTGGCGCCGTAGGCGTAGGGACAACCGCCGAGGCCGGCGACGCTGGCATCGATCGAACGCACGCCCTGTTCGATGCAGGCGTAGATATTGGCCAATGCCTGGCCGCGGGTATCGTGGAAATGCACTGCGATAGCGTCTATTGGCACCACCTCGGCCACGGCTTGCACCACCGCGCGCGCTTGGACAGGCGTGCCGATCCCGATGGTGTCGCCGAGCGAGATTTCGCAGCAGCCCATCTCGGCCAGCGTCGCGGCGACGCGCACCACGTCCGCAATCGGCACATCGCCCTGATACGGACAGCCCAACACGCAGGAGACGTAGCCGCGCACGGGAATTCCCAAGGCTTTGGCCCGCGCAGTCAACGGCTGGATACGCCGCAGCGAGTCGGCAATGGTGCAATTGATATTCTTGCGGGCAAAAGCATCCGATGCAGCGGTGAATACGGCAACGTAGTCGGCACCCGCGCGATGCGCCCGTTCCAGACCTTGCAGGTTGGGCACCAGCACCGGATAGGACACGCCGGGTTTTCGTTGCAGACCGCTCAGGACCTCGGCCGCATCGGCCATTTGCGGCACCCACTTCGGGCTGACAAAACTGGTGGCCTCGACAACCGGTAGTCCGGCATTGGCGAGACGCTCGATCAATTCTATTTTGATCGAGACGGGCACATGGGCAGCTTCGTTTTGCAACCCGTCGCGTGCACCGACCTCAACCAGTTTTACGCAGTCGGCGGCCATCAGGCAGGTGCTTCGGTTGCGAAATCCACCAGCTCGGTACCTTCGCCGACCTGGTCGCCGACGGCACATAGAAATGCACGGACGGTTCCCGCGGCCGGCGCGCACAGCGTGTGTTCCATCTTCATCGCTTCCATCACCAACAGCGCAGCGCCTGGTTCGACCGAGTCGCCGATGGCGACCAAGTGCGCGATGATCTTGCCCGGCATCGGCGCATTGAGTCCGCCCTGCTCGGACTGCTCGTCGCCAAGCACAGTCAAAGGGTCGCGCAAGCTAAATTCGAAATGGCAGCCTTGTTGGAAGACGTGTATCTGTCGCTCGAGGCGAACGACGTCGGCGTGATGGCGCTGCCCGCCGACGGAGTAACGCAGATCGACACCGGTGAAGGTATGGACGTCGACGGTTTGATCATTGAGCGCCAGTCCGCCGTGACGATAGGCGATCGTTAACGAAAACTGCTCTTCGCCGCGGGCAACAACGAGCGCGCGCGCGTAGGTGCCGCTGATGCGCCAGCCATCGGTACCGCTCCAGGGTGAATCGTGCTCGACACCGGCGTGCGCAGCGACGCGCGCCTGTCGGGTTTCTTCGAGGACGCTCCATAAACCTGCCGTTGCGGCGGCGTCCGCCACGGCAGTCGCTGACGGAGAGACGAGCACGTGACGTTCTCGCTCAATCAAACCGGTATCGACGCGTCCCGCACGAAACATCGGGTGATCGATCAACCTGGACAGAAAATCGATGTTGTTGCCGACCCCGGCGATCTGGAACTCGCCCAGTGCGGCGAGCATTTGTGTCACTGCGCGCTCGCGGGTCTCGCCCCAGACGATCAGCTTCGCGAGCATCGGATCGTAGTAAGGGCTGATGTCGTCGCCCTGCTCGACGCCGGCATCGATGCGCACCACCGGGCTGGCAGGCGGCAGCTTGAAGTGAGACAGGTGACCGATCGACGGTAGAAATCCCTTCTCGGGATCTTCGGCATAGATGCGCGCCTCGATCGCATGTCCTGCCAGCGGAATCTGCGCCTGCGTCAGCGGCAAAGGCTCGCCGGCCGCGATACGCAGCTGCCATTCGACCAAATCCAATCCCGTCACCAGCTCGGTCACCGGATGTTCCACCTGCAGGCGCGTGTTCATTTCCATGAAGTAGAACGCCCCCGGTTCATTGGTAATGAACTCGACAGTCCCCGCACCCACATAAGCAACCGCGCGGGCGGCATCGCAGGCTGCCTTTCCCATTGCGGCGCGCTGCTCCGCCGTCATGTTCGGTGCAGGCGCTTCCTCGACCACTTTTTGATGGCGGCGCTGTGCGGAACAGTCGCGCTCATGCAGACTCACCACGTTGCCGTAGGCGTCGCCAAAAACCTGAATCTCGATGTGCCGTGGCGTCAGCAGGTATTTTTCAAGCAGCACGCGGTCGTCGCCGAAACTGGCTTTGGCTTCGCGCTGGCATGACGCCAGCGCGGCATGAAACTCATCGTGACTGGTGACGACGCGCATGCCCTTGCCACCACCGCCCGCCGTCGCCTTGATCAGAACGGGATAGCCCATGTCGTCGGCATACTGTCTGAGAAAGTCAGGCGACTGGTGATCGCCGTGATAGCCGGGAACCAGCGGCACCGAGGCTTGCGCCATCAATTGTTTGGCGGCGGATTTCGAAGCCATCGCCCGGATGGCTTCGATCGGTGGGCCAATGAAGGTGATTTCCGCCTGCTGACAGGCTTCCGCGAACGCGACGTTCTCGGAAAGAAACCCGTAACCAGGATGGATCGCCTGCGCGCCGCTCTGCTTGGCTGCGGCGATGACCCGGTCAATATTCAGATAGCTCTCGGTCGATGCGGCGCGGCCGATCAGGTAGGCCGCATCGGCAAGGCGAACATGGCGACTATTGGCATCGGCTTCGGAATAAACCGCGACCGTGCTGACGCCGAGCGCACGACAGGTCTTGATGACGCGACAGGCGATTTCGCCGCGATTGGCGATCAGAATTTTCGTGAACATTTTCTATGGAGATCCCCAGGACGGCTGACGTTTGTTTAGGAACGCACCGAGGCCTTCCTGTGCTTCGGAACTGCAACGCGTGACGGCGATCCTGCGAGACGTGTCGTCAATCAGCGCTTGGTCGATCTGGCGGCCGGACAGGTCGTGGATGAGCCGCTTCGCGGCGACCTGCGCTTGAGGACCACCCGCCAGCAACAGGCTGCAGAGTTTTTCGATGCGGGCGTCCAGTTCATCGGGACCGCACAATTCGTGGACCAAGCCGAGCGTCTGGGCTTGCCCGGCGTCGAGTTTCTCCGCGGTCAGGAAATAGCGTCGTGCGGCACGCGTTCCCATAGCGGCCAGGACATAGGGGCTGATGGTGGCGGGGATCAATCCAAGCCGGACTTCGGTCGTACCAAAGACGGCTTGCGGCGTGGCTACTGCGATGTCGCAGGCGGCGACCAGTCCCGTACCGCCGGCAAGCGCAGGACCGTGCACCCTGGCAATCGTGGGTTTGGAAAGCATGTTCAGTGTTCGCAGCATTTCGGCCAAAGCCTCCGCGTCGCGCAGGTTGTCCGCTTCGCTGTAGGTCGCCATGCGCTGCATCCATTGCAGGCTCGCACCGGCGCAGAAACTCTTGCCCAGACCGCCCAGCACCACGACGCGGATTTGTTCATCGCGATCGAGTGACTTGAGTGCCGCGGTCAGCGCGGCGATCATCTGCTCGTCGAATGCATTGTGGATCTCGGGGCGGTTGAGCCACAGCCATGCGACGGCCTTGCGTTGCTCGACGACGACGATCGAAGAAGTCATCGGATTACATCCGGAACACGCCGAAGCGCGCGGAGATCACCGGCGCATTCAACGCGGCGGATATGCCCAAGCCCAGCAGCCGGCGCGTGCGCGCCGGATCGACAATGCCGTCGTCCCACAAGCGTGCGCTCGCGTAGTAGGGGCTGCCCTGGCGATCGAACTGCTGGCGGGTCTCCGCTCTGAAGCGTTCCTCCGCGTCTGCAGCCCAGGCCGTTCCTTGCGCTGCGAGGCTGTCGCGACGCACCGTCGCGAGCACCGCTGCCGCCTGCTCTCCGCCCATTACTGAAATGCGCGAATTCGGCCAAGACCACAGAAACCGCGGCGAATAGGCGCGGCCGCACATGCCGTAATTGCCGGCGCCGAAGGAACCACCGATCAGCACGGTGAACTTAGGGACTTGCACCGTTGCCACGGCCGTGACCAGCTTCGCACCGTCTTTGGCGATGCCGCCGTTTTCATATTTGCGCCCGACCATGAAGCCGGAAATGTTCTGCAGGAATACCAGCGGAATGCGCCGCTGATTGCACAGTTCGATGAAGTGCGCGCCTTTTTGCGCGGACTCCGAAAAAAGAATGCCGTTGTTCGCAACGATGCCGACCGGATAGCCGTGAATGTGCGCAAAGCCGGTGACCAGTGAGGCCCCGAAGCGCGACTTGAATTCGTCGAGCCGCGATCCGTCGACGATGCGCGCAATGATTTCGCGCACGTCATACGGCTTGCGGGTATCTGCCGGCAGCACGCCATAGATCTCTTCAGGATCATAGAGCGGTTCTTCGGAAGCCTGGATCGCAATGTCCGGCTGCTTGACCCGGTTGAAATGCGACGCGATCTGGCGCACCAGCGCGATGGCGTGATAGTCGTTGTCGGCAAGGTGATCGGCGACGCCGGAGATACGCGTATGGACATCACCGCCGCCCAAGTCCTCGGCCGTGACCACTTCACCGGTCGCGGCTTTTACCAACGGCGGACCGCCTAAGAAGATGGTGCCCTGATTCCGCACGATGATCGTTTCATCGCTCATCGCCGGCACATAGGCACCACCGGCGGTGCACGAGCCCATGACGCAGGCGATCTGTGGAATGCCCTGCGCGGACAGATTGGCCTGATTGAAGAAGATGCGACCGAAGTGCTCTTTGTCCGGAAACACTTCGTCCTGCATCGGTAGGAATGCGCCGCCGGAATCCACCAGATAGACGCATGGCAAGCAGTTCTCGCGCGCGATTTCCTGCGCACGCAAATGTTTTTTTACGGTCATCGGATAGTAGGTGCCGCCCTTGACGGTGGCGTCATTGGCCACCACCAAGCATTCCCGTCCACTGATGCGGCCAATGCCAGCCACCACTCCGGCGCACGGCACTTCATCGCCGTACATGCCATGCGCGGCGAGTGCGCTGATTTCCAGAAAGGGCGAGCCCGGGTCGAGCAGCCGGTCGATACGATCCCGAACCAGCAGCTTCCCGCGTGCGACGTGTTTCTTGCGTGCCGACTCCGTACCGCCCGCGGCAATCTGCGCAATCGTCTGATCGAGCTGGTCGACCAGCTGGTGGCTTAAGGCGGCATTCGCACGAAATTCTTCGCCGCTGCTGCGAACCTTTGATTTGATGACGCTCATGCGCCGCTGCCCGAGGCGCAGGGCTCTTCAGCTCCATTGGCTCGAAGGGGTGAAATATCGACGCCGCGGAAAATTGCCGGGCGAGACCTGGCAGCCGACCGATGCTGTTCGACACGGGACGCCGCAGAGGGCGTGATTGGGTCTGCCACAGGTCAATCCTCGTTGTTGTGCAAGCGCCGCGACGCATCACCCAGTACGGGGTGGTCACGATTAAGTGTTGCATATATACAATGCTCATTGCACATTGACAACAGAGGCTCAGTCTGATTTCATGTGTGTACGCCGCGGCTCGTGCCGAAGACGCCTCAAATGTAAAGAGGACTAACCATGCCCTTGATGAGAAAGCTGACGGACTACACCCGCGAAGCCATGTGCGCGCTGCGCACTGCATTTGAAGGCTTAAGCAGCTTGTGCGAGTGGACGCCGCATGTCATCCGCATTGAATCGGAGCAGCTAGGCGGCCGAACGAGCGATCGACCGGGACATACCGTCCGCTTGGCGTATGCAGATGAAGACGCACGACGATCGAGGTTCAATCAGCGCCCGGCTAGTCAGACTAAACGGGTGGGCGGCCACGGTCGCGGGTGAGCGGCGGGCTGGCCACAGAACAGCGCGCTTACTGCGCGACTACGACGAGGAGAGAAACAATGAAATCACGTGCATTGTTGTTGACTGGATTGGTTGCGCTGGCGCCATTCGTATCAAGCTCAGCGTTCGCTGCCGGAACGCTCGCGGGGGCCGTGGGAAAACTGGCCGCGCCGCTCGAGTCGATTCGTTTTCCAGTCGTCGGTACCGTCGGCAATATCTCGCTCAGTTCGTTTCCGCTGATCAACATCAAGCTGCCGTTGCTGGGTAAGGGCATTCCGCTCGTCAGCGTCCTGACGGTGCACGACGGCGTCATTATTCTGCAGTCGGTTTCCGCGTTGCAGCATTCGTTGCCGGGGCTGGGCGTGTTGAACGTCACCCTGACAAAAATTACTGCCAAGCTGCCGTGATGCGGAAGGATGGCTTGGACCGCAACGTCGATCTTCTGATCTGCGGTGCGTTCGCGAAGGAAAGGCGGGCTTTAGGCGTCCTGCAATCCCTTGGGCTTGCTGCGGCAGCGTTGCAAGGATTCGGATGTCGTCGAGGACAGGCTGCAAATAGCGGGCAATCGCAGTTCAGGCACAGATCGGCGGAATGAATTTCTAATCGTGTATTGCAGGCTCTCTCAAACGAAAGAGGGCCATAGCTTTTAAAAGGCTTAGGAGGAGAGGCAGGTGCGTAAAGTATTGGAATGTTTTTTTTGTTCGGTGGTCGCGATGATTGCATCCAATGCTGTCGCGCAGACCGAAGGGGATGTGGATCTCGGCAGCCTGCTCAGTGATACGACGCCGGCCACGCCGTCGAGTGATGCGGGCAGCAAGCCTGCCGCCGCCACGAATGCACCTGCGCCGCCGACCGGTGACAGCAGCAGCGCACCCGCACCGAAAAACGATGCCGTCGGGAGTGCTGCCGGCGGTGCCGGCGACGTCGAGGAGACCATTCCAGTCGCGGCCGCAAAGAATCCGGCGCCGTCCAATGCGGGCACGGCCGCGGTGCGGAATCGCGTGATCGAAGAGATCGTCGTTACCGCGCAGAAGCGCGAAGAAAACATCCAGGACGTGCCGATCTCCATCCAGGCCTTCAGCGGCGACGCGCTGGCTGCACGTGGCGTTACCGATACCTCCGGACTGCAACAAACCGTGCCCAGCCTGCAGTTCACCAATCAGGCCGGTTTCACATTGATCTTTCTGCGTGGCATTGGAACGGACAATCCGATTCCGTCCGCAGACCGCGATGTGGCGACCTATGTCGACGGTATTTTCATGCCCTCAGGCCAGTCGACGGTGCAGTCGCTGGGCCAGGTTCAGCGCGTCGAAGTATTGAAGGGTCCGCAGGGTACCTTGTTCGGTCGCAACTCGACCGGTGGCGCCATCAGCGTCGTCACCGAAGAACCCGGCAGCGAATTGAAGGGAATGGTGGAAGGGGAGCTCAGCAATTTCAACGGCCGCGCCGTCAAGGCTGCGGTGTCGACACCGGTTACGAGCTGGCTTTCAGTTGGACTGTCGGGCTCGCTATCGCGCCAGGACTTCTACTACAAGGATGTTAACTACACGATTCAGCCGGACAAGCACGACGCGGTTCGTCTGAAAGTGAACATTCATCCGACCGATAACCTGACGCTGAGTCTCACAGGATTCCATTCGGACGATAAAGATCCCGGCTCGGAGATCGCCGAGAATACCGCGCCGAGCTTGTTTCTGGGCCGCTTTATCGGCATTACCCCGCAACCGTCCGACTACACGGCGAGGAGTGATTTTCCGGCGCAGGCAAAATCCAGCCAGGACATGTACTACGGCAATCTCACCTACAACTCGCCGTGGTTCGACATCAAGCTGCTGGGTGGTAATCTCTATAACCGTACGCCCTATACGAGCTTCGATTTCGACGGCTCGCCGCTGCCGCTGGTGGGCTTCGACGGCAGCCACGAGCTGACCAAGCAACAAACCGGCGAACTCCAAGTCGTCTCGAACGCGAACAGCTGGGCTGCCGACAAGTTCAAGTGGACGGCGGGTCTGTACTACTTCCACAGTAACGTGGCGATCGATCCTGCACACATCCACGTAGCGGCAAACGCTCTCAATGCCCTGCTCAATCTGACGACCGGGCTCGACGAGCCCGCGGGCCTGCAGAACCTGATCAATAAACTCGGGCTTGAAGACACGCCACTGGGCCCCAATGGACTGGACCTCGCATTTGCCGGTGGCCTTGGCTCCACAAGTTATTCGGGGTATGCGCAGGGGACTTACTCCATCACCAATTGGCTCGATCTCACGCTCGGTGGTCGTTACCAGTGGGAAAAACGCGCTCTGACGAAATCGAGCACCAGTGCGGTGCTTTGTTCAGCATCAGCGCCGCTCTGTGGGCCGCAGATATTCTCGTTCAATTTGGATTCGGCGGTCGCCAAGAACTTCTCGCCGAAAGTGCTGCTGGGTGTGCATCCGCGCGACAACATGCTGGTGTACGCCTCGTATTCGGTCGGCTACAAGAGCGGCACGTATAACCTCGTCAACATCTACACGCCGCCGAATTACATCGTTCCGGAAAAGATTTCGACCTATGAGTTTGGCGCCAAGGCCGACTTCTTCGACGGCCAGCTGCGCTTGAACGCCGCGGTGTACTACAACAACATCAAGAACCTGCAAACCTCCTTTATTTCACTGCTCTCCGGTGGCGCGCTGCGATTCGAAACCGCACCTGCCGCGCGGACGCGCGGTGCCGAAATCGATGGAACCTTGCTGCCGTTCCCGCGCTGGAATCCGGGCTTGGCGATCACCGGCAACGTTGCCTACGTCGAGGCGAACTACACCGACTTCCCGGACGGCAGCGGATTCGCCAAAGGCACGGGCTTGTTCCAGTCGGGCCAGGATTTCACCGGCAACCACATGGTCTATGCGCCCAAGGTTTCGGGCAGTTTGGGTCTGGTGCAGACGATCGATGGTGCGCATGGCACCTATGAATTCGCAGTCGACGACTACTACAACTCCGGTTACTACGCCGACTCGGCCAACCTGATCACCGAATCGGCCTACGCGCTGTTGAATGCGCGTGCCAGCTACTTGGTGGCGGCCTGGAACGTTCGCGCCACGATCTTCGGTACCAACCTCCTCGACCACCATTACTTCCGGCAGCAATTTCCCAGCGACTTCGGCGTGCTCACCGCGCTTGCCGCGCCGCGGCAGTACGGCATTCGCCTGCATTGGGACTTCTAAGCGCGTCGTTTCTGGCGCCCATCAGGGAATGGTTCGCACATCAAGCGCTCGCATTCGATCAAGCCCAAGGGGGCATATCACGCCTGTCGAATTGCGACGCTGCTCGACGGGGCTGCCATCGGTCGGCTGTAGACGTTCGCAACTTTAGACGCAGCACGTTGAATATTTTTTACCGCCCAACGAAAGGCATAGGTACTCGCATGAATACACTTCGCTCTTGCTGGATTCCCCTGGTGCTGGTATCGGCATTCGGAACCATTGCGCAGGCTGCGGACGATGGCTTCGACGATCGCTTCTACTTTGCGCCGATGGGCTCGTACGCGCTGACTCCGAACAGCAGCCATTTGGATAACGGCATCGGCGGCCGGCTGGTTGTCGGCAAGTCGGTGGTGCCGCATCTCGGCTTCGACCTGATCGGCAGCTACATCCATTACCAGGGCAAGACCGAAACCGTAAGCAATGGCGGCGGCTTGTGCGGCGTGCCGGTGGTCGGCGCACTCTGCCCGGACCAACAGGTTCATCAGGCCAGCAGCAGCGTCGCCGATGTCGGTGCAGGGATCAACGCCTTTCTGTTCCGCTCGAATCATGGGATCTACGCGCATGTCGATGCCATGGACGGCAACAAGTTTGTTTACGACGGCGGCCTCGGCTACGACCTGGCGCTGATCCATCAGGGTCTGGGACTGCGGGCCGAAGCGCTCTATCACAAGGAAAGCTCACGCAAGGGCGAACCCTTGTTCAACCTCGGCCTGTTCATTCCGATAGGGGATCCGCCGACTGCACCGGCGCCACCGCCGGAACCCGAGCCGGTGGCTGTCGTGCCGGCTCAGGAGCCGCCGCCACCGCCACCGCCGCCGCCCTGCGAAACGCCGACGCCGGGGACGCCGATCAATCTCGCGGGATGCAAGAACGGCGACACCATCGTGCTGCGAGGCGTGAATTTCGAATTCAATAGCGCCAACCTGACCGTGAACGCGAAGACGCTTCTGGACGAGGTTGCGCAGGCGCTTACCGCGCGTGCCGATCTCAAAGTCGAGGTCGACGGACATACCGATGGGATCGGTTCGGTCAATTACAACCAGAAGCTGTCGGAGCGCCGCGCGGACTCGGTGAAGACCTACCTGGTCGGCAAGGGGCTGGATGGCGGCCGTCTTTCGGCCAAGGGATTCGGCAAGTCAATGCCGATCGCAGACAACGCGACGGCGGAAGGTCGCGATCTGAATCGCCGTGTGGAGTTGAAGGTCATCGACGCAGGAGGATCCGTCGACGTGCCGGTATCTTCCGGCGCAAGCGACACACCGGTGTCGGCTGCGCCGACGCCGGAACCGGCAGAGCCAAGTACGCCGCCCGCCGAGGGCGCGACGTCGTCTGACGTGCCTTCGCCATCCCCTGATGGGACCACGCCCACAGACGCGAGCGGGAGCCCTGCAGCAGATGCGCATTAGGATCTGCCGTCGCAATCGATCGCCCGCATCCCGCGGCGCCTTCGACGCGATCGTGGTGATCGCGTGATATTTGCCTAGAGAGAACCCGCGCAGCGCGATCGCTTGATCGCGCCGTTGTGCGGGTTGTCGATTGACGCGCATTCGCGTGCGCTCTGTCGTTGCGTCAACGACAGACGCCTTGGGCTGGGCGCCGCCCGTGCTGCTGCGCCGATCCACTCCGCGCCGGCACTGCGTTGCCGCGCTTGGGCTTTCGATTCCTAACAAGCCAAGACCCGCTTCTGGTGCGCATCGATAGCCACGGCAAGGACTGAAAATAATCAATATGTGCGCGCCACATTCTAAATTATGAAAGTCATGATAAATCGGAGCGACATCGAAATCGTCCAGTATTTATTGGCACATTCGATCATTTCATCGATCGCAAAATGAAGTCTGTTGCAGATATGCAATGATCATTGCATATTGACAACACAAAATTAGTCTGTTTTGATGTGCGCACGTCGCGGCTCCAGCCGCAGGCGCCTCGCCATAGAGAGGACGGACGAGTACCCCTGATGAGCAAGCTGACGGACTACACGAGCTACGCTGCCGCGCAAGAGCACTACTCAACGCAGGCGCTGTGGGATCTGTTCGATGGATCGCCTGCGGCGCTCAACATCGCGCATGAATGCATCGATCGGCATGCAGCCGATGCGGCACGCGTCGCGGTCCGTGTCGCACATGCCGATGGCCGCGATGAAATTCTGACGTTCCAGGACATCTCGCGGTGGTCCAGTCGCTTTGCGCATTGGCTGCTGGCGCAAGGCGTGCGCGCAGGCGACCGCGTGGCTTTTATGCTTGAGCCCTCGCGGGCGTTTTACGTAGCGCTGTTCGGCGCGATGAAAGCGGGTGCCGTCAGCGTTCCCTTGTTCACGCTCTTTGGTCCGGAAGGTCTGCAGTTGCGGGTTGCCGATTGCACCCCGGCGATCCTCGTCAGCAATGCGGAAAAAGCAGATATGGCGCGGGCTGCTGCGAACACCCGGGTCGTGGTGGCGGATGCGGCGTTCTTCGAAGCCCTGTCCGCATATCCGGACACGTTCAGAGTCGACACGCGCGCCGATGACGTTGCGGCGTTTCAGTACACCTCAGGCACGACCCGCGAACTGCCCGCCGCAGTACGCCATACCCACCGCTCGATCGTGGTGCTCGCGCTTGCGGCACTTTATGGGACCGGCGTGCGGCCCGGCGATCAGTTTTTCTGTCCGTCGTCGCCCGCCTGGGGACATGGCATGTGGCACGGCACGCTTGCGCCTTTGGCCTTGGGCGTTACCACCGGAACCTATTCCGGAAAATTCGACGCTGCGCGCCTGCTTGAAGCATTACAGAATTTCGGCATCACCAACCTGTCCGCCGCCTCGACTCACTATCGGATGATGAAGGCAACGGGCAGCGCCGATCAGTACAGCTACGCGCTTCAGAAGCTTTCCTATACCGGCGAGCCGATCGACTCGGCGACGCTCGATTTCGTCGACAGCACATTCCATGTCCCGGTCTGCAGCATGTACGGCACGACCGAGATCGGAGTGATTCTGGTCAATTATCCTGGTGCTACCGATTTCGTAGTAAAGCCCGGATCGCTGGGCAAGCCGGTTCCCGGACAGCGTGTCGAAGTTCAAGACGCCGAAGGTGCCGTGTGCAAGCCGCGCCAGACGGGCGAAATCAAGTTGTACCGGGGCAAGACCTGGGTGCCGACCAAGGATCTCGGATACATCGACGAGGACGGTTATTTCTATCACGCCGGCCGCGCGGACGACGTCATCATCTCCGCGGGATGGACCATGAGCGCGGTTGAAATCGAGAACGTCCTGCTCAAACACCC
>JAQGNU010000187.1 GCA_028291645.1 Nevskia sp.
CGGTAGCGGAGCTGTAATCGGTTTTATTCTGGCTTTACTGCTGCACTGACATTTTTCCGATCTGCCAGATGCTTCATCTGTCTCCGATCGTAATAGCAGTAAATTGATTCGCCACCGATAAAAACGCCGACGGTATCGACCGCCGGCGCTAGGTCAGTTGCGACGCAGTTTCGACTCAGATCACTGCGTTTGCAGCAGGTTCTGCGCGGCTGCCAACAAACACTGGATAGTCGGTATAGCCATGGGGTCCCGGCGAGTAGAGCGTCTTCGGGTCCAGCTGCGCCAGCGGTGTGCCCAGACGAAACCGCTCGACCAAATCCGGATTGGCGATATAGAGCTTGCCGTAGATGATGGCGTCGGCACTGCCATCGGCGAGCGCTGCTTCACCGCTGGCCTGACTGAAACCGCCGTTGCGCATCAGCGTGCCGTGGTAGGTGGTACGCGCAATTTTTGCCAATTCCTGTTCTGCAGGTCGATCGTATTGGTCGTGACGTAGATCGAGGAAGGCGGCTCCGCGACGTTCAAGTTGTTCGGCGACATAGGCGACCAACAGTTTCGGATCGGAATCGATCATGTCGTTGTAGGGCACTAACGGCGAGATGCGCAGGCCCACGCGGCCCGCGCCGAGTACATCGATTGCCGCATCCACCACCTCGAACAGCAGACGTGCACGATTTTCGATCGAGCCGCCGTACAGGTCGCTGCGATCGTTGGCGCCATCGCGCAGAAATTGATCGAGCAGATAGCCGTGTGCGCCATGGATTTCGACCGCGTCGAACCCGGCTTGCTTGGCGTTTTCCGCCGCCTTGCGAAAGCTCGCAACGATGCCCGGCAATTCGTCGGTACGCAGCGCGCGCGGCACTTCGTAAGGCTGGGCGCCCTTGGATGTGTAAATAGTGTCGTTGCGAATCGCCTTGTTCGATGAGGAGATCGGCTGCGCGCCGTCGTTCAGCAGCGAATGCGCTGCGCGTCCCGGGTGCCACAACTGTACGGCCATCAAGCCGCCGGCCTGATGCACCGCATCGGTGACTTGTTTCCAACCGGCGACACGCTCGGCGTCCCAGATGCCGGCTTCGGCGGTGAAGGCGCAGCCGTCAGCGGCAATCATCGTGGCCTCCGTCATCACCAGGCCGGCGCTGGCGCGCTGCATGTAGTACTCGGCCAGCAATTCGTTCGGAATATGTTGCTTGCCTGCGCGCGACCGCGTCAGCGACGACATGATGATGCGGTTCTTCAGTGCGAGATCGCCGACTTGAACGGGAGTGAGCAGCTTAGAGGTCATCGTGATTCCTTGATTCGATTGCTGGTGCAGCGGATTGCAGGCAAGGGTTGAGAGATTGAGGTAGCCACCGAAATGGCGCTTGGTCCGGATGGATGAAGCTGACGTATGAGCCAGACTTCCTTGACCGCTGCGGCAAAGCAGAACATGCCGGCCGCGGCGAGTTGGCGCCGCTGACGACTGTGGAGCGATTCTTGGAAATCCCTAGAATCCGGGCCAAACACACGCCACCACAGGCGCTCAGCCTTGACTTGCGCCCAAAATGTCGCAATGCTTGCAGTTAGTGTTACCGTTTAGTAACACTTAAATAAGTTACTTATCGGTAACTGGTGTGTCAAGTGATGGGCGGGCGGAGTGTGGAATATGGCCAGAAATAGTGCGGATCTAGTCATCGAGCCCGAGGTTCCGGCGCCGGCGAAGTCGCGTGTGCGCGATCGCATTTTCGAGACCGCTTCGGCATTGTTCTACCGTCGCGGCATTCGCGCGGTCGGCGTCGACACGATCGCCTGCGAAGCCGGCACCAACAAGATGAGCTTCTACCGCAGCTTCGCGTCGAAGGACGTGCTGGTCGCGGAATATCTCGGCGAGCAGGGCCGCGAATACTGGACCTGGTGGGACGAAGTCGTTGCGCCTTATGCCGGCAAGCCGCGTAAGCAAGTCGAAGCGCTGTTCGAATCCTGCGTCACCAAGACCTGTGCGAAAGACTCGCGCGGTTGCGCGATCGCCAATGCCACCATCGAAATTCCAGAAGACGAACATCCAGGCCGCAAGGTCTTGCTCGATCACAAAGCTGAGTCGCGCCGCCGTCTGCGCAAGCTCGCGAAAGAGATGGGCGCGCGCGAGCCGGATGTACTCGGCGACGCCTTGATGCTGCTGCTCGAGGGCAGCTACATCACGCGATTAACTTTCAGCC
The DNA here is from genome assembly GCA_028291645.1 of Nevskia sp. Lineage (GTDB taxonomy): Bacteria > Pseudomonadota > Gammaproteobacteria > Nevskiales > Nevskiaceae > Nevskia. Next base: position 2,193 of record JAQGNU010000187.1, read on the forward strand.
ACGGCGGTCCGATTATCGCGGCAGCCAAGGCGGCAAAGACGCTGATGGACGCGCATCTGAAACGCTAGCAGGTAAGGTTCACTGCAGCACAATTGCGCAGCGCAGATCATGACAGCGCATCCCTTTCATCAACGCTCCTGCAGTATTCGCCGCCACGCCGAGCGTCCGCCGCTCGGCTGCGTGGCATCCCGCGACGACTGACAATCTGATGGGCGCAGCCATCGACCTGGGTCTGCTTGATTTGCAGCTGCCCGCGCTGGCGCCGGGCACGAAGATTTTGGTTGCGTTCAGCGGCGGCCTCGATTCAAGCGTGTTGCTGCATCGGCTCGCGATGCAAGCGCCCAATCGCGTACACGCGATTCACATCCATCACGGCTTGCAGGCTGCGGCCGATGCCTGGGCGACGCAGTGCGCCGAAGCCTGCGCCAAGCTGCAGATTCCTTTTTCGCGGGTACATGTGCAGGTCGACTCCGACCACGCTGCAGGTCCCGAGGGTGCCGCGCGACAGGCACGCTATGACGCACTGCGTAGTCTGATGTCGGCCGGTGATTGTCTGGCGACGGCGCATCATCGCGACGATCAGGCGGAAACGGTGCTGCTGCGCCTATTGCGCGGCACCGGTGTGCAGGGTCTCGGCGGCATGCGCGCCTTGAGCGAATTCACACCGGGCTGGCTCTGGCGACCGCTGCTCGAAGTGCCGCGTGCAGAACTGCGGCGCTATGCGGAAGTGCAGGGCTTGCACTGGATCGACGATCCGCACAATGTCGATCCGCGCTATGCACGTTCCTGGCTGCGCGCCGAAGTGCTGCCGTTGCTGCAGCGCCATTTCCCGCAGGCGCAAGGCAGTTTGGTGCGCGTCGCCCAACTTGCCGAGGAAGCCAGCGGCCTGCTCGATGAACTGGCGGCCCAGGACAGCGCTGTCGCTGCGCGTGGTGATGCGCTCAGCGTTGCCAGCTTGTTGCAGATGAGTACGCCAAGGCGTCACAACCTGCTGCGCTTCTGGCTGCGCGAACACGCTTACGAAGTCCCGTCCGCGAACGAATTGGCGCGGATCGGCACTGAAGTGCTGGCGGCAGCGCCCGACACCGAGCCGCGGCTGGCGTGGGCCGGCTGCGAACTGCGCCGCTATCGCGATCTGCTGTTTGCGATGGCGCCGTTGCCGCCGCCGCCGCCGTCATGGCTGCTGACCTGGACCGAAGGCTGCCAGCTGCAGCTCCCCGACGGCTGCGGCTGGCTCGAGGCAGCGCGGGTACCGGCGCCTGCGCTGACGGTGCGTGCGCCGCGCGCAGGCGAGGCATTCAGGCCGGCCGGCGGCGCGCACGCGCGCGCGCTGAAGAATCTTTTTCAGGAAGCAGGCGTGCCGCCCTGGGTGCGCGTGCGCACCCCGGTGATCGAAACGGATGACGGCGTTGCCGTGGTGGCCGGGATCGGCTGCACGCAGCGCTGGCAGGCGCAGCGGCAGTCGGTAATCGGAGCGCTGCACTGGCGGCATTCGCTGTGCGGTGCGGCATCGCCCCTTGCATTGTGACAATGGCCTCGTTCCCGTAAAATCGTTTAAACCCGCAGTCGCCAATCCCATGCCTGACACCGTTCAAACCCGCTTCATCTTCGTGACCGGGGGCGTGGTGTCTTCGCTCGGCAAAGGCATCGCCGCAGCCAGCCTCGGCGCGATCCTCGAATCGCGTGGACTCAAGGTCCACATGATCAAGCTGGACCCGTACATCAACGTCGACGCGGGCACCATGAGCCCGTTCCAGCACGGCGAGGTTTATGTCACCGAAGACGGCGCCGAGACCGATCTCGACCTCGGCCACTACGAACGCTTCCTGCGCGGCAAGACCAGCCGCCTGAGCAACGTCACCACCGGCCAGATCTATCGCAACGTGCTCGAGAAAGAGCGCCGCGGTGATTACCTCGGCCGTACCGTGCAGGTGATTCCACATATCACCGACGAGATTCAGGATCGCATCCGCGCCGGTGCGCGCGGCGCTGACATCTGCCTGGTTGAAATCGGCGGCACCGTCGGCGACATCGAATCGCTGCCATTCCTCGAAGCGATCCGTCAGATGGGCGCCGAACTCGGCCGCGAACAGGCCATGTTCATCCATCTGACTCTGCTGCCGTACGTGAAATCGTCCGGCGAGCTAAAGACCAAGCCCACACAACACAGTGTCAAGGAACTGCGCTCGATCGGTATTCAGGCCGATGTGCTGCTATGCCGCTCCGAGCGCATGATCCCGGATGCCGAGAAGCGCAAGATCGCGCTGTTCACCAACGTGCCGTATCGCGCAGTGATCGCGGCACTCGACGTCGACGACATCTACAAGATTCCGGGCTGGCTGCAGCAGCAAGGGCTCGACGATCTGGTGGTCAAGCACTTCGGTCTGGAAGTGCGCAATGCCGATCTCAGCGCCTGGGAGCGCGTGGTGCACGCGCGCGATAAACAGGATGTCGAAGTGTCGGTGGCGATGGTCGGCAAGTACGTCGATCTGGTGGATGCCTACAAGTCGCTCAACGAAGCGCTGTATCACGCCGGCCTCAATACCGGTACGCGCGTCAAAATCCGCTATATCGAATCGGAGGCGGTCGAAAGCCAGGGCGCGCGCATTCTGCAGGGCGCCGATGCGATTCTGGTGCCGGGCGGCTTCGGCGAGCGCGGCATCGAAGGCAAGATCGCAGCGGTGCGTTTCGCACGCGAAAACAAGGTGCCGTATCTCGGCATCTGCCTCGGCATGCAAGTGGCGGTGATCGAATACGCGCGCAACGTCGTCGGCCTCGACGGTGCCCACAGCACCGAATTCCTGCCGAATGCGCCGCATCCGGTGATAGCGCTGGTAACCGAATGGCACGATGCTTCCGGTCGTATCGAACGCCGCGATGCGCAATCGAATCTCGGCGGGACCATGCGCCTCGGCGTGCAGACCTGCCGCCTGGTGTCGGGCTCGCGCTCGCGGGCGCTGTACAACGCCGAACTGATCAGCGAGCGCCATCGGCATCGCTACGAGTTCAACAACAACTACCGCGACACGCTGACGGCGCAAGGTCTGTCGATTGCCGGCATGTCGGAAGACGGCGAACTGGTGGAGATGGTCGAGGTCACCGACCATCCCTGGTTTGTCGGCTGCCAGTTCCATCCCGAGTTCACCTCGACCCCGCGCGACGGACACCCCTTGTTCGAAGGCTTCATCCGTGCCGCGCGCGAGCAGCATCTGGCGCATCAGGCGAAAGCAGCATGAAACTCTGCGGCCGCGATGTCGGCATCGAACACCCGCTGTTCCTGATTGCGGGCCCCGATACGCTGGAGTCGGAAGCACTGGCGATCGAGGTCGCCGGCCATATCAAGGCCATCGCCGACCGGCTCGGGTTTCTCTACATCTTCAAAGGCAGCTACGACAAGGCCAACCGCTCTTCGCACACCAGCTACCGCGGTCCGGGCATCGACGGCGGCATGAAGATCATGCAGGCGGTGCAGAAGCAGATCGGCGTGCCGGTGCTGACCGACGTGCACGAGGATACGCCGCTGGATGTCGTCGCCGAAGTGATCGACGTCATCCAGACCCCGGCGTTCCTGTGCCGCCAGACCAACTTCATGCAGTCGGTGGCGCGCACCGGCCGGCCGATCAACGTCAAGAAAGGCCAGTTCATGTCGCCCTGGGAAATGGGCAATGTGATCGAGAAGATGAAGGCGGTGGCGCAGCCGCAGTTCTTGTTGTGCGAGCGCGGCTTCTCGTTCGGCTACAACAATCTGGTCGCCGATATGCGTGGTCTCGCCGTGATGCGCAAGTTTGCACCGGTGGTTTTCGACAGCACACACACCGTGCAGTTGCCGGGCGGCCAGGGCAATGCCTCGGGCGGTCAGCGTGAGTTCATTCCGGTGCTGGCGCGCGCGGCGGTCGGCGCGGGCGTCTCCGGGGTATTCATGGAGACGCATCCGAATCCCGATTCCGCGCTGTGCGACGGTCCCAATTCCTGGCCGCTGGCGCAGATCGGCGAACTGCTGGAAACACTGGTCGAGCTCGATCGTCTGGTCAAGCGCCGGCCGTTGGCCGAGGCCAGCTTGCTGTAATCGCGGGCGCGTCGCATCCCACTCGTCGGAGCGGCTGCACGCACCGCTGCTGATCGGTCTTATTCCGCCCGGTTGGGGCGCCTTGGCCGCGAACTGCGAGCACGCTCGCACCGGCGTCGCGCTTTCATTAAGATGCAGCAAAATAAAAGCCGCTTCCCTCACCTGGAAAACATCCGAACGCATGTCCAAGATCGTCAGCGTCACAGCACTCGAAATCGTCGACTCGCGCGGTAATCCGACGGTGGAAGCCGAGGTCGTGCTGGCGTCTGGCGCGCGCGGACGAGCGGCTGCACCCTCGGGCGCCTCGACCGGTTCACGCGAAGCGGTGGAACTGCGCGATGGCGACGCGGCACGTTATTCCGGCAAAGGCGTGCGGCAGGCGGTGGCAAATGCCGAAGGCGAGCTGGCGCAGGCGGTGCTCGGCCTCGATGCCCAGGATCAGGCCGAACTCGATCAGGTGATGATCGAGCTCGACGGCACCGAAAACAAATCGCGCCTCGGCGCCAACGCAATTCTCGCAGTCTCGCTGGCCAACGCACACGCGGCGGCAGCGGAGAACGGTCAGCCGTTGTTCCGTCATCTCGGCGGCATTCAATCGGAGACCTTGCCGGTGCCGATGATGAACGTCATCAACGGCGGCGCGCATGCCGACAACAACGTCGACATCCAGGAATTCATGATCCTGCCGGTCGGCGCCGGCAGTTTCTCCGAGGCGCTGCGCTACGGCGCCGAAATTTTTCACACGCTGAAGAAAGTGCTGAAGGCGCGCGGACTCAACACGGCGGTCGGCGATGAAGGCGGCTTTGCGCCGAACCTGCCATCGAACGAGGCTGCGCTCGAATGCCTGATGGAGGCGATCGAACAGGCCGGTTACAAGGCCGGCCGCGACATCTATCTTGGCCTCGACGTCGCCTCCAGCGAGTTCTACAAAGGCGGCCGCTACCATCTCGAAGGCGAAGGCAAGCAGTTCAGCGCCGAAGAATTCGCCGATTACCTGGCCGGTCTATGCGACCGCTATCCGGTGATCTCGATCGAAGACGGCTGCGCCGAGGACGATTGGGATGGCTGGGCGGTGCTGACCGAAAAGCTCGGCGATCGCGTGCAGCTGGTCGGCGACGATCTGTTCGTCACCAACACCAAGATTCTCGCGCGCGGCATCGACCAGGACATCGCCAACGCGATTCTGATCAAGCCGAACCAGATCGGCACGCTAACCGAAACGCTGGAAGCGATCCGCATGGCGACCGAAGCCGGTTACGAAGCGGTGGTGTCGCACCGCTCCGGTGAAACCGAAGACACCACCATTGCCGACATCGCGGTCGGCACCGCGGCGACGCAAATCAAGACCGGCTCGCTGTGCCGCTCGGACCGCATGGCCAAGTACAACCGGCTGCTGCGGATCGAACGCCTGCTCGGTAGTCGCGCACGTTATCCAGGTGCCGACGCGTTTCCTGTCGTGCTGACGAGTACCTGATGCCGCGCCTTGGCCGCCTGTCGTTGCTGATACTGGGCCTGATGCTGGCCGCGTTGCAGTATCGCTTGTGGTCGGCGGACGGCGGCATGATCGAAAGTCATCGTCTGCAAAGCGAAGCCGAACAAATGGATCGTGGCAACGCTGATCTGCGCAAGCGCAATGCGGTGCTGGATGCCGAAGTCGCTGATCTGCGCACCGGTGGTCCGGCGATCGAGGCGCAGGCGCGCGCCAATCTCGGCATGGTTCGCAAGGGTGAGACGTTCTACCTCGTGGTTGCGCCCACGCCGCAGTGACTCCGCTGAATCCGCGCTATTGGGCGGTGGTCGCCTCGGCCGGTGGGGGCGTGCGCATGGCACTCGGCAAGCCGAAACAATATCTGCCGTTGCGCGGCCGCGCGCTGGTTGAATGGAGCGTGGCGCCGTTTCTGGATACCGGCTGGATCGACGGCGTGATTCTGGTGCTGCCGAAAGGCGATAGCGATTTCGCCAAGCTCGCGATCGCCGGGCATCCGAAAATCAGCACCGTCACCGGTGGTGCGACCCGCGCCGATTCGGTACTCGCCGGGCTGCAGGCGGTGAGCGAGCGCAGCCGCGGCCTGACCGCGCCGTCGTTCGTGCTGGTGCACGATGCGGCGCGCCCATGCCTGACCGTCGACGATATTGAAAGTCTGCGCGACGAAGCCAGTGATGAGCATGGTGGACTGCTCGCCGTGCCAGTCACTGACACGCTCAAGCATGAAGCGCGCGAGCGCTCCGACGGCACCATCGAACAGGCCGACCTGTGGCGCGCGCAGACGCCGCAGTTATTTCGCCTCGATCTGCTGAAGGCGGCGCTGGAGACCGGCTTGCACGATGGCAAAGGTCTTACCGACGAAGCCAGTGCGATGGAACGGGCCGGACACAAGCCGCTGCTGGTGCGGGGCCGCGAAAGCAATCTCAAAGTCACCTATCCGGAAGATCTGCCCTTGGCCGAGTTCTGGCTGTCGCGGCGCGAATATCTGCGCTAAGCGCTGAGGCTTCTGGCTGCTGGCGCCAGGTATGGCAGACTTGCCGCGCGCCGCGCAGCAAAGGCGTTTGCACAAGGGGGCAGGGTGGCTGAGGGGCCATACAAATACTGGGCTTTCATTTCATATAGCCATCGCGATCAGGCCTGGGCGGACTGGCTGCATCGTATGCTCGAAGGCTATCGCGTGCCGCAGCGTCTGGTCGGTCGCGAGGGCCCCACCGGTCCGATTCCGCGCAGACTGTTCCCGGTCTTCCGCGACAGCGAGGAGCTGCCGAGTTCGCCCAATCTCAGCGCCGTTATCGACGAAGCGCTGCAGCAATCGCGCTATCTGATCGTCATCGCATCGCCGTATGCCGCGGTGTCGCGCTGGGTCGACGAGGAGATCCAACGTTTTCGCGCGCTCGGCCGTGCCGATCGGATCCTGTGTCTGATCGTCGACGGCGAACCCCATGCGGATACCCACCCGGACAAAGGTCTGCTCGAATGTTTCCCGCCGGCGCTGCGCGAGGTCGGCTGCGCCGAACCGGTCGGCGCCGACGTGCGTCCGCGCAAAGAGAGCAGGGTGTCGGCGAAACTGCGGCTGATTGCCGGACTGCTCGGCGTCGGCCTGGACGAACTGCGGCGGCGCGAGCGACGTCGTCGGCTGTTGCAAACGGCGGCATGGAGTGTCGCCAGCGTGCTAGCACTGCTCGCCTTCGCAGGGCTCTGGCAAGGCCAGCAGCGCGCCAGACAGGCAGCGTTGGCGCAGCAGGCCTTGCACGCACATATCCAAACGTTCTACGAAAAGGGAAGACAGGAATTGCAGGCACGCAACGAAGCGCGCGCAGCGGTTTATCTCAACGAAGCTTATCGCCTGGGGCTGGACACGCCGGCGCTGCGCTTCATGCTCGGCCGCGCGATGCGCGTGGTTGATGCGGAACAATTCAGCATCAATGTCGGCGCACCGCTCGCCGGCGTCGCCTTCAGTCCCGACACCAAGCGCGTCCTTACCGTAGATCTCGAACGCCATGTCGCGATCTGGGAGCTTGCCAGCGGGCGCAAGTTGACCGCCTTCGATCTTCCCGAGCATACGCTGCCAATTGCCGGGTTCAGTGATGATGGCCGCAAGATCCGCTTTCGCGTCGAAGGACGCGAGCGCCCGCGCCTGATCGTGATGGATGCTTTCAGTGGTCAGCGACTGGCCGAGATCGAGATCGCCGGCAATGCCTATCCGGCGCATACACAGTTCGATCCGAGCGGGCAGCATCTGGCTTTCGTACAGCCGGATGGTCGCGCGGCGATCTACGATTTGGACGCTGGCCGGGTGGTGCAGACATTCCAGAGCGACTGTGTGCTGGCCGGCTACAGCCGCGACGGGCGCTGGCTGATCACAGGCGACGCGCTCGGCAATACGCGCATCTACGATCCGAACAGCGGCCGATTGCTGCGCAGCTTCGATACCTTGGGATCGGCGATCGTCTATACCGACACCAGTCCGGATGGATCGCTGCTCGCGGCCGGCGCGCTGAACGGCGGATTCCGCTTGTGGGAGGCGGTCAACGGCAAAACCCGGATCAGTGCCGCGCACGCGTCGCGCTACATCGGTCATGTATTCAATGCAGTCGACGGTTCGCGCCTGCTGACCGCGTCGGTCGACAGCGCGCGCGTCTGGGACACGCGCAGCGGTGCGCTGCTCGACTCGATCAAATTCACCAGTAATGACGAGCGCATCCATATCAGCGAGGACGGCCGCCGCCTGATCAATACCGGCAGCACACGCCTGAGCGTCATCGACGTCGATACCGGCGTCGATCTGTTTTCGCTGGATACGCACTTCGGCGGCGCCACTGCGATCGACTTCAGCATCGACGATCGCTTGCTGGCAACTGCGGGTCGCGACGGTGTGGTCGCATTTTGGGCGCTGCCGCGCGTACCGATGGCGAGCTTCCAACATGGAAAGGGTCCGGAAGACCCCGCCGATCCCGATCTCCTGGCGCAAACCATCAGCGGCTTCAGTAGATCCGGCGACATCGGCTTCAGCGGTGGCGCCGACGGCAAGCTTGAGCTATGGAACAGTCATTCCTTACAGCCGGTTCAGCAGCTGGTCACGGCCGTCGGAAAAATTACCGCTGCTGCTTTCAGCCCCGATGACAACCGGCTCGCAATCGGCGGTCTCGGCAGACTACAGATCTGGAATGTCGGTAGCGGCGCGCTCGATAGCGACATCCGCAACAGCGGCAAAGTAATTCGCGTGCTGAAATTCAGTGCCGACGGGCAGATCGTGGCAGCCGCGCTGCGCGGCGACGAAGCCAGACTCTGGCAATTGCCGTCCGGCCGCTTGCTGAGGAGCCTGCCGATTGATCGATATCAGGCACAAGCTTTCAGTCCTGTCGCGGCGCGCTTTGCGGTCGGTCGGGACGGCGCGGTCAGCATGTGGAATCTCGAGCGGAATATTCCGCTGTGGTCGTCGCGGCTGGGCGTCGCAACGGACCCGGTAGCCGTGCTCAATTTCAATGGCGACGGCAGTCGTCTGCTCGCCGTTAGCGATACCGGAAATATTTATGTACTCAATGCCGCCGATGGACGACTATTGCAGCAGGCGCGCGATGAAACCAGCGAATCAGTGACCACCGCCGTCTTCAGCCCCGATGGACACAGCGTGCTGCTGAGCGACGACAATCGCTGTGCATTCTTACTGCGCCTGACGGATATGAATTCGCACCGGCTCTGTGGTCACGGACTGGATCTGGCCTCAGCCGGATTCAGCCCTGATGGCACCTTGATTTTCACGGCGGGTCGCGACGGCACTGCGAAAGTCTGGGATACCGAAGGCAATTTACTCGACGCGGTGGGCTTTCACAGCGGCGCCATCACGTATCGCACCACCAGCTTCAATCGCAGTGGCGACCGACTGCTGACTGGTTCGGTAGACGGTAGCGCGCGCGTCTGGGATACGTCGCCGGAGATGCGCACGGCCGAACAAGTGCAGGCGAGTTTGCGTTGTCGGGTGCCCTGGCGACCGGACGGGGACGAGATTGTCCCCGTCCGGCCGGATAGGGCGAATTGCGAGCGACGTTGACCCCGAATCGATCAGGCTGCTTGTTGCAGTCGCAGCGGCTGTTGCCGACGACCCGCCGATGCGAGCACGGCACCGAGACCAAGCAAGGTGACGATTTCGAATTTTTCCTTGGCTTTCTCGCCGGTGCTGCCGGCACAGCCGTCGATCGTGATCGGCACCATTGCCATGATGAGAACCAGCAGAATAGTTCTGCGCGTCTGTTTGGATAGATTGAACATAGCTTAAGACTCCCCTTGCCTTGCCCGAGATGAGCGCGGTCAAGCTAGCGCGTCGTTATCGCGCTGTCTATGTAATCAGCGACCTGGTCCGTGTGCTGTGTCACCGGCACGCAGCAACACATAGACCGCACCGGTGCCACCATCGCAGGCGCGGGCCGAGGCAAACGCCAGCACGTCACGCCGGCGACGTAGCCAGCCGTCGAGCAAGGCCTTGATCACCGGTCCACTGTTGGGCGAGCCGCGGCCCTTGCCATGGATGATGCGCACTGCACGCAGGCCGCGATCCTGGCAATCGGCTAGGAAGGCCGACACTTCAGCCTGCGCAACGTGGCGGTTGAAACCATGCAGATCGAGTTCCGCGCCGATGCGGAAACTGCCGCGACGCAAGCGGCGCCAGACCGAATCCTGGATGCCGTCGGCACGATAGGCGATGGTATCGCCGCCTTCGATCGCGTCCGGATCGAACGGACCTGCCAGCAATTCATCGAGCACGGCGCGCTCGTCGGCCTCGCGCTGCAGCGGTCGCGGTGGGGGTCGCCGACGTGGCGGCAGCACGCGCTCGCTGTTGGAATGTGGGCGCACATCCGCCATCGCCTGCCGGAAATCGATATTCTCCGGATTGCCGTCCGCCGCCGAATCTGCGTTTTTGTGACTAGGATCTGTTGACCTATGTTTGGTCACTGCGTTGCCCCCAAAATTGTGCGGGGCAAGGCGCGAGCCGCAGAGCATGGTCGTTCCATGGTCAAGGCTTGCAACGCAGCAGCGCGCAATTTTGGGGGCAACCCCGAAGGGGACGGGGCCATTTTTGCGCATCGCGGCGTCCATCGTCGCTCATGTACTTCAAGTACACCTCGCTCCTCTTTCCTTGCGCTGCGCAAAAATGACCTCCGTCGCAGCGATCAAACATAGGTCAACAGACCCTGTCTTCGCGTCCATACGCGCATCATAGCCAAGCGACCGCTAAAATCACCGCTCGCTCTCTGCTTCGCCCCAAATTCTCCAACGATGCGCATTCTCCTATCCAATGACGATGGCTGTATGGCTCCCGGTTTACGTTGCCTGGCCGAGCATCTGCGCGCGGCACACGAGCTCGAAATCGTCGCGCCCGACCGCAATCGCAGTGGCGCGTCCAATTCGCTGACCATTCTCAATCCGCTGCGCGTGCATCGGCACGCGGACGGCACCCACTGCGTCGACGGCACGCCGACCGACTGCGTGCATCTGGCACTGACCGGACTGCTGAAGGAAACGCCCGATATGGTCGTATCGGGCATCAATATGGGCGCCAATCTCGGCGACGACACACTCTATTCGGGCACCGTCGCCGCGGCGATGGAAGGCCGCCATCTCGGCATCTCCGCAATCGCGGTGTCCTGCGTGTCGTATGAACCGCAACACTTCGATACCGCGGCGCGCGTGACGCTGCAATTGATCGATCGGCTGCGTACCGATCCGCTGCCCGGCGACACCATTCTCAATGTCAACGTGCCGGATATTCCGTATGCGCAGCTGCTCGGCTTCGAAGTGACGCGTCTCGGCAACCGGCATCGCGCCGAAGCGGCGGCACTAGCGCGCGATCCGCGCGGGCGCGCGATCTGGTGGATCGGTGCGGCCGGCGCGGAATCGGACTGTGGCCCCGGCACCGATTTCCACGCGGTGCAAAATCGCCGCGTCTCGATCACGCCACTGTTGGTCGATCTGACACGTTTCAGCGTGATCGATCGGCTGAAGAGTTGGCTCGGCGATCTCGCGCCGGTTGTGCAGGCGTGAGCTTGCGGCCACAGGGACGCGCCAGCATGCAGGTGTCGCTGTCCGCACGCAACAAGCTGATCGCAGATCTGCGCCGTCAGGGCATTACCGACGAGCGCGTGCTGGAGATCATGCAGAAGCTGCCGCGCCATGAATTCGTCGACGAGTCCTGGCGCGCCGAGGCCTATAAGAACAAGCCGCTGCCGATCGGCCAGTCGCAGACCATCTCGCAGCCTTACATCGTCGCGCTGATGACGCAGGCACTGCTGGAAGGCGACAGGCCACGCAAGCGCGTGCTCGAAATCGGCACCGGCAGCGGCTACCAGACCGCGGTGCTAGCCGAGCTCGGCATCAGCGTGTTCTCGGTCGAACGCCTGAAGGCACTGTCGGAAGTCGCACGCGAACGCCTGCGTGCGCTCGGCTATCGCAATGTCCATTTCGGCTACAACGACGGCAATGCCGGCTGGGCCTCGCACGGGCCTTACGATGGCATTCTCGTCACCGCGGCGGCGGCGAGCGTGCCGCAGCCGCTGCTCGACCAGCTCGACAAGCACGGCCGCTTGGTGATTCCGGTCGGGCCGCCGCAGAACCAGGTGCTGCGCGTGATCGATCGCGGCGCGCGCAGCTTCGATACGCGCGAGCTCGCCACCGTCAGCTTCGTGCCGCTGCTCGAGGGTCGCGCCTGAACGCCTTTCGCGAATGGCTCGCGCAACTGTATGCGCAGCTCGGCTATCCGCAGATCCTGCTGCTGATGGCGATGGAATCGAGCCTGCTGCCGGTACCTTCGGAACTGGTGATGATTCCGGCCGGTTATTTCGCCCGCGCGGGGCAGCTCGATGCGGGCTTGGCGATCGCCTGCGGCGCGCTGGGTTCACTGCTCGGCGCAACCGCGAACTATTGGCTCGGACGCACGCTTGGCAAAGCGCTTCTGCTGCGTTACGGCCGTTATCTGCTGATCGATCGGCGCAAGTACGAGCAGGCCGAAACGCTGTTCCTGCGCAACAGCTACAGCGCAACTTTTTTCGGCCGCTTTCTACCCGTGATCCGCCATCTGATTTCGCTGCCGGCCGGCGTATTTCGCATGCACGGGCTGCCATTTGCATTGCTCACTTTGGCTGGTTCGGCATTGTGGTGTTCGGTGCTGGTAGCCTGCGGCTACTATTTTGGTGAAACAGCGGTGCAGTGGGTTACGCACTACACCCACGAGTTGACCCTGCTGGTGCTGGCGCTGCTGGTGATCGGCACCATCTGGTTTCTACGTCGCAAAACATAAACTCACCATCACTTCAGTAAGGAGCGGGCTTGCTCGGTCGATGCGGCGATACTGCGGGCGGCATCGATCGCGCGAATCTTCGTTCGACGCGACGCCGGTTCGGTGCTCGTTCCGCTCGACTGTTGCCAGCGCTGCTTGCCGCAGCGCTGCTGTCCGGCTGCTTCAGCGCGTTCGAGGAAACCCGCGGCAGGCATAGCGGCGCCGTAACACCGGAGCGCCGCGCCGGCGCGGGTGAATATGTGGTGGTCGGCGGCGACACGCTGTATTCGATCGCCTTCCGCAATCAGATCGACTTTCACGATCTTGCCAGCTGGAACCGCATCAGCGGACCGGACTATCGGATTTACCCCGGGCGCGTGCTGCGGCTGACACCAGCGGGATCCCAGCCGGCAACTGCAGAGAAACGCAACCCGCCGGAGACGGTGGCGAGCACCCGGCTGCTGCCGGGCAAATCCGCAGCCGCCGTAGGCATGTCCGGCAATCCGAACGCCGCCGCACCGGCCGGCACGCCGCAGACGCAGCCGAACGTCTCGGTGCCGCCCGATTCCGCTGTGCCACCGCGGCTGCCGAAGGCGCCGGCAGCAAGCGCCGCCGCAATACCGGGGCCGCGCTTCGATGCGGGTCGCTGGGGCTGGCCGACGCAGGGTCGCGTCGCGCGCGGTTTCGGCGCCGACGGCAACAAGGGGGTCGACATCGCCGGCAATCTCGGCCAGATCGTGATCGCGGCCGGGCCGGGCAAGGTGGTTTACAGCGGCACCGCACTGAAGGGTTACGGCGAGCTCGTCATCCTCAAGCACGACGAGCAATATCTGTCGGCCTACGGCTTCAATCAGCGACGGCTGGTCAACGAGGGCGACGTCGTCGGCGCCGGCCAGCCGATCGCCGAACTCGGTTTTGGACCCGAGCAGAAACCGGAACTGCATTTCGAGATCCGCGACCGCGGCCGGCCGATCGATCCGCTGGCCTTGCTGCCGAAGCGCTAGGCCGCGGTAACTCTGTCGTCGTCAATCGAACGCATAGCGGCGCCGGCGCGTACGCCTGCTGCTTTTCAAGACTTCTGCTTGCTCTTCCAATCCTTCAATGCAGCGAGCAGATTCTTGACGTGGCCATCCGGCGCCAGCGCCGAGTAGGTGTAGATGATGCTGCCGTCCGGTGCGATTAGATACGAGGTCCGATCGGAATGGCCCGGCCAGTACCACATCGTTGCGTCGTAAGACTTCGAGATTTTCTGATCCGGATCGGCAGCGACTGCGAACTTGCTGCGGCATTCGCTGACCGAAAATTTATTCAGCGTCGCGATATCGTCGTGCGATACGCCAACCACGGTCGCACCGAGCGCCTTGAACTGCTCGGTGGCTTCGGCGAAATCGTGCGCCTCGATGGTGCAGCCGGAAGTGAACGCGGCCGGATAGAAATACAGCACCACCGGACCCTGCTTCAAAGTGTCTGTCAGCGAGAACGTGCTGACGACACCGCCGAGTGAAGCCTGGGCGCTGAAATCCGGCGCCTTGGCACCGGCCTTGAGATTGGCCTCGGCCGGAATCAGCGCGCAACTCAGCAGTGTAGCGATCAGGGGCAAGCGCAGACGGCGGGTGAGCTTCAGGGCTGTGGACATGGAATCGGACTCGGATCGCAAAGGGCTGCCGACTAGCATACGCAAACCCGGTGCGGCCGGATTCGTTCGCATCAGCCGCCGGTAATGGCTGGCGGGCATCTGCACGGCATGATTTAATCGCGCCCCCGAAGTTAACGCCCGCCTGCGCAAAACCCGTTGCGACCTACGATTTTCGTAACGATTCCGCCCATTCTTTCAACCCTTCCGTAAAAACTCCGTGAAAACGACTTTCCCGCGCATCCAGCGCCTGCCGCCCTACGTCTTCAACATCGTCGGTGATATGAAGAAGGCGGCGCGAGCTCGCGGCGAGGACATCATCGATTTCGGCATGGGCAATCCGGATCAGCCGACGCCGAAGCACATCGTCGACAAGCTGGTGGAAGTGGCGGTACGCGGCACCGACAGCGAATATCTGAAGCCTGAGCACAAGGACGAAGAAGCGGTGCATGGGCATCGTTATTCGGTGTCCAAGGGGATTCCGCGGCTGCGTCGGGCGATGGCGAGTTGGTATCGCACGCGCTATCAGGTCGAGCTGAATCCGGAGACCGAAGTCATCGCGACGATCGGCTCCAAGGAAGGCTTGGCGCATCTGGCCTTCGCGACCCTCGCGCCCGGCGACACCGTGCTGGTGCCGAACCCGGCCTATCCGATTCATCCGTACGGCGTGGTTCTGGCCGGCGCCGACGTGCGCCATGTGCGGCTGACGCCGGAAGTCGATTTCTTCGAGGAGTTGACCAAGGCAATCAAGGAAACGATGCCGGCGCCGAAGATGCTGATTCTGAACTTCCCGGCCAACCCGACGACGCAATGCGTCGATCTGGCGTTCTTCGAGAAAGTCGTCGCGATCTGCCGCGAGAACGAGATCTGGCTGGTGCACGATCTCGCCTATGCCGACATCGTGTTCGACGGCTACAAGGCGCCGAGCGTACTGCAGGTGCCGGGTGCGAAGGACATCGCGGTCGAATTCTTCACGCTGTCGAAGAGCTACAACATGCCGGGCTGGCGCGTCGGCTTCATGTGCGGCAATCCGACCTTGGTTGCAGCACTCGCGCGCATCAAGAGCTATCTCGACTACGGCATGTTCACGCCGATCCAGGTCGCTGCGATCGCCGCACTCGAAGGTCCGCAGGATTGCGTCGCCGACATCTGCGAGATGTACCGCAAGCGCCGCGACGTGCTGGTCGAAGGTCTCAACAAGGCCGGCTGGCCGACCGAGAAGCCGAAAGCGACGATGTTCGTGTGGACGCGCATTCCGGAAAGCCATCGCGCACTCGGCTCGCTGGAATTCTCCAAGCGCCTGCTGGAAGACGCGCACGTCGCGGTATCACCCGGCATCGGCTTCGGCGAATACGGCGACGAGTACGTGCGCTTCTCGCTGATCGAGAACGAACAGCGTACGCGCCAGGCGATGCGTTCGGTGAAGAAGTTTCTCGTGTCGGGCCTCGCCAAGTCGGGCGCATGAGCGCGGACTCGCCGTTACGCGTCGGTCTCCTTGGCCTTGGTACTGTCGGCCAGGGCGTTCTGCGTGTGCTCGCGCAGAACGGCGATGAAATCGAACGTCGCCTGGGTCGTCGCGTCGTCGTCACCCATGCGGCGATGCGCGACATCAAGGCCAGACGCGACTGCGATCTGAGCAATGTGACGATCTGCGCGAGCGCGGCTGAAGTGGTCGCCGCCGATGTCGATGTCGTCGCCGAACTGATCGGTGGCATGCAACCGGCACAGCAGCTGGTACTGGCCGCAATCGCGCGCGGCAAGCCGGTCGTCACCGCCAACAAGGCGCTGATCGCCGAGCACGGCAACGAGATTTTCGCCGCCGCGCAAGCGAAGAATGTATTCGTCGGTTTCGAAGCCGCGGTCGCCGGCGGCATTCCGATCATCAAAGCGGTGCGCGAAGGTTTGAGCGCCAATCGTATCGACAGCCTCGCCGGCATCATCAACGGCACCAGCAACTACATCCTGACGCAGATGAGCCGGCGCGGCATCACCTTCGGCGAAGCGCTGGCCGAAGCGCAGAAGCTCGGCTATGCCGAAGCCGATCCGAGCTTCGACGTCGAAGGCGTCGACGCCGCGCACAAGCTGACGATTCTGGCGTCGCTGGCGTTCGGCACCAAGCTGCGTTTCGCCGCGGTCGCGACCGAGGGCATCAGCAAGGTGTTGCCGCAGGACATTCAGCTGGCGCAGGAACTCGGCTACCGCATCAAGTCGCTGGCCATCGCCAAGCATGCGCAGAACGAGCGCGGCGATACCGTCGAACTGCGCGTGCATCCGACGCTGGTGCCCGCAGAGCATCTGCTGGCGAAAACCGACGGCGCGCTCAACGCGATCCGCGTGCACGGCAACGCGGTCGGCCAAACCGTGTTCGTCGGCCGCGGTGCCGGCGGCGACGCCACGGCATCCGCGGTGATCGCCGATCTGATCGATGCCGCACGCTGGCTCGCCGCCCCGGCGCAAGCCGTGCCGTATCTCGGCTTCGGCAGCGGCGCACTGAAGGAAGCGCGCGCGCTATCGTTCGATGAAATCGAAAGTGCTTATTACCTGCGCCTGCGCGTCGCCGATGAATCCGGCGTGCTGCGCGCGATCACCTCGATCCTGGCCGATCTCGAAATCAGCATCGAAGCAATCCTGCAAAAGGAGCCGGGCGAGAACGAGGACGCGACGCTCGCGATCATCACCTCGCAGATTCCGGAAAGCCGCTGCAGTCGTGCGCTGGAGAAATTGGGCGAGTTGCCCTTCGTGCGCGCAGGACTTTCGCGCTTGCGGGTGGAGCATTTTGAGTAAGCACGTTTCGGCGGCCTAAGCGAAGCTATGCCATTCTTTGAGTATGAAGGTTAACGAACTCATTACGCTGATCGAAGCGGACGGTTGGAGGCAGGTGCGTCAGAAAGGAAGTCATCGTCAGTTTCACCATCCCGTCAAGCCGGGGACGGTCACAGTTTCGGGCAAACCAAGCGTTGACGTTCCGCCTGGCACACTCAACAGTGCATTGAAACAAGCGGGTTTAAGGAAATAGGTGCTCATATGCGCTACATGGTCGTCGTAGAGGAAGGCCCAGTCAGTTTCGGAGCCTACGTGCCGGATCTTCCGGGGTGCATCGTCGCAGGCGAAAGCCGCGAGGAGGTCTTGCAGCTCATCCAGGAAGCGATCGAATTTCATCTGGAAGGACTACGGGATGAAGGGCAATCGATTCCACGGCCACATTCGAGCAGTGCATTCGTTGAGGTTCAAGCAGCCTGAAAAGTGTCCAAACCTAATGGACCTCAAGACCGGCGAATTGACAGACAAGTTGCTCTCCGCCGGACTTCTCGAAATCAAAGATGGAGAAAACTATCTCACCGCGAAGGGCAAGGAACTCGGCGGCGAATTCAGGATGAGTTCAAAGTTCGGCGCGTATTTCCTTTGGCCCGAAACGATCAGCATCTAATCAACGAGCAGAGACGCGAGCTATCAATACCGGTTTCCGATTGGCACGTATCCCTTAAGGAGCATCGTTTTGACCCGTTACACCGGCATCATCGAACATTTCCGCAACCGCCTGCCGCTGGCGCCCGACGCTAAAGCGATCAGCCTCGGCGAAGGCGCAACACCGCTGATCAAGCTCGACAAGCTGGTGCGCGCCGAAGGCCTGGAAGCCGAGTTGTACGTCAAGTTTGAAGGCCTCAATCCGACCGGTTCGTTCAAGGATCGCGGCATGACGATGGCGGTGACGCAGGCCGTTTATGAAGGCAGCCGCGCGATCATCTGTGCTTCGACCGGCAACACTTCGGCCGCTGCCGCAGCATATGCGGCGCGTGCCGGCATCGTCGCCTTTGTGCTGATTCCGGAAGGCAAGATCGCGCTCGGCAAGCTCGCGCAAGCCATCGTGCATGGCGCAGTGGTGATCCAGATTCGCGGCAACTTCGACGACGGCATGCGGCTGGTAAAGGAAGTCGCGAAAACCGCACCGGTGACGATCGTCAATTCGATCAATCCCTATCGTCTGCAGGGCCAAAAGACTGCCGCATTCGAGATCGTCGAAGCGCTGGGTCGTGCACCGGACTTTCACTGCATTCCGGTCGGCAACGCCGGCAACATTACTGCGCACTGGATCGGCTATTCGGAATGCGCCGGCATCGGCACCGAGGCCTGTCTGCATTGCCAGGGCGACTGCGCGTTCCTTGGTGTAGCAAGCACGCGCAAGCGTCCGCGCATGGTCGGCTACCAGGCCGCCGGCAGCGCGCCATTCCTGCGCGGTGGTCCGGTGGCGAATCCGGAAACCATCGCCACCGCGATCCGCATCGGCGATCCGCAGAGCTGGGCACCGGCCTGGATCGTGCGCGAAGAATCCGATGGCTGGTTCGACGAGTTAGAAGATCAGGAAATTCTCGCGACGCAACGTCTGCTCGCTGAGAAGGAAGGCGTGTTCTGCGAACCCGCGTCGGCCGCTTCGCTGTCGGGCGCTTTGCGCGATCTGCATAGCGGCAAAATCCCAGCTGGTTCGACGGTGGTCTGCACGCTCACCGGCAACGGTCTGAAAGATCCAGACATCATTTTGAAAGATGGTCTGCGCGGGCTGGTGCAGGTGGATGCCGAACAAGGCGTAGTCGAGCGGGCGCTGCTGGAACGGCTGGCTTAGCTCTACGGGCGGCTGCTGCTGTATCAGGCCCGACGCGTGGCGCGCTGAAGCATCAGCGCCACGCCTTATTCGCCCCTGGCTCGACAAGCCGTCAACGAAGGTTTGTGCGGCTGTGCACAGTTGATCGGACTCTGGAGCACTGCGCTATCGCGAAACGCCTGCTTTGCTGACAGTATGTCGAGCGTGTTCCTTCGACCAGCTGAGATGAAAAAGCAAGACTCCGTTTCTCAAGCTGAGGCTCACTACAGCAACGATTTACTCGCTCACGTTCGACAGGATGCGAGCGGTCAATGGCACCGGCATTCGCTCAAGACCCAGGTAAGCGTAATGAAGAGCAACAGCCCTCCAATTGCTCATTGGCGCAAATCGGACCAGAAACCTCAGTATCTTGAGGATCACCTCCGCGGTGTGGGGAAATTGGCGGCAAGATTCGCCTCCAAACTTGGACTGGAGTCGGCCGGTGAGTTGATCGGCTTGCTACATGACCTCGGCAAATACAGCGAGGAGTTTCAGAACTACCTTAGTTCGGCGCTAGGGCTCGTTGATTCCGACGAAGATGACTACGTTGATTCCAAACGGCTCAAGGGGAAAGTAGATCACTCAACAGCCGGCGCTCAGTACGTATGGCATGAGTTGGGCGGAAAAAATCAGCGGGAGCAGATCGCGGCACAAGTATTGGCACTGTGCATTGCGTCTCATCATTCCGGTTTGATCGATTGTCTGGGTGCAGACACATCAAATTTCGGAGAAGACGTTTTCTCTAAACGTATGTATAAGACACAGCAGAAAGCGCACCTCGACGAAGTAACTGCCGTCGCCGACGCGGATATTCTGGCGCGCGCCAATCAGCTGCTTCGGGACGAAAGTATTAATTTATCCCTCGACAAGCTCATCAAGGAGATTGCTGCAAATAACTCCGGGGGCAATGCAACGGGCCCGCAAGTCGCGTTACAAAAACTCGGCCTCGCGGTGCGTTTTTTATTCAGTTGCCTGATCGATGCCGATCGGATCGACACCGCTGATTTCGAGCATCGCCGAACCGAGCATTTTCGTCCTACGGGCGAATACGTCGCTTGGCCCGTCTTGATTGATCGTCTGGAGTCCTACCTGAACCTGCTGACGCCACGACAGCCAATCGATCGTTTGCGATGCGATATTTCCGATCATTGCAAGCATGCAGCAGAACGCGCCGGTGGCGCCTACACCTTGACCGTACCTACCGGTGGTGGAAAGACACTCGCGAGTCTCCGGTTCGCTTTGCGTCACGCGCAGAAGCGCAAACTCGACAGGATCATCTACGTAATCCCCTTCACGTCCATCATCGACCAGAATGCACAGGTGGTGCGCCAAATTCTGGAACCCACAGACGCGCCAGCCGATCACGGTAAAGTTGTTCTTGAGCACCATGGCAGCGTCACGCCTGAGCAGCAGACCTGGCGCGAGAAGATTCTTTGCGAGAACTGGGATGCGCCAGTCGTCTACACGACGATGGTGCAGTTTCTGGAATCGCTGTTCGGCGCGGGCACCCGAGGCGCCCGTCGCATGCACCAGTTGGCCAATACCGTCCTGATTTTCGACGAAGTGCAGACGCTTCCGATCAAGTGTGTTCACCTTTTCAACAATGCAATCAACTTCCTCGTGGAGCAGTGCAACAGCACAGTAGTGCTATGCACAGCAACGCAACCGCTACTGCATCAGGTCGCAAAGGACAAAGGTGCGATCCGTCTAGCCGAACAGCATGAACTCATGCCCAACGTGCAGAAGCTGTTCGACGATTTGAATCGGGTTAACGTCCAGGATGGTCGGAAGCCAGGCGGCTGGAATCACGACGAAGTAGCCCGACTCGCACTGTCCGAAGTGCAGCGAGCCGGGAGCTGTCTGGTGATCGTCAACACCAAGGATGCCGCCAGAAGCGTGTTCCAGCTCTGCGCCAAGGAACTGAAGGATGCTGACATCTGCCACCTCAGCACCGACATGTGTCCAGCTCACCGCAAACAAGAGCTCGCCCGTGTGAGGCTGCGACTTGAAGGCGGGAAACCAATACTCTGCGTCAGCACACAGCTCATCGAGGCTGGTGTCGACGTGGACTTCGGAGTCGTCGTCCGATTCATGGCTGGCCTCGACTCCATCGCGCAGGCAGCTGGGCGCTGTAACCGCAATGGCCGGCCAGAGCTGGGCATCGTGCATATCGTCAATCCGCAAAACGAGCGACTTGCAAATCTGCCGGATATTCTGATTGGACGGAACCAAGCTGAACGGGTACTGGATGATTACGCAAAAGACCCGGCGCGTTACCGTAAGAACCTACTTGGCCCTGAAGCTTTGAGCGATTACTACCAGTACTATTTTTTTGACCGGCAGAATGACATGAGCTATCCGGTAGCCGCCAACATGATTGGGCACACAGATACCTTGCTCAATCTGCTTTCACTGAATGCTCAGGCCGTTGGTGAATACGGGCAGCGTAAGGGCGTGGCACCGGGTGTCTTCTTTCGGCAAGCCTTCATGACCGCTGCCAAGGCTTTCAAAGCTATCGATGCACCCACGCAAGGGGTCGTTGTGCCTTTTGGTACGGAAGGCAAGAAACTCATCGCCGATCTGTACGCTGCGTTCGATGTAGAGCAGGAATTCGGCTTGATGCGCGCAGCGCAGCAGTACACCGTCAATGTGTTCCCACATGTCCTACAGAAGTTGAAGGACGCAGGAGCGGTGCACGAGGTGAAGCCAGACACCCGTATTCTTTGCCTGAAATACGAGTATTACAGCCGGCAATTTGGCCTTGTTATCGAACCCGTTTCTCTTATGGAGACGCTAAATGCCTAAGCCGCGAAACAGCATCGAGTTCAAGGTATGGGGCCGATATGCTCTATTCACCGATCCGCTCACGAAAGTCGGCGGAGAAAAATGCTCGTATCACGTACCGACTTATGAAGCGCTGAAGGGTGTTGTCAAGTCGATCTACTGGAAGCCCACGCTGATCTGGATAATTGACGAAGTGCGGGTGATGAAACGCATACGCACACAAACCAAGGGCACAAAGCCGCAGGAATTCAGCGGTGGCAACACTTTGGCAATCTATACCTTCCTTGCCGACGTCGAGTATCAAGTGCGGGCGCACTTCGAGTGGAATGAACATCGTGCCGCATTGAGTGTCGACCGCGTTGAGGGCAAGCACTACGCCATTGCTCGCCGAATGCTGGAACGCGGCGGACGACAGGACATCTTTCTCGGCACCAGAGATTGCCAAGCCTACGTCGAGCCCTGCGAGTTCGGCTCTGGAACGGGCGCCCTCGATGGAGCTAGCGAGTTGGCTTTCGGGCTCATGTTCCACGGTTTCGACTACCCCGATGAAACAGGCGATGACAAGCTGCACGCCCGCTTCCACCCAACCACGATGATTGACGGGGTAGTCCGCTTCGAACGACCAGAAAATTGCCGACACAGAAAATTCGTGCGGGCGATGACGGTCAAGCCCTTCGGTGCTGGCCAGAACTTATTGCCGGTAGAAGAAGAGGCGGCAGCGCTCGGGGTGCTTGAATGAGCTGGATTCAAAAGCTTCATGAGACCTATGAGCATTGTGCAAAATCTCGGGCGGTCAGCAACTCACAGCTTTGGCCTATTGCTCATATTGTCAAGAGGGCACATGTCGAGGTTGTGCTCAATTCAGACGGCGCATTTCGAAGAGTCAGGAAGCTTGAAAGAACCGAAGGTCCGACGCTGGTTTCGGCCACGGAATCATCAGCAGGCCGCACTGCCAATCTTGCACCTCATCCCCTTTGCGAAGAACTCAGCTATTGCGCGTCGGACCTTCCTGATCACGATCCCGAACGTTATGAACTATTTGTCGCGCAGTTAGACGCATGGTGCGCATCATCATTCGCTCATCCAAAGGCGAAAGCCATCCTGAATTACATCAAAGCCGGTACGCTTTGGTCTGATCTTAATCGTGCACAGCTCTTCCCTATGACCGTTGAGAACGCTCAGGGAGCCAAGACTAAGGTTCCGGACGCAAAGGTTTTCGTTCGCTGGCGAGTTGAACGTATTGGTGAAACGTGTTCAGGAACGTGGGAAGACCAGGCATTGATCGACTCTTGGAAAGCCTTTGATCTCTCACAAAACGGCCTTACTGGCTTCTGTATGGTGACCGGCGAGTCTCTGCGGATAGGCCAGAGCCACCCGAGATTCGTTCGCAATCCTGGCGATAGCGGAAAACTGATATCTGCCAACGATTCCGATGGGTATACGTTCCGCGGCAGGTTTACCGACGGAAAAAACGACTACGGCAAGCAAGTCTGCACCGTAGGCTTCGAAGTCAGTCAGAAGGCCCACAGCGCTCTGAGGTGGTTGATTTCGAAGCAAGGCTACCGTAACGATGATCAGGTGATCGTGAGTTGGGCTGTTGCGGGCAAGCCAGTGCCCGATCCTTTCGCGTCGACACTTGAACTGTTTGGAGCGTCGCTTGGTGTCGCCGATGCCGGGGCATCTAATGGAGATACAGCCGAGGCCTTCGCGCTTCGTTTGAAATCGGCAATTGCCGGCTACCGCGCAAAGCTGAACCCAACCGACGATGTTGTCGTGATGGGACTCGACTCTGCTACGCCGGGACGCATGGCCATCACTTACTATCGGGAACTGAAGGGCTCAGAGTTTCTGGAGCGAATCCAAACTTGGCACTCGAAGTGCGCGTGGCCTCAGAACTTCGGCAAGGCCAGCAAGTTCGTCGGGGCACCATCGCCTCGCGATATTGCCGAGACGGCCTACGGTCGGCGGCTTGACGACAAGCTGCGCAAAGCGACGGTCGAGCGACTGCTACCGTGCATCGTCGATGGCTTACCGATGCCGCGCGACCTCGTGCAATCGACCACGCGGCGGGCAACCAATCGGGTTGGTCTTGAACATTGGGAATGGGAAAAGTGCCTGGGCATCGCCTGCGCACTCTTCAATGCGTATTACGCCGAGAGGAACTATCAGATGGCACTGGAGATGGATCGAACAAGCCG
This sequence comes from Nevskia sp., assembly GCA_028291645.1. Taxonomy (GTDB): domain Bacteria; phylum Pseudomonadota; class Gammaproteobacteria; order Nevskiales; family Nevskiaceae; genus Nevskia. The sequence goes on from JAQGNU010000187.1 coordinate 26,266, forward strand.
CGACTACCTTTACGGCCGATTGCTGGCAATCGCCGAGCACCTTGAAAGCCGGGCGTTGTATATCGCCGGAGAGAAGCGCGACACCACCGCTGCACGCTTGATGCAACGCTTTTCCGGCCGGCCGTCTTCCACATGGAGAACGATCGAACTGTCCTTGAGACCTTATATGACACGCCTGCGAAACCTTCGGCCCGGCATGCTCTACGCCCTGGAGAAGTTGCTGGATGACGTGATAACAGCGTTCGAGGGCGATAGCTTCACAAACGATGCGGCGCTTTCTGGCGAATTTCTGCTTGGCTACCACTGCCAGCGCCAAGCATTGCGACCTGCCGACGCGACAGGTGAAGAAGCATCCACCGAAACTAACGACTAAAGAACGAGGACTCCCCCGTGACCACACTGCAAAACAAAATTGATTTCGCGCTTGTCCTCCGAGTCCACAATGCCAATCCAAATGGCGATCCACTCAACGGCAATCGCCCTCGTACCGACTACAGCGGCCTGGGTGAGATCACCGATGTATGTATCAAGCGCAAGATTAGAGATCGCCTGCAAGAGGCGGGACAGAACATCTTCGTGCAGTCCGATGACCGCAAGATCGATGGCGAAACCAGCCTGCGCAACCGCGCAGAATCCGCAACGAACGGCATTGGAAAAGATAGATTCAAGAAGGGTGCAAGCAAGGACGAAACAACGAAAGTGGCCTGTGCGAAGTGGTTCGATGTGCGTGCATTTGGCCAGGTGTTCGCTTTTGGCAAAGATGGCGACGCATCTGGCGTATCAATTCCTGTTCGCGGCCCCGTGACGATCCAGTCTGCGTTTAGCAAGGAACCAGTCAGCATCACAAGCACGCAGATCACCAAAAGTGTTAGCGGCGAGGGCGACGGCAGCAAGCGCGGTTCAGACACCATGGGCATGAAGCATCGCGTAGATCATGGTATTTACGAATGCTACGGCAGTATCAACCCACAGCTGGCCGAACGCACAGGTTTTAGTGACGACGATGCCGAAATCATCAAGGCATTGCTCCCAAAACTCTTCGAGAACGACGCTTCATCAGCGCGACCAGACGGCAGCATGGAAGTGCTCAAAGTGATTTGGTGGAAACACAATTGCAAGCCAGGGCAGCACTCGTCGGCGAAGGTTCATCGGTCGTTAACGATCAATGCGGACGGATCGATCGAAATCCAGAATCTCGCCGGATTGACTCCAGAAATCATTGAAGGGTTTTGAAGTGCTGGGTAGTCGCGCTATCAGTCGTGGATTACGCGATGCGCTGGATAGCTCAACTTTGACGGCTGGCATTACACTATTGCTGATCTAGCAGCATCTATCGTCGGAGTTTCCATGAACACCGAAATCGTTTTCGTCGTCGAAGAAGCGCCCGAAGGCGGCTATACCGCGCGCGCGGTGGGGCAGGGGATTTTTGCTGAAGCCGACACCCTGCCGGAGCTTCACGCACAGGTGCGCGACGCGGTTGGGTGCCACTTCGAGCCGGACGCGGCACCCAAGCTGATCCGCCTGCACTTTGTCCGGGATGAAGTCATCGCGGCATGAAGCTGCCGCGCGATCTTGGCGGCGCCGATCTGGCGAAGGCATTGGGTCGGATCGGCTACATCGCTTCTCGGCAGACTGGCAGCCATATTCGGCTAACCCACCCCGGGCCGCCGCAGCATCACGTCACGATACCTGCGCATTCGCCGCTCAAGCTCGGAACGCTGGCGGGGATTCTCGCCGAGGTTGCCGGACATCAGGGCTTGAGTCGAGAACAACTGCTGCAGCGACTTTTCCAGACATGAGCGGAGCCGGCCTCGAACCGATTCCGATTTCCGCGCTTCAGCACTGGAGCTACTGCCCGCGCCAGTGCGCGCTGATTCACGTGGAGCAGGTGTTCGCCGATAACGTGCACACTGCGCGCGGCAATGCGGTGCATGCGCTGGTAGACGAGCCCGGTGCAGAGCGCGACGGCACGGTGCGCATCGAACGCGCCTTGCCGCTGTGGTGCGAGCGCCTGGGACTGGTCGGCAAGGCCGATCTGGTCGAGTTCGCCGCGAACGGGACGGCTTACCCGGTGGAATACAAGCACGGCCCCAAACGTCAGCGCCAGCATGACGATTTGCAGCTTGCCGCTCAGGCTTTATGTCTGGAAGAGATGACGGGCAGGCCGGTCGCCAGCGGCGCCATCTTCCATTTCAGTTCGCGGCGGCGGCGGGAAGTGATGATCGGCGCAGAGTTGCGGGCAGCGGTGGAAGCGGCCTCCGTCGCCGTGCGCGAACTCATCGCCGCGGCGCAACTGCCGCCGCCGGTCAACGATGCGCGCTGCCGGCATTGCTCGCTGATCGAACTTTGTCAGCCGGCCGCGCTCGATGACCGCGAACGCTATCACTCGCTACTTTCCGAGCTATACACCGCGCGATGAGCTACACCTTGCTGAATACGCTGTACGTGATGACGGCGGGCAGCTACCTGCATCTCGATAACGATACGGTGCGCATCGAGGTCGAGCGTGAGACGCGGTTACGTATACCACTGCATCACCTCGGCGGCATCGTTTGCGTCGGCGAGATCATGCAGTCGCCAGCGTTGATTGGGCGTTGCGCTGCCAACGGCATCGGCATCACACTGCTGGATCGCAATGGCCGCTTCCGTGCACGTATCGAAGGTCCGGTGAGCGGCAATATCCTGCTACGGCAGGCGCAATTCGAGGCTGCGCGCGATCCAGTCCGCGCACTGACGCTTGCGCGGCCGATCGTCGCCGGCAAATTGCGCAACAGCCGCACGGTTCTCCAACGCGGCGCGCGCGAGGCTAAGACCGATGACGACCGCACCGTGCTCGACGCGGCCGTGGTCAAGTTCGATGCCTCGCTGCGCGCGGTTACGGTGGCAGCCGATCTGGACATTTTGCGTGGCGTGGAAGGCGAGGCCGCGCGCACGTACTTCTCCGCAATGAATCACTTGCTGCGCGCCGACTTACGCGGCGATTTTGCGTTGGATGGCCGCAGTCGGCGTCCGCCGCGCGACCGGTTGAACGCGCTGCTGTCGTTTCTCTATACCTTGCTGACGCACGATTGCCGTAGCGCGCTGGAGACAGTTGGTCTCGATACGCAGCTTGGCTTCCTGCATGTAGTGCGTCCCGGGCGTCCCGCGCTGGCACTGGACTTAGTCGAAGAGTTCCGCGCCGTGCTCGCAGATCGTCTCGCCTTGACACTGATTAACCGGGGCCAGTTGAAAGCCGATGACTTCCGCATCGCCGAGGGAGGTGCGGTGTTGATGAACGACGACGCAAGGCGCGCCATCAGCATTGCGTGGCAGGAGAAGAAGCAGGAAACACTCACCCATCCGCTGCTCAACGCAGAAATGCCGATTGGCCTGCTGCCACAGATCCAGGCTCGACTACTCGCGCGGACGCTCCGTGGCGAGACCGAAGCCTATTTGCCGTTCGTGGCGCGTTGAAGGTGCTGGTGATCGTCTGCTATGACGTCGCCACGGAAACGCCGGCTGGGCGCAAACGTCTCCGCCGAGTGGCTCGCGCCTGCGAGCGTATCGGCCAGCGCGTCCAAAAATCGGTGTTTGAATGCCGCATGGATGCCATGCAGTATGAAGAACTCGAACGCCAACTCCTGCAAATTATCGACACCGGCGAAGACTGCCTACGGTTCTACCGACTCACGGAGCCAGTAGAACTGCATGTGAAAGAACACGGCAAGTTCCATGCGGTAGACTTCGATGGGCCATTGATCGTCTGATCCTGCATGCGCGAACCCCAAGCAACCTCGTTTTCCCCGGCGGGTTCGCGCGTGCCGCAAAGCTTGGTGCCACCTGCCTTTCCGGCTGACAGCGAGCAAACCGGCAGGCCAGAATCCTGCGATCCGATCCGATTCGCGCAAATCCAGAATTTTGAGCTTCGGTGTCAATACGTTATCGTGACGGAGTCGCCCGCTCGATGCAGAGCGGGCGCGGATTGAAACACATTAACAACCCCAACTTGTTCGGCGGTGAAGGTCGCCCGCTCGATGCAGAGCGGGCGCGGATTGAAACCAGTTGTCGATCGGATTCACCCCGATTGCCGGCGGTCGCCCGCTCGATGCAGAGCGGGCGCGGATTGAAACCGGTTGTAGATCGACGAACCGGATGGCTCGCTCAGTCGCCCGCTCGATGCAGAGCGGGCGCGGATTGAAACTCGGCCATCTGCGGCGTTTCCTGACTGCCGATGGTCGCCCGCTCGATGCAGAGCGGGCGCGGATTGAAACAATATCGTCGAAGCCGTGGCCGTCGCTTGGTTTGTCGCCCGCTCAATGCAGAGCGGGCGCGGATTGAAACCCGAAACTGAGTATCAGTTAGCGTAGTCGTCGTAAGTCGCCCGCTCGATGCAGAGCGGGCGCGGATTGAAACACCG
>JAQGNU010000195.1 GCA_028291645.1 Nevskia sp.
GCGCAAGGATTTGAAGAGCGACGGCCGCGGCAGTTACGACGCGGTGCGCTGTTATCTGTGGGCCGGCATCAGCCCATCCGATTCGGCTGCGACCCACCGCTGGCGCGAAGTGCTGGCGCCGTTCGCCGACTTCATCCGCAAGGCTGGCCGCTTGCCGGAAGTCTGGTATCCCGATGGGCGCGCGCCGCAAGGCTTGGCACCGGCCGGCATCGAAGCCGCATTGCTGCCGTTCTATGCCACGCTGCCGGCCAAGGATCTGCTCGAACTCGCGCAGAAGCGTCTGCTTGCGGCAACGACGATGGGCTTGGTCGATCAGCCTGCACGTTACTATGAGCAGGCGTTGACGCTGTTCGGTCAGGGCTGGATCGAGCATCGTTATCGTTTCGAAGCTGACGGTAAATTGAGGCCGCAATGGATCGTCTAAGTTTCCGCGCTGTGTTGGCACTCCTGGCGCTGAGCGCGGGGTCGATCGCGTTTGCCGACGATGCGGCAACACGGCAGCTGGTCGAACAGGGCCGCTTCTGGGAACAACACGAGCAGCCCAAGCGCGCACTCGAAGCCTGGCAGCGGGTGCTGCAAGTTGATCCGAACAATGTCGAGGCGCTGTCGCGACTGGCGGTGCTCAGCGCCACCACCGGCGATCGCGGCAAGGCGCAGCAGTATCTCGACAAGCTCAATAAGCTGGCGCCCGGATCGAGCGCGCTGGCCGAGGCGCGCCGCGCGGTCAGCGGCGGACCGGTGGCGGGCGATGCGCTGAGTCGTGCGCGTGCGCTGGCCGCGGCGAAGGATTACAACGGCGCCGTCGCCGCCTATCGCGAAGCGATGGCCGGCAAGACGCCGGAGGCCGGTCTGGCGCTGGAGTATTACCAGACGCTCGGTGCCACGGCGGATGGCTGGGCGCAGGCACGCGATGGTCTCGCCGAACTGGCGCGCGCGCATCCGGAAGATGCGCGCTACACGCTGGCGTATGCGCAGCATCTGACTTATCGCGAGGCGAGCCGGCGCGACGGTATCGATCGTCTCGCTGCACTGTCCGAGAATCCGACGACTGCAGCCGCAGCGCGCCCGGCCTGGCGTCAGGCCTTGCTGTGGCTGCAGTCGCAGTCGACCGACGCGGAGCGCTATAACCGCTATCTCAGCGTCGCCGGTGCCGATGAAGCAATACAGGCGCATCTGCAGGGATTGCGCAGCACCGGCAACGCCCGCCTTGCGGCAGCACAGGGCAGTCGCGTGCGCGAGATCTTCACGCAGATTCAGGATGACGAATTCGACAAGGCCCAGGCGAGCATCGATGCCCTGCTGCAACAGCAGCCGCGCAATGCCGATGCACATGGCGCACTGGGCGTGCTGCGTCTGCGCCAAGGCAACTATGCTGAGGCCGAGCGCTATCTGCGGCAGGCGCAGTCGGAAGCGCCGGACTCGGCCGCGCGCTGGCGCGAGGCACTACGTTCGGCGACGTTCTGGCAGCATGTGCAGCAGGCACAAACCGCACGCGACGGCGGTGACAATGCACGCGCCGAAAGCGAGTACGAAGCCGCTTTCGCGCAGCCACCGCCGAATGCGCCCGATGCGCTGCGCGTGGCATATGCCGACGTCCTGATCGAACGCAAGCACGATGCGGCGGCCGAGAAGCTCGAGCGCGAGGTATTGCAGCGCAGCCCGGATAATCCGGACGCGCTGCGCGGACTCATCACCTTGCTCGCGCGCAACGGCCGGCAAGACGAAGCGCTGCAGATGTCGAGCAGCGCGCCGGCCAATGTGCAGCAGCAGCTGACCGGTCTGCGCGCCGATCAGTTGCGTACGCGTGCGGCGACCGAGCGCAGTGCCGGGCAGTTGCCGCAGGCGCAGGCCGATCTCGAACAGGCGCTGCTGCTCGATCCCGACAGTCCCTGGATCCGGCTCGATCTGGCCACCGTGCTGCGTGCGCAGGGCCATCCCGATCAGGCGCGGACGCTGCTCGATGCCTTGGCCACCAGCAATGGCGATCTGCCGCAGGTGCGCATGGCGCAGGCTTACAACGCCGGCAACGATGGCGACTGGCTGCAGGCGCTACAGATTCTGGAGCATCTGCCGCCGGATCAACGCCCGCCGGATGCCTATGTGCTGCAGCGTCGTGCCTGGGTCAACTATCAGATGCAGCGCGTCGAGGCCGCGATCGCATTGCGCCAGCCGGCCGAGGGCTACGCCATCGTCGATCAGGCCGCAATCGGCGCTGGCAACGATCCGGAACTGCTCGCCGCCGTCGCCTCGGGTTGGGCGCAGCTGGGCGATCCCGCGCGCGCAGTCGCGACCATGCGGCGTGCGATCGATCGCAGCCCGAATGCCGATGCCGGCCTGCGCGTGCAATATGCCGCGCTGTTGCTGACCGCAGGGCAGGACGGCGAATTCGAAGTGGTGGCCGACGACATCGCCACCCACGGCGCGATGAGTGCGCAGCAGCAACAGGACCTCGACACGCTGGTGGTCGGCTATCGCGTCAAGCTGGCCGATCGCGCACGCAGCGGCGGCAATCTGGCCGAGGCCTACGTACAGCTGCGCGATGTGATCGCGCGCTATCCGGACGATACCCGCGTGCAGCTGGCGCTGGCGCGGCTGCTGGCGGCCTCCGGCGATCTCGATCAGAGTGCCGCGATCTATCAGGCGCAACTGACGCGCACGCCGGACGACGACGATGTGCGGCTCGGCCTGATCGATACACGTCTCGCCGCAGGCGATCAGGAAGGCGCGCGCAGTCTGATCAAGGCCGGTCTGCGCGCGCATGCGGACGATCCGCGCTACTGGCAGGCGTCGGGCCGTCTGGCCGAAACCGAGCATCGCCGTGGCGATGCGCTGGAAGCCTATCGTCGCGCGGAAGCCTTGAAGTCGAACCTCACCGTGGCAACGGTCGCCAGCCCGCCGCAATTGGCCTGGCTCGATCCGACGCGCCCCGACCAATCGCTGCCAACCGCGGTGGCGAACGCACTGACGTCGGTGGCGCCATCGACCGGACCTTTGCGTCCGCGCGCATCCAGTGTCGCGCTGCCACCGCCGGCCGCAGCCGCAGCGCCGACCGAGATCGCCAGCAGCAAGGATCCGAATGCCTGGATGTCGTTCGCGCTCGGTCTCGGCATCGGCCAGCACAGCGTCTGGGTACCGACACCGACGCGTGCGCCGACGGCTTCGAAAACCGAAGCGCAGGGGCCCGAGTCGCAGGCGCCTGGGTCGCAGGCGACCGCTGCCCCGGCTGCGGGTGCGAGTGCGACGAGCACGACCGAGACGGCAGCACTGACATCGACACCGGCGCCGACGCTCGCCAGCAATATCAACCGTCTCGAAGCGGAAACCAGCGGCTGGGTCGGCGGAGCTTTGACGACGCGCTCACGCGCCGGTCAGGCCGGGCTCGGCCAGCTCAGCGATATCGAAGTGCCGGTGGAGTGGTGTTCGCGCGAGACGCGCGTCGGTCGCTTTGGCGTGAATATCACGCCGGTCTACCTCGACGCCGGCAGCGCCAGCGGCAGCGACAAGTTCAATTACGGCACCGTCGCTTTGATCGCAGGCGCCAATGCCAGCAACAGCGGTGGCAGCGGTGCCGTCACTGCAGATGCCGGCGATGTGTCGCTGACCCATAGTGCGGGCGGCGCTGCGGTGGATCTGAACTACAACTACGGTTTGTTCACCGGCGACATCGGGACGACGCCGCTCGGCTTCCCCGAGGAGCGCTTGGTCGGTGGCATCAAGCTGGCGATCAATCCCGGCAACTGGCGGCTCGGACTCGATCTGTCGCGCCGCGCGGTCACCGAGAGCCTGCTGTCGTATGCCGGCGAAAAGGATCCGCTGACGGGCAAGAATTTCGGCGGCGTCTCGCGTACCGGCGGGCGCGGCGACATCACTTACGACGCCGGCGATTTCGGCCTGTATGCCAACGGCGGCTTCTTCTCGCTGGACGGACGCAACGTCGACAGCAACACCGAAATCACCGGCGGCGCCGGTGTTTACGCCAAGGCGCTGCATACCGATACGCAGAATCTGACTTACGGTCTCAACCTCACCACGTTTTCCTACGACAAGAACCTGCGCTATTTCACTTTCGGCCACGGCGGTTACTTCAGTCCGCAGCTGTTCCTTGCGCTGACGGTGCCGGTCGAGTGGAGCGGACGTCGCGGCAATCTGACTTACTCTTTGAAGGGCGCACTCGGCGTGCAATCGTTTCACGAAGACGGCAACTCGCTGTATCCAGGCTTCGGTTCGCTGAACGATGCCTTGCAACAGATCATCAGCACCGAGCCGACGCTGGCGATTCCGCATGGCTATGCCTCGCAGCGCAGCACCGGCCTCGGCTACGCCTTCGGCGGTGTCGCCGAATACCGGCTGATGTCGCGGCTCAGCATCGGCGGACAGTTTGGTGTCGACAACGCGCGCAATTATCGCGAGCTGCAGCTCAACGGCTACCTGCGCTACTACTTCGATGAGCAGCTGGTGCTGTTGCCGCAGGCGCCGACGCCGATTCTGCCGATCTACGGGCAATGACGATGAAATCAGATCTGCTCAATCTCGTTGCTCTGCTCGGCGGCGTGTTGCTGGCCGCCGCGGTGCAGGCGCAGGGCTCCGCGCCGTCGGCTGCTGGCGATACCACTGCATTGTTCGCGCAGGGCCGCGGCGACGAAGCCATGCGTGCGCTGGAAACGCAGGTCGGCACCAATCCCTTCGATCCGGTGGCAATGAACAATCTGGCCGCGGTGAAGGCTGCGCGGCAGGACTGGAATGCCGCTGCGGCCTTGCTGGTGCGTGCGCATCGCTTGGCGCCGAACAATGCCATCATCGGTGCCAATCTCGATCATCTCAACGCTTGGCTCGCGCGCAGCACACCAAGCGACGTCAAGGCAAAACCTGTCGCTGGCGATCAACTGGGCGAGCTGGCGCAGATTCCGCCCGAGCCGCCCGAACTCTGGGCGGCGCCGAAAACCTCAGCTGCCGGGGCTCAGCCGAAACAGCCGACCCGCTGAAGTCGAGCCCAGCGCCAGCACCAGTTGTTTCTGATTGGCGGTGCTGGTCGAGGCCGGCAACAGCGTCGCCAGTCCGGTGAGAACCAGTGGCAGGGTGCCGCTGACGCCGCAGGTTTCGGTCAGCTTGATGCTATAGACGTTGTAGCGCAGATCGACCACGGTGACATTGCCGTTATAGGTGCAGTCGGTGGCGGCGACGGTTCCCGATATGCCGCCGCTGCTATCCAGGCTGAACGAGATCTGCGGCGTGCCGAAGGCATCGACATTGGACCAGACGCCTTCGAGCAAGGCCAGCGCCGAACGCGTTTCATAAGCAGCGGTTTGATAGGCCAGACTGAGCGTGCCGGATTCGACTGCAGCACCGCTGCTATTCATGCGCGTGTACTGGCCGCCGATCTGCGACTGCGGCACGTAGCTGCCGGTGATGCTGAAAGTCTGCGTCGTCGTCGCAGTGGCCGTGCTCAGATCGAAATAGCGCGACTGCCCGGTGAGGCCAGTGCCGACTGCCGTGAACAAGCCCGACATCAGGAAGCTGCCGTCGGCGGCGTAGATCACGAAGTGTTCCTGCGGATCGAGGTTGTCGACCAGCGCCACCACAGCAACCGCCGTACCACCGGCCTGCGCGGTCAACGTGCCCTGGTAAATACCACCCGGCGTGACCGAGTTCTGACGCACCACGACATCGCCGAGATCGTCCATCTGCGAATTGCAGCCGGTGAGGGCCGCAGCCGCGCCGAGTACGGCAAAAAGGCACAGGATCGGTTGGCGCAGAACAAGCTTCATGAACATGCCATATCTATTCAGTTTGCAAGCGGAGCGTCAAGTCGGTGGCGCACCACGGCGGAGGATGTAGGAATATAAAACCTGAACGCTGAGGCATCCTCTGTGGCAGCGAACAGGAATAGCCTGACTAGCAGCTGACAGCAGCATCAGTGTCGCCCTGGTGAGACCAATGAATCTTAAGCATGCCGCTCGAAACTTAAGGCGACAGATCGCCGTTGCAGCATTCGTTGCGGGGATCACGACGGATGCATATGCCGCCGAAAAGCCGCTCGGCGCGCCGGCACCAGAATTCACGCATCATGCAGCAGCCGAGTGGCTCAACTCGAAGCCGCTGACGATGGCCGCGTTGAAAGGATCAGTGGTGCTGATCGACGTCTGGGCGTTCGAATGCTGGAACTGCTACCGCTCCTTCCCCTGGCTGAATGGCGTGGCGCACAGCTATGCCGAACGCGGCTTGCGCGTGGTCGGCGTGCATACGCCGGAGCTGGCGACCGAGCGCAATCGCGCCACGCTGGTTCAGAAGATCGCCGAATACCATCTGAGTAATCCGGTGATGCTCGACAACGACTACTCCTATTGGAATGCGCTGGACAATCACTACTGGCCGGCGTTCTATCTGATCGATCGCAAGGGCATCGTGCGTGGCGCTTTCGTCGGCGAGACACATGCCGGCGATGCCAATGCCCGGCAGATCGAAGCTGCGATCGAACGATTGCTGGCGGAACCGGCCTGAGCTGCCGTGCGGAAATGTTGCGGCGGTTCGGTTTGAAAGCTCAGGCGGCGTCGCTGCTGGCGGATGCAGCCGCGCTCGACGCTAGTCCAAGGAAGCGCTCGATTCGCATCAAGGTTGCACGGCCGTGACTCTGCGGAAAGAAGTGGCCGCCCTGTGGAATCATTTCGCATTCGGCCTGCGGCAGCAGCTTTTGTAGCGCCCGATAAGTCGGCAGGCAGCGCGAGTATTCGCCGTAGACCAGCAGCACCGGCATCGGCAGCGCCGCGATGGTGTTGGCGTCGACGCCGACTTTGACGAAGTCCTCGCGCGCAGTGGTGTTATCGAGCACGTCGATCAGTTGCTTGGCGGTGCGCGCCGCGCCGCGGCCTTCGCCGAATGGCGTGAACGCGTCGCGCGTTTCCGAGCCTCCGCCAGCGAGTTTCCAGCGTGCCAGCACCTCCAGGAAGCGCAGGCCGACCTGGGTTTCCTGGTCCCAGTCGTGCCCGGTCTTGTTGGCGACTTCGGCTTCGAACGGCGACACGTAAGGCGAATCCGACATGCGCATTTCGGGCTGCAGGCTGTTCAGCTTGGTATCGAGCAGCGCCAGGTGCGAGACGTGCTGCGGATAACGTCCGGCGAATTCCATTGCGACGCCGCCACCGAAGCTATGGCCGACGAGGATGCAGCGTTCGATGCCGAGATGGTGCAGCAGTCCGTGCAGATCCTCGGCGATCGTGCTCGCGTCGTAACCCGTTGCAGGACGGCTGCTGTAACCGTGTCCGCGCAGATCGAACACGGTCACGCGGAAGGCCTTCGACAGCGGCATCGCGTATTGCAGGAACCAGAACGCGCGGCTCGCGGCGAGCCCGTGCACCATCACCAGATCGGGTCCGTCGCCCATCTGCTGGTACGCGATATCGACGCCGTTGACATGAACTTCGGCCATTTCTTTGAGCGACTCGGTAATGAGGAAAGTATTGACGGCGATGTAGCCAGCGGCTGGCGCCGGACTCAGGTAACGACGGTTGGGGCTTTGCGTCCGGTCAGCTCGCCGATGCGCGCCAGCTGATCGGCCAGCAGCGCCAGCGGCGCCAATGCGGCGGCGTTGTCCAGCGCCAGCGCCGCGGCATCTTTCTCGAAGCGCTCCAGATAGAGCCGCAAGGTTGCGCCGCTGGTGCCGGTGCCGGAAAGCCTCAGCACGATGCGCGCGGCTTCGCCGAAGACGATGCGCAAGCCCTGGTCGGTGGCGACGCTGCCATCGACCGGATCGGTATAGCCGAACGAATCGGCCTGCGTCACTGTGTAGTCGCTATAACTTTGGCCGATCAGCTGCGGCAGTGTTTGCGTCAGCGCATGCATCACGCCATTTGCGGCAGCGGCCGGCAGTTCGTCGTAGTCGTGGCGCGCATAGTAGTGACGCCCGAAACGCTGCCAGTGATTCTGTGCGAGCTGCTGCACCGACTGGCCGGTCGCGGCCAGCACGTTGATCCAGGCGAGCACCGCCCATAAGCCGTCTTTCTCGCGCGCGTGATCGGAACTGGTGCCGAAGCTCTCTTCGCCGCACAGCGTCAGCCGGCCGGCATCGAGCAGGTTGCAGAAGAACTTCCAGCCGGTCGGCGTTTCGAAACATTCGACTTTCAGCGCCTTGGCGACATGATCGACCGCGCGGCAGGTCGGCATCGAACGCGCCAATCCCTTCAGTCCGGACTTATAGCCCGGCAGCTTGTCCAGATGTTCCGCCAGCATCGCCAGCGAATCGCCCGGCGAGATGAAGATGCCGCGGCCGAGAATCATGTTGCGATCACCGTCACCATCGCTGGCGGCGATCAGATCGGGTGCGGCCTCGCTCATCGCCAGATCGTACAGATGCTTGGCGTAGATCAGGTTGGGATCGGGATGGCCGCCGCCGAAATCCTCCAGCGGTGCCGCGTTCTGCACCGCCGAGGTCGGCGCACCGAGCTGCTCGACCAGAATCCGTTGCGCGTAAGGACCGGTGACGGCGTGCATCGCGTCGAAACGGATCGAGTGGTTCTTCTTCAGCCAGTCGCGGATGCGGTCGAAGTCGAACAGGCTCTGCATCAGCCGGGCGTAGTCATCGACGCAGTCGACGATCTCGATCTCGGTGTCTTCCAGCTTCTGCGGGCCGCGGCGGTCGAGGTCGATGTCCGCGCCTTCGACCATGCGGTAGCGGCTTAAGGCTTTGCTCAGTTCGTAAATGCGATTGGTCAGCGCTTCCGGCGCCTGGCCGCCGCCGGAGATGTTGAACTTGATGCCGAAGTCGCCATCGGGTCCGGCCGGATTGTGGCTGGCGGTGAACAGCAGGCCGCCGGCCGCATGGTGTACGCGGATCAGGTTGGACGCCGCCGGTGTGGAGAGAATCCCGCCCTGGCCGACGATGACGCGCCTGACACCGTTCGCCGCTGCCATCGCGATCGCGGTGTAGATCGCGTCGCGGTTGTGGAAGCGGCCGTCGCCGCCGATGATCAGGCTGGCGCCCTTGAGGCTCGGTTCGGCATCGAAGATCGACTGCAGAAAATTTTCCAGATAGTGCGGCTGCTGGAAAACTGCGACTTTTTTGCGTAAGCCGGCGGTGCCCGATTTCTGATCGGGGTAGGGCTTGGTTGAAATTTCCCGAATAGGCATGACTTTGGAGCTTCCGTCAACGTTGGCGTAAATCGCGCTCTATCTTATAGTCCCGAACATGCAAGTCGACACTGCTTACGCTCATCGATGTCCCTGCTGCGGCAAACCGCGGCGCATCGCGCACCTGCTCGATCTGTACGAACGCAACTACCAGTTGCTGGAACGGCTGATCCCGGAACTCGAACTGCCGTTCGAGCGCGTGGTGTCGAAAAGCGCCAGCGATCTGCCGCTGCACCTGATCGTGGTCGAGCGTGCGCCGTATACCTCCGAATTGCGCCTGACCTACGAGTTCAACGATCCGGACGGCAAGCACCTGGAGCCGGATCTGTGGATTCGCGTGTATCGCGACGCGCGCGTCGCCGAATCCCTGCACTGCGGCGCGCGCGCGCCGTGGACGGCGGTGGACGAAGGCGCCGAGGCGCACAGATTTCTCGACGACCAGTGGGCGCGCAATCACACGCTGGCGAAGTGGCTCGAGTATCTGCTCGAACACGGCCACGGCTTCAGCATCGCCGGGCGGCCGCGGATGGTCGGCTTCACCAGCCGCTAGGGTCCGCTGCGGGTGCCGTTTGCAGGCGGGTGTGGTGATCGCCCGATTCGACATTTTCTAGACGTTTCCTTTCTGGGGCTTGGCCGTGACCCTGCTGAACAGCTTCGTGCTGAACAACCTGCGCACGATCGAAATGATCGGCGTGCTGATGCGCATCTTCAGCTTCAGCCTGGTCAGCTGGCTCGGCCCGGCGAGCCCGTTCATGTTCGTCTGGACCTTCAACACGATTGACGCGGTGATGCTGTCCTGGTGCGCATTACTGAAAAAGGACAGCGCCTACACCGTGCTAAACCTGTTCTGGATCCTGGTGGGCGTTATCGGCATGTTGCGCGCAGCGGACCTGATTCACTGACTCTGGATTGCTTCGAGCGGGTGCCTGCGGCCGAGCCTCGACCAAGGCGATACACTAGGCAGACTGCTGCGCGAGATATCTTCGCTCTGCATCCCCCGATCGAGCTTCAAGATTCCAACAGGACGAACGCCCTTGGCAAAACCAAACTACCAATTCGAGAAGCGTCAGAAAGAACTGGCGAAGAAGAAAAAGAAAGAAGAAAAGCTGCAGCGCAAAGCCGGCAGCCGCGGCGCCGACGATGAAGGCGAGGCGGGCGAGCCGGCGACGAACGACGAGACGCCCGCCGCCGAGTAGCCGTAGTGCGTGAATCTGATTCGGCTGAACGCCGGCCGGTGGCGCGCTGAAATTATGCTTGAGCGAAAGCCAGAGTGGGAGGACAATGCAGCCCGGTCCGCGCCGGTGCCCCCGCGACGGCAAGCTGTGAATCCCGCCAGGCCCGGAAGGGAGCAACGGTAACGGTGTAGACGGGTGCCGGGGTGTCGCTGGCGTGGGCCGCCTAACTATCTCCTGCCGGTGCAGTTGAACCGGAGGCTGCAGCGAATCGAATGCTTGCGCCGGTGCAGATCGGCGCTGTCAGCGCCGCGAGTTGTCCCTCGCTTGAGCGTGGATCGAACGCCGGTAATCCTTACCGCGGCATTTGTAATTGTTTCCGGACGGAATTTCGCTGATCGCGAATGCACCGCTGGGCGCCCCTGTTTTGGCAAGGATTTTTCCGCGTCCGTCTGCGGCATGATTGCTGCGCCTTGGGGTACGATGCCCGCGCGCCGCTTCGCTCAGGTGGATTCGGTGAGGCGGCAGGTGTCGCGCAAAAGAAAAGTCAACAATCCCATCGGAGATTTATTAATGAAAGTCGAATTCAAAAAACTGCAGCTTGTCCTGATCGCGACCGCGCTCACCGCACTGGCCGCCTGCCACAAGGATGAGGCCGCGCCGCCGCCGCCAGCTGCGCCCGCGCCTGAGGCCGCCGCGCCGGCTCCGAGCACTGATACCAGTCCGGCTAGCAGCAGTTCCGTCGGCGGTGCTGTCGACGATGCAGCGATTACCACCAAGGTCAAGGCAGCGTTGATTGCCGAATCCTCGCTGAAGGCCGGCGACATCAAAGTCGAAACCAATCAGGGCGTCGTCGCCCTGACGGGCACGGTCGGAACCGCCGACCAGGGCGCCAAGGCCGAGCAGATTGCGAAAGCTACCGCCGGCGTTACCAGCGTCAACAACCAGCTGACCGTCAAGAAGTAAAAATAAAACTGCCGACGTCGTCTGGCAGTCGCTGCGTGGTATTGGCCCGATCGCACTAACACTGCGCGAGCGCCGGTACCACGCAGTTTTGCTTTGTACGCAAGAATGAAGGGTGCTGCGTCCGACCACAATGTCCCAATTGGCTCCTGGCTGCGGCGCGGCTGAGTACGCAGCCTGAGAGCGCTTTCGCTGTTGTAGCAAACAACCGTTGGCCGTAGTGTTTGGTGATACGTAGACGATGCTCGGGCCGACTCGCAAGGCTGTCGGTTTGCGTCAGGAGCTCGTGCAGTGCGGGCAGATGGCCGGCCGAATTGGCTCGCGATATTCACATCGCCGGGCCGCACGGAACTTCGACCGCGGTGCCAGGCCGCCGCTGCGCGGTGGCACCGGACTGGGGCTGTGGATCGCGCGCCGATTAATTCAAGCGCTCGACGGAACGATTTCGCTGGAAAGCCGCCTTAATGAGGGCTGCCGATTCGTTCTGCAAATCCCACTCACGAGCCCGAGGCCGGCAACAACAGAATGATTCCCTCAGAACCCTCAGCCCCTGACCTGCAGCGCCTGCCGAGTCATATTCCAGATAGCGCGGGCGTCGATGTGATTGCCAGCGCCGACGCAGCACCACGGACGGTGGCACCGAAAACGCCCGGTCCGCGCACGGCAGGCTAACGGGCGCCCCAGTGAAAGCCATCCTCATCGTCGACGACGAGATCGCCACCGCGGAAGCGCTGGCGCTCATCCTGGAAGATGAGGGCTATCGTGTGGCACGTGCGTCGAACGGCCTGCAGGGCCTGCAGCGCGCGGTCGAGATCAAGCCGGATCTGGTGATTCTGGACTTCATGATGCCGCTGATGAGCGGCGCCGAAATGGCGGCCAAGCTGCGCGCGGCGGAGGCGACCCGCGACATCAAGATCGTCATGAACAGTGCGCTCGGCGAGCAGGCGGTGCGCGAGCATTTCACCGACTACGATGCGTTCCTGCGCAAGCCCTATACGATCGACAAGGTGCTTGGCGCGATCCATTCGCTGCTGCATGCCTGAAGCTGGCGCCGGCTGCGCAGAATGCGACAATAGGCCATGCAGAAGCATCTCGATTTCGGTCTCGCGGTGCAGCCGGCGCAAGGTGAATTGTTCCATCCGGCGGTGAGCGGCTGGCTGCGCAGCCGTTTCGGCTCAGCCACCGAGGTGCAGACGCAGGCCTGGGCGGCGACCGCGCAAGGCCGCAATGCGCTGATCGCAGCACCCACCGGTTCCGGCAAGACGCTGGCGGCGTTTCTGTCGGCGATCAACGATCTGGTGGTCGAAGGGCTCGAGCGCGGGCTCAAGCCCGAAGTGCACGTGCTGTACGTGTCGCCGCTAAAGGCGCTGTCGAACGACATCCAGAAGAATCTGCAGGAGCCGCTGGCCGGCATCCGCGCGCGTCTGGTCGCGATGGGGCAGCCGGATCTCGGCATCCGCGATGCGGTGCGCACCGGCGACACGCCGGCCTCCGACCGCGAGCGCATGCGCCGCGAGCCGCCGCATATCCTGGTCACCACGCCGGAATCGCTGTTCATCCTGCTGACCTCGGATTCCGGCCGCCGCATGCTGAGTTCAGTGCGTAGTGTCATCGTCGACGAACTGCATGCAGTTGCCGGCAGCAAGCGCGGTGCGCACCTGATGCTGAGTCTGCAACGTCTCGATGCACTGTGTGCAAAGCCGCCGGTGCGCATCGGCCTGTCGGCGACGGTGAAGCCGCTCGATGCGATGGCGGCTTTCCTGATCGGCGGCCGCGGCGAACCGGTCAGCATCATCGACGCCGGCCACATCCGCGAGCGCGACCTCGCGATCGAGATGCCGCGCTCGCCACTGACCGCGGTGATGTCGAACGAGGTCTGGGGCGAACTCTACGATCGGCTCGCCGAGTTGATCCGCCAGCATCGCACCACGCTGATCTTCGTCAACCAGCGCCGTATCGCCGAGCGCGCCGCGCGCCATCTGGCCGAACGGCTCGGCGAGGAACACGTCACCGCGCACCACGGCAGTCTCGCCAAGGAACATCGGCTGAAGGCCGAGCAGCGGCTCAAGGCCGGCGAACTGAAAGCGCTGGTCGCGACCAGCTCGCTGGAACTCGGCATCGATATCGGCGACATCGATCTGGTTTGCCAACTCGGCTCGCCACGTGCGATCAATGCGTTTTTGCAGCGTGTCGGCCGCGCCGGTCACGCGATTGGCGCGATCCCCAAAGGTCGCCTGTTTCCGTTATCGCTCGACGATCTGCTCGAAGGTGCGGCCTTGCTCGACGCGGTGCAGCGCGGCGAACTCGATCGCATCCGCGTGCCGCAAGCGCCGCTCGACGTGCTGGCGCAGCAGATCGTCGCCGAAGCC
This sequence comes from Nevskia sp., assembly GCA_028291645.1. Classification (GTDB taxonomy): domain Bacteria; phylum Pseudomonadota; class Gammaproteobacteria; order Nevskiales; family Nevskiaceae; genus Nevskia. The sequence goes on from JAQGNU010000195.1 coordinate 13,625, forward strand.
GGTTGTCGCGAGTGGGGACTGCAGGATTTGTACGATTGTTTCCGCCGTGCAGAAAGTTATCGTGCGCTGAGGCTTCAAGATTTCGAGCAGATCGTGCAGATGCTGGCCGACGGCTACTCGACACGCCGTGGCCGCCGCGGGGCCTACCTGCACTACGACGCGGTCAATCGCGTGATCCGCGCACGGCGCGGCGCCAAGCTGACTGCGGTGACCAATGCCGGCGTGATTCCGGATCAGTTCGATTACGAAGTGGTGCTGCTGCCGGAGGAGCATCGCGTCGGCACGCTGAACGAGGACTTCGCGTTCGAAAGTCTGCCCGGCGACATTTTCCAGCTCGGCAACACTTCGTATCGCGTAGCGAAAATCCAGACCGGCAAAGTGTTCGTCGAAGACGCGCACGGCCAGCCGCCGACGATGCCGTTCTGGTTTGGCGAAGGTCTCGGCCGCACCGACGAGCTGTGCCATGCGGTGTCGCGCATCAACCAGCAGGCCGAACAAATGCTAAGCGCCGGCGTGCTTGCGCTGCCGGATCTCGAACGCTGGCTACAGCAGGACATCGGCCTGCCGCTCGCCGGCGCGCAGCAGCTCGCCTTGTATCTGGCCGCATCGCAGGCCGCGTTCGGCGCGCTGCCAAGCGCAACCACGCTGATCTTCGAGCGCTTCTTCGACGAAGTCGGCGACACCCATCTGGTGATCCATTCGCCGTATGGCTCGCGCGTCAACAAGGCCTGGGGTCTGGCCCTGCGCAAGCGTTTCTGCCGGCAGTTCAACTTCGAGCTGCAGGCGAGTGCCTTGGACGACAGCATCGTGCTGTCGCTGGGGCCGACGCACAGCTTTGCGCTGGAAGACATCAAGGATTTCCTGAAGTCGGCGAGCGCGCGCGAGGTGCTGATCCAGGCACTGCTCGATGCGCCGATGTTCGGCACGCGCTGGCGCTGGAATGCGACCAATGCGCTGGCGCTGAAGCGCATGGTCAACGGCAAGAAGGTGCCGCCGCAGTTCCAGCGCGCCGATGCGGAAGACCTGCTGACGCTGGTGTTTCCGGATCAGGTCGCCTGCGGCGAAAACCTGGTCGGCGAACGCCAGATTCCGGATCATCCGCTGGTGCGGCAGACGATTGCCGACTGTCTCGACGAGACCATGGACGTGACCGGTTTCGAGCGGCTGCTGCTACGGATTGAGCAGCACGAGATTCGCGTGGTCTGCTGCGATCTGGCAGCGCCGTCGCCGATGGCCCATGCGATTCTGAACGCGCGGCCGTACGCCTTCCTCGACGATGGCGAAGCCGAAGCGCGGCGCACGCGCGCGGTTTCGACACAACCGTTGATGGCGATCGATACCGCGGCCGATCTCGGCCGCCTCGATCCGCTGGCAATCGCGCAGGTGCGCGCCGAAGCACGGCCCGACATCGGCAGCGCCGACGAGCTGCATGATGCGCTGGTGGTTTACGGATTCCTGACAGCAGTCGAAGTCGCCGGGCATGAACCGTCGCTCGCACAGTTGCAGACGCAGCGGCGGGTGACGCGCCTGCAGGCCGGGACGCCGCCGGCAATCTGGGTTGCGGCGGAACGTCTGCACGAATGGCTCGCAGTGTTGCCGGCGGCGACGCTCGCACCGACGATTGCCGCAGTCTCGAAGACCGTTACCTCGCCCGATATCGCATTGCGCGAGTTGTTGCGCAGCCGCCTGGAATTGCTGGGCCCGGTAACCCAGGTCGAACTGGCGGCGCCGCTGGCGATCGCAGTCGATGAAATTCACGGCGCCTTGCTGCAGCTCGAAGCCGAAGGCGCGGTGATGCGCGGTGCATTCAGCGCACCGGGGCTGATCGAGTGGTGCGACCGTCGTCTGCTGGCGCGCATTCATCGCTATTCGCGCGAGCGGCTGCGCGCGGAAATCCGCTCGGTGGCACCCTCGCAGTTTCTGCGTTTCCTGTTCCGCTGGCATGGGCTGGCGCGTAGCGAAGACGCTGGTCTTGCGCAGGACCATCTGGACGATCGCCGTCAGGGCGAGGCGGCATTGCTGTCGGCGCTGCGTCAGCTCGAAGGCTGTGCCGCGTCGGCCGCCGCCTGGGAAGCCGAACTGCTGCCGGCGCGCATCAAGGACTATCAGCCCTACATGCTGGACAAGCTGTGCAGCGCCGGCCGCGTGGTCTGGTATCGGCCGCCGGGCAGCGGCGCTGAAGACGGCAAGCGCAAGGCCGGGCCGATCCGGACGACGCCGATCCTGCTGTGCGAGCGCGAGTCGCTGGGCTACTGGCAGGATGTCGGCGCCACGCTCGATACGTCTGCGCCGATTTCGCCGCGGGCGACGCGCGCGCTCGAAGTGCTGCAGACGCAGGGTGCGTCGTTCTTCCCCGATCTGCTGCACGACAGCGGCCTGCTCGGCGCCGAGCTGGAACTGGCACTTGGCGAGCTGGTCAGTCTTGGCCTGGTCAGCTGCGATTCCTTCGCCGGCCTGCGTGCGCTGGTGCTGCCGGCCGAACGGCGCCGGCGTCTGCGGCAGCGCTTCAATCGCACTGTCGCCGGCGTCGACGATGCCGGGCGCTGGTCGCTGGTGCGGCGGCCGCGGCGTGGTGTTGAAACGCCGGGTGCATTGGCCGCGCCGCAGGTCGAGCACATCGCGCGCGTGCTGCTGCGCCGCTACGGTGTCGTCTTCCGCAAGCTGCTGGAGCGCGAAGAAGGCCTGCCGCCGTGGCGCGAGCTGTTCTATGTCTACCGGCGCCTGGAAGCACGCGGTGAAATTCGCGGCGGGCGTTTCGTCAACGGTTTCTCCGGCGAGCAGTTCGCTTTGCCGGAAGCGGCGGCGGCCTTGCGCAAGCTGGCGCCGCCGGGAGTGGGCGCGGATGCACGCTGCGAACGTGTTTCGATTTCGGCGGCCGATCCGCTCAATCTGGTTGGCGTGTTGACGCCGGGCGACAAGCTGCCGCGCCTGCCGGGCAATCGCGTGCTGTTCGAAAACGGCGTGCCGGTGGCGCTGCAGTCGGGCGGCGAAGTGCGCTACCTGAAAACCCTGGACGCGAAAGCGGAGTGGGAAGTGAAGAACTTGTTGATCCGCAGGCAGCGGCCGGCCAGCTACGTCGAACCGCCGGCGCGCCCGCAGTAGCCTGGTGGTAATGACTGGGTGTTGCGTTGCAGCGGTGGCTGAAACGCTATGCTGCGCGCAGTATCCAGGCTTGATCTGCACGCCGCATGGCGCGGCGCAGACGGTTCTGGCGCAGACGCTAGGGGAGCAAGGGATTTGCCGGATTTGAGCGCACCAAGCTTGCGGCAGGAGCCGGCGGTTGCGCTGCTGTGGAGCGAGTTCGAGCGCCTGCGTGCGCTGGAGCGCTACCAGATTCTTGATACGCCTTCCGAATCCGATTTCGACGATCTGGTCAGGCTGGCCGCACAGATGTGCAATGCGCCGGCGGCGGCGATCAGTCTGGTCGCGCAGGACCGTCAGTGGTTCAAGTCCGAAATCGGCCTCGGCATTCGCCAGACCACGCGCGATGTCGCGTTCTGCGCGCATGCGATCCAGCAGCCCGATCTGTTCGTGGTGCCCGATACCTTGCGCGATCCGCGCTTCAGCAATAACCCGCTGGTGACCGAGGAGCCCAAGCTGCGCTTCTATGCCGGCGCCTTGCTGGAAACGCCGCAAGGCCTGCCGCTCGGCACGCTCTGCGTATTCGATGTCGAGCCGCGCCAGCTGGGTGAGCAGGAAGCCTTCGTGCTGCGCACCTTGGCCGCACAGGTGATGACGCAGTTGGAATTGCGGCGCGCGCTGCGCGAGCAGCGCCGCACCGAAGAGCGCCAGACCTGCCTGCTGCGGCTCGGCGATCGCCTGCGCGATCTGAAAGATCCACAGCAGATGATTGCGGAAGCCCTGCTGATACTCGGACAGAGCTTGCACGCGCAGCATCTCGAATTCGCCCGCATTCATTCGGATCGCGTGCAGGCGGCGATCGAGTGCGAGTGGCACCAAGGCGTGTTGCGCTACGACACTGGCCTGCGTTCGCTGCAGGACTACGCGGCCGCCGTGATCGCGACGCTGCAGCAGGGCGAAGTGTTCGCCGGTGCGCCGCAGATCGTCGCCGCCGAACTGTTGACCGCGCCGTTCGGCGGCTACGAACGCTCGGCGCAGATTGCAGTACCGATCATCAAGCAGGGGCAGTTGATCGCCTTCCTGCTGGCGGAAGCCGCGCCGGATGCGCGCGAATGGACCGACGCCGATGTCGCACTGCTGCGCGAGGCGGCCGCGCGCACCTGGTCCGCGCTCGAACGGCTGCAGGCCGAACTGGCGCTGCGCCACATCGGCGAGGATCTGGAGCGGCAGGTTGCTGAGCGCACCGCCGAGCTGAGTTTTGCCAATGAATTGCTGACCGCCGAGATGGCCGAGCGCGAGCGTGCCGAGGCGCAGCTGCGGCAGGTACAGAAAATGGAAGCGGTGGGGCAGCTCACCGGCGGCATTGCGCACGACTTCAACAATATGCTCGGCGGCATCATCGGCGGCCTCGAGTTGATGCAGAAGCGCATCGCCAGCGGCCGATATCACCAGCTCGAAGCACTGATCGGCACGGCCACGACGTCGGCGCATCGCGGTGCGGCGCTGACCCATCGGCTGCTGGCATTTTCGCGCCAGCAGGCGCTCGACCCGAAGCTGATCGAAGTCAACCGGCTGGTGAGCTCGATGCGCGAGCTGCTGCAGCGCACGCTCGGCGAGTCGATCGATTTCGAAGCACGCCTGGCCGACGATCTGTGGAACGCGCGTGCCGACGAAAACCAGCTGGAGAGTGCGCTGCTGAACCTGATCATCAATGCGCGTGACGCGATGCCCAAGGGCGGCCAGCTGATCGTGCAGACCGACAACGTCACGCTCGATCAGCGCTTCGCCGACGCCAACGCAGGTGCCGCAGCCGGCGACTACGTTTGCCTGAGCGTGCGCGACAACGG
>JAQGNU010000198.1 GCA_028291645.1 Nevskia sp.
TCAGGAGTTCAGCGGTACTTTCCGTATTCCTGAAGGTGTCCGGCCGTTGCGAGCGACGGTGCAACTACTGCCGGATGGGGACGCGCCACAGGTTGAGGACGAGTACGACTGGACCAAGATCGTGCAGGAGAAACACGCATCATGAAAGGATTTCTAGCTTCCAAGCCGCCGGCAAGCAGCGGCAGCAGTAACAGCGGCAAGAGTGTGGGAGTCGATACATTGGTCGGGCGCCAGACCGAGATTCTCGGCGATGTGCGCTTTTCCGGCGGCCTGCATCTCGACGGCAAGATCAAGGGTTCCGTCAGCACCACGGGCGACAAATCGGCAACGCTGTCGATCAGCGAAACCGGCGCCATTGAAGGCGACGTGCGCGTCCCCAACGTGGTGCTGAATGGCTCCGTCACCGGCGATGTCCGCGCAATTGAGCGGCTTTCGCTGGCGGCGAAGGCTAAAGTGACGGGCAACGTGCATTACAAGGTGCTGCAGATGGAGCCCGGCGCGCAGATCAATGGTCAATTGATTTACGATGACGGCAGTGCTCTGGTTGCGGCGCTGACGCACCACCTCTCGGCGGTGCCGCAGTCGGAAGGCAGTACGGTGGTCAATCTTGAGGACGGCAGCCGCGTCAGCACGGGCTGAAGTCACCAAGCAGGCGGTAAGGAGCAGTCATGGACTTGAACGATTCGCAGGCAGTATCCGCAGACCCTTCGGTGAGCGAAGTGGTATTTACCGATTCGGCCGCCACCAAGGTGCGCGAGTTGCTTGATGAAGAGAGCAATCCGGCGCTGAAGCTGCGCGTGTTCGTCACCGGCGGCGGCTGCTCCGGCTTCAAGTACGGCTTCACCTTCGACGACAAGGTCGAAGAAGGCGATTTGCAGGTCGAGAAGCGTGGCGTCACCCTGCTGGTCGACCCGATGAGCCTGCAGTACCTGAGCGGTGCTGAGATCGATTACAAGGACGACGTCGATGGCGCGCAGTTCGTCATCCGTAATCCGAACGCCACCACCACCTGCGGCTGCGGTTCCTCGTTCTCGGCTTAAAGCTGCTGCTGCCCGTTGCCGATCGCAGCAGCCGCAGTTTCAGGCGCGATAGATTCCGCCGAGGACTGCGGACCTGCTGGCGCCGGTAACGGTCGGCAAATTCCCCGCTAAGCCATTCAGCGTGCGCGCTGCCAGCCAGGCGAACGCTGTCGCCTCGACCCACTGCGCGTCGAGCCCATAACGATCGGTCGCCTCAACGGTGACGCCGGGCAGGCGAGCGCTAATGCGCTGCAGCAGATCCGGGTTACGCACCCCACCGCCACAGACCAGCACGCGCTCAGCAGCGAAATCAGCGCGTGCCAGGGCAGTGACGACGCTGCTTGCGGTGAGCTCCGCCAGTGTCGCCTGCACGTCCGCAGGCGCGAGTTGATCGAGCGCCGGGTAGCGTTTGCGCACCCAGTCGAGATGAAAGTCGCCGCGACCGCTACTCTTGGGTGCGGGCAATGCGAAGTAGGGCTCGCCCAACAATGCTTCGAGTAACCTGGGCTGCGCGCGGCCGCTGTGTGCGAAGCGACCCTCGGCGTCGAATGGCTGCCGCAGGTGCAGCGCCGCCCATTCATCCAGCAGACCATTGCCCGGGCCGGTATCGAAGCCGCGCACCTGACTAGCATCATCGCCCGGCAGCAGCGTCAGATTGGCGATGCCGCCGAGATTCAGCACTGCACGCCGTTCGCCGGGAGTTGCGAACAGCGCGTGATGGAACGCGGGCACCAGCGGTGCGCCTTGACCGCCGAGCGCGAGATCGCGACGCCGGAAATCGGCGACGACGGTGAGGCCGGTGCGCGCAGCGATGCGATTCGGATCGCCGACTTGAAGCGTCAGACGCGGCTCGCTGCTGGCGTCGTGGAACAGTGTCTGACCGTGGCTGCCGATCGCGGCGATGTCTTCTCGGTTGATTGCGTGCGCGTCGATCAGTTGTAGGGCGGCATCGGCGAATGCGTCGGCGACCGCGGCATCGAGCGCACACCAGTCGCGCGCGCTCAGCGCTGGTTGCTCACGCGCGATGTGCAGCAGCTGCTGCCGCAGCGTGTTTGGGTAATCGACATGCAGCGTCGCGACGATCGCGCGGAATTCGGCAGCTTCAAAACGCGCAGCGATGGCATCGATGCCATCCATGCTGGTGCCGGATATCAAACCCAGAACGATCATCCGGGTCTCGTCATCGTGCCAGTTGTTCCCGCTGACAAAGCCGCGGGTGGTTGTTAAGGCCCAGCTTTGGCAAATTGGTGGGCGTCGACCGCATCAAGTTTGGCGAGCAGTGGCGTCGCGGTGTCCTTGAACTGTGCCAGCGTGCGCTTATCCAGCGGAAAGGCGCGCGGCAAGGCCACGGTCACCGGATTCTGATGGATGCCATTGACGCGGAATTCGTAGTGCAGATGCGGCGCGGTGGCGAGGCCCGTCATGCCGACATAGGCGATGACCTGGCCCTGGCGCACGCGCGAGCCGACGTGCAGTCCCGACTGAAAGCGCGACAGATGCCCGTAAACCGTTTCGATATTGCCGTTGTGCTGCAGCATAACGACATTGCCGTAGCCGCCTTTCCTGCCGACGAACTCGACCTTGGCATCGCCGGTCGCATGCACCGGCGTGCCGGTAGCTGCGGCGTAATCGACACCCTTGTGGGCGCGCATCACATTGAGGATCGGAT
>JAQGNU010000025.1 GCA_028291645.1 Nevskia sp.
GCGCAACGGCGATTTCCTTGCACCCGCCGGTACCGCGCCACCGCTGCTGGTGCTGAGTCACGGTGGCCCGACCGCATCGACCGATTCCACCTTTAATCCCAGCATCCAGTTCTGGACCAGCCGTGGCTTCGGCGTGGTCGACGTCAACTACGGCGGCAGCACCGGTTTTGGCCGCGACTACCGGCGCCGCCTCGACGGCCAGTGGGGCATCGTCGATGTCGACGACTGCGTCAATGCCGCGCGTTATCTGGTGCAGCGCGGGCTCGCCGATCGCGCGCGGCTGGCGATTCGCGGCGGCAGTGCCGGTGGCTACACCACGCTGTCGGCGCTCGCCTTGCGCGACTATTTCAGCGCTGGCGCGAGCTATTACGGCGTCGGCGATCTGGAAGTGCTGGCGCGCGATACGCACAAGTTCGAATCGCGTTATCTCGATAGTCTGGTTGGACCGTATCCTGCGCAGAAAGCCTTATACCAGGCGCGCTCGCCGATCAATTCCATCGAGCATTTATCGAGCCCGATGATTCTGTTCCAAGGTCTTGAAGACAAAGTGGTGCCGCCGAACCAGGCGCAAATGATGTTCGCAGCGGTGCGCGACAAAGGCCTGCCGGTCGCCTATCTCGCATTCGAGCACGAGCAGCACGGCTTCCGCGCCGCGGCGACGATCAAGCGTTGCCTCGAAGCCGAGCTGTATTTCTATGGCAAGGTATTCGGCTTCACGCCGGCGGATAAAATCGCGCCGGTGCCGATCGAGAATCTAGCCGCGCGCTGAATGCCGATGAGCCCTTCGCAGATGCTGCACAACTCCGCGCTGACCGCACCGCTGCGCGCGCGGCTGCGCAAGTGGGTATTCGGCATTCTGCAGAAGGGTGAGGGCGGGTCGTCGAGCATCAATTTCGACGAACCGGTCGGCGATCCCGGCCTGTTCGGACCCGACAGCGTGACCTGGCGCATCCACGCCGATTTTCCCGGCATGATGTCCGGTGGCATCTGCGCGCTGATGCTGCAAACGCTGCATCCACTCGCATTGGCTGGGGTCTGGGACCATTCCAGTTTTCGCGACGACGTGCTCGGCCGCCTGCGCCGCACCTCGGGCTTCGTCGCCGGAACGACGTTTGCGCCGAAGGCCGAAGCGCTGCAGCTGATCGCCAAGGTCGAGCGCATTCACCAGCGCGTGCGCGGAACCGCACAGGATGGCCGCGCGTATTCGGCTGACGATCCGGATCTGCTGACCTGGGTGCATGCGACCGAGATGTTGAGCTTCCTCAACGGCTATCAACGCTACCGGCAGATCGAGCTGCCGCTGGCGATCCAGGATCGCTACTACGCCGAAACCAGCTTGATTGCGGAACGCCTGGGCGCGCGCGGTGTACCGAAATCGGCGGCGGCGGTCGCTACTTATTTCGAAGCGGTGCAGCCGCAGCTCGAATACAGCGCGCGCTCGATCGCGGTGCTCGAGGTGCTGAACCGCGTCGATCTGCCGATTCCGCTGGCCGGTGTTTCGCGCCAATTGTTTATCGGCGCCGGAGCTGCGTTGTTGCCGCCCTGGGCGCTGCAGCTGATGCGGCGTTCGCGTGCGCGGCAGCTACGCGACCGCACCGCGGCACGCAGTCTGCAGGCGATTGCGCCGGTGCTGCGCGCCGCGCTGAAGGACGGCATCGGCGCGCATTCGTGCCGGCGCGTGGGTCTCGATCCGGCCGAGCTGCATCGCAGTTTCTGAGCGATGCGCGTCGTCAGATGACGGACGCCTGCTCGCTCAAGTCCCACAGCTGCTTTGCCAACCCGATGTCGCGGCTCATCGCAGTGGATGCGGCGATCTTGCGCTTGACGAAGTATTCGCCGTTGAACTTCGCGGCTTCGGGCGCGGTAGCGAGCCAGATCGCGGTGTCGGCGCCTTTCTGCGGCGACAGCATGAAGGCCAGCGCCACGCGCCGCGGCAGCGACGGCGTCTCGCGGTAGATACCGGTGGCGACGGCGCCTGGATGGAAAGCGTTGACGGTGATGCGTGTGCCGGCCAGACGCCGTGCCAGCTCGCGCGTGAAGATCAGATTCGCCAGCTTGGCCTGGCCGTAGGCGAGAATGCCGAAGCGGTGGCGCTTCGGATCGGTGAAGCTGGCCTGATCGATGCGGCCGAACTTGTGCATCAGCGAACTGGTGACGACGATGCGTCCCTGTGCCGCGGCCTTGACCGCATCGAGAATGCGCTGCACCAGCCGGAAATGGCCGAAGTGCATCACGCCGATCATCGCTTCGTAGCCGCTGGGTAGCTTGTGCAGCGGCATCGTGAACAGGCCGGCGTTGAGTATCAGCACGTCGATCAGCGGCATGCGTGCGAGCAGCGCGGCGGCGAACTGATCGATGTTGGCAAAGTCGCCGAGATCGAGCGCCAGCGTTTCGATCTGCGCGTTCGGATGCGTGACCTTGATGTCGGCGATTGCGGCTTGCGATTTCGCCTGATCGCGGGCCACGATCAGCACGCGGTCGCCGCGACCGGCAAGCTCGCGCGCCATTTCCAGACCGATGCCGCTGTTGCCGCCGGTGATCAGTACATTGCGAGCCATGTGGGTTTCCCGTTTGGATTTCGAATTTTGTTTAAAGGTATTGCACGCCGGTCAGCTGCGCCGACAGCGCCCACAACTGCGCAGCGAGTTGCGGATCGCGCGCCAGCTTGCGGCAGTCCACCTTGACCGGCGCTCCGTGCAACTGCTGGAAGCCGGCAGGGCCGTAGTAATCGCCGCTCTGCACATCCGCCGCGGTCGCTGCATACAGCGAAGGCAGTGCGCCCATCGCCGACGACTGTCCGAACAGCACGTTGACGAGTTTCATCGCTGCGCCGCTGACTGCGGAGTTGTCCATGCTGGGGCCGACGAACTGCAGGTTGGTTGCGGCGTAACCGGGATGCGAGGCGGCGGTGATCACATCGAGCCCGGCCTGCTTCAGGCGTCGATCCAGTTCGAAGGTGAACAGCAGGTTCGCCAGCTTGCTCTTGCCGTAAGCGTCCCAGCGCTTGTACGGCTTGTGTTCCCAGTTGATGTCGGCGAGGTCCATCGCACGGGTCCAGCGATGCGCGAGACTGGCGACGTTGACGACGCGCGCCGCCGGCGCTGCCTTCAGCGGTTCGAGCAGCAGACCGGTCAGCGCGTAGTGGCCGAAGTGATTGGTGCCGATCTGCATCTCGAAGCCGTCGCGCGTGCGACGCATGGGCACTGCCATCACGCCGGCGTTGTTGACCAGCAGATCGAGCCGCGGATATTTCGCGGCGAGCGTTTGCGCGAACTGCCGCACCGACGCCAGATCGGCCAGATCGAGCGGCATGATCTCGATCGTCGCCGACGGCGCACGCCGCCGTACTTCCTCGAAAGCCGTGCGGGCTTTCGTCGCGTCGCGGCAGGCCATCACCACGGTCGCGCCCGCGCCAGCGAGTGCGGCGCTGGTTTCGAGGCCGAGCCCGCTGTTGGCACCGGTGACGACGGCGATCTTGCCGCTCTGATTCGGAATGTCTTGCGACGTCCAGCCTGTGGTCATGGCGATTCTTCCGTGTAGCTCAGGGGTGGGCTTCGGCGATTGCACCGCGCGTCGCCGCGCGATACAGCAGCCATGCGACCAGCGCGATCACTGCGAGGCCGACGATCGCGCCGAACTGCAGCGAGGGCGGCAGCGCCAGCACGTCGGCGCGGCCGGCGACCACGATCGGTATCGCGATGACGATGCCGGTCAGCGCCTCGCCGGTGATGAGTCCGGCGGAGAACAGCACGCCAGGCCGATGTACGCGCTCGCGGGTTTCGTCGTCGGCCTGCGTCACGCCGCGCGCGCGCTCGACCACGTAGGCGAGCAGCCCGCCGAGGAAGATCGGCACCATCAGTTCCAGCGGCAGGTAGATGCCGATCGCGGCACCGAGCACCGGCACGCGGAACTTGGCGCCGCGCGCCTTGAGCACACTGTCGAGCGCGATCACCAGCGCGCCGATGACGCCGCCGATGGCGATCATGTTCCACGGCAGATGGCCGCCGAACAGACCCTTCGCGACCGAAGCCATCAGCGTCGCCTGCGGGGCGGCCAGCGAATTCGGATGCTGCGGCGTGGCCGGGCCGATGCCGTAGGCCTGCGCCAGCAGGTTCAGCACCGGCGCCATCACCAATGCGCAGGAGATCGCGCCGACACCCAGCATCAGCTGCTGTTTCCAGGGCGTCGCACCCACCAGATAGCCGGCCTTCAGATCCTGCAGGTTGTCGCCGCCGACCGAGGCCGCGCAGCACACCACCGCGCCGATCATGATCGCCGCAACGGCGCCGATCGGAGAATCGCGGCCGAGCAGCAGCAGCAGAACGGCTGAGGCGAACAGGATGGTGGCGATGGTGATGCCGGATACCGGATTGTTCGATGAGCCGACCAAGCCGGCTAGATACGCGGACACCGACACGAACAGGAAGCCGGCGACGATCATGATGACGGTCATCGTGATCGCCACGCCCAAGCTGCCGACGATCGCGTAGTACAGACCCGCGAGCGGAATCGTAAACGCGAGCAGTGCGATCAGCATCCACTTCATCGGCAGATCGCGGTCGGTTTCGGCGACGATGACCGCAGTGCCCTTGCGCGCCGCGGCGAGGCCGCTCCTGACGCCCGACAGCAGCGACCTGCGCAGGCTGAACAGCGTCCACAGGCCGCCGACCAGCATGGTGCCGACGCCGAGGTAGCGCACCTTCTCCGCACGGATGATCGCGGCAATATCGGCGGGACTCTGTCCGACCAGTTTCGCCGCCAGCTCCGGATCGCCGGCCAGGAAGTACGCGTGGTAGATCGGGATCGCGATGTTGTACGACAGGATCGAGCCGGAGACGATGACGATGCCGACGTTGAGGCCGACGATATAGCCGACGCCGAGCAGTGCCGGCGACAGATTGGTGCCCATGTAAGCGAGATAGCGGCCGAAAAAAGTCGCGCCGGTGGCGTTGTCCGGAATCAGGCGCAGGCCGCTCTCCGCGGCCAGCTTGATGAACGCGCCGAGGCCGCTGGCCAGCGCCAGGATGCGGATGCCGGGGCCGGGATTCTCGCCGGCGCGCAGCACTTCGGCGGCGGCCTTGCCTTCGGGAAACGCCAGCGGTTCGTCGACGATCATCGAGCGCCGCAGCGGCACCGAGAACAACACGCCGAGCAGGCCGCCGAGGCCAGCGATCGCCGCCACCCAGCCGTACTTGAAATCGGTCCAGTAGCCGAGGATCACCAGCGCCGGAATCGTGAACACCACGCCGGCTGCGATCGAGGTGGCGGCCGACGCGCCGGTCTGCACGATATTGTTTTCGAGGATGCTGCCGCCGCCGAGCGCGCGCAGGATCGCCATCGACACCACTGCCGCCGGAATCGCGGTGGCGATGGTCAGGCCGGCGAACAGGCCCAGATAGGCATTGGCGGCGGCGAGAATCATCGCCAGCACCATCGACAGGATGACGGCGCGTACCGTCAGCTGTGGAACTACGGCTGCATTCATCAACAAGCTCCCTATTCGATTCATCGTGTCCGTACGAGATGGAGTGCGCGGCAGGCGATTCCCCAACAAGCTGTACGGAGCCCTAATGGCGGCATTCTGGCAGAGCACGCGCAGCATCGCGCAGGCGGCCGCCGGCGGAATGGGCGGCACTTGCGTTAAGGTCGCGCTGCGGTCGCAAGTCCTGGCGTCTTCATGCTTGCCGCGGCCGCACTCCGTATCCACTCTCATCCGCACCAGGCTCGCCCGAACGGCATGTCTCTTTTCATCTGTCCGCTGTGCCGCGCACCGCTGCAGGCCGATGCCAAGGTCTGGCGCTGCGCGCAAGGCCACAGCTTCGATGTCGCGCGCGAAGGCTATGTGAACCTGCTGCCGGTACAGCACAAGCACAGCCGCGCGCCCGGCGACAACGCCGACATGGTGACGGCGCGGCGCGAATTCCTGCAGGCCGGCCATTACCAACCGTTGCGCGAAGCCGCAGTCGCGCTGCTGGCGCCGCTGCAGGCGCAGAGCCTGCTCGACCTCGGCTGCGGCGAGGGCTACTACAGCAGCGCGTTCCGTGCGGCGGTGCCCAATGTGATCGGCCTCGACATCGCCAAGTCGGCAGTGCGGCTGGCGGCGAAGCGCTTTCGCGACATCATCTGGCTGGTCGGCAGTGGTGCCTTGCTGCCGTTGGCGGATGCGTCGGTCGACGTCGTCAGCAGCCTGTTCAGTCCCTTGCCGATCGCCGAGATGCGGCGCGTGCTGAAACCCGCTGGGCGAGTGCTGGTGGTGACGCCGGCAGCCGGGCATCTGCTGAGCATCCGCGAGCGCCTGTTCGACGAAGTGCGTGCGCATGAACCGGACAAGTTCCTAGCGGCATTTGAATCCGAGTTCGATCTGCAGCAACGGCAGCATCTGCAGTTTCCGCTGCGTTTGACGCCGCCCGCGCTGAAACAGCTGCTGCTGATGACGCCCTATGCCTGGAAGGCGAAGCCAGAGCGGCGCGCTGCGCTGGAAGCAGGCGAGGGCGCTGTCACCGAAGCGGCGTTCACGCTGCTGCTGTTTCGCAGGAAGGCGTCGGGCTAGCGACGCGCGCGTAATCGCAATCGAGATCAGCGCAATTCGCGGCGCAGGATTTTCCCGGTCGCGGTCTTCGGCAGTTCCGGCAGGAATTCGACGATGCGCGGATATTTGTACGCGGCCATGCGCGCCTTGCAGAACGCGATGACTTCTTCGGCGGCCAGCGTGTGCCCCGGCTTCAGGCTCAGTACCGCCTTCACGGTTTCGCCGCGGTAGGCATCGGCGACGCCGACCACGGCGGCTTCGCGCACCGCCGGATGTGCATACAGCACGTCCTCGACTTCGCGCGGCCAGACCTTGTAGCCGGCGGCGTTGATCATGTCCTTCTTGCGGTCCACCAGGTAGAGCCAGCCTGCGGCATCGAGCGCGCCGATGTCGCCGGTGGCGAGCCAGCCGTCGTTCAGTGCGGCCGCGGTTTCCTTCGGCTTGTTCCAGTAGCCGGCAATCACCTGCGGACCGCGGATCATGATTTCGCCGGCGGTGCCGGGGCCGAGCGTAGCGCCGCTCTCGGTATCGACGATGCGCACCTCGGTGTTGAAGGTCGGCACGCCGACCGACAGCGCACCAAACGCGGGATCGACCGGGCCACGGCGATTCAGCGGCGTCACCGTCGACGGCGAAGTGGTTTCGGTCAGGCCGTAAGCATTGTGGATGTAGAGGCCGAAGCGCGCTTCGAACTGCTCGACCACCGGCAACGCGATCGGCGCACCGCCGGAATAGATCGCGCACAGGCTGGCGAGACTGTCGCTGCGCGCGTCGGGATGATTCATCAGCGCGATCAGCGCGGTGATCGCGCCGATGGTGAACTCGGGCTGGTGTTCGCGCAGCGCGTCGAGCATCACGCCGGGTTCGAAGCGGTAGCACAGGATCAGCGGCGCGGCGTTGAGCAGGCTCAGGCCGATGTGGCCGATCAGGCCGGTGATGTGGAACAGCGGCGCGATTGCCAGCACCGGCGCGCCTTCGCGCACTTTTATCCAGTCGCGATAAACCTGCGCGGTGAACGTCAGATTGCCGTGCGTGTTCATCGCGCCCTTCGGCAGGCCGGTGGTGCCGGAGGTGTAGACCAGCAGCGCGGTATCGTCCGGTGCGAAGCTTTGCGGCGGCGGTTGGCTGCCGGCGTGACGCTCGATCAGCGCGCGAAAGTCGAGGCTGCCGGGCAGGCGCGGCGGCGGCGATTGGCGCAAGCGCGCATCGAGCACGCGCGCGTCGTCGCGCTGCTGGAAATCGAGCGACGAGGTCGTGATCAGCAGCTCGACCGGATTCGTCTGCAGCGCGGCTGCGACGATTTCGTGCGCGTTGTCCTGGCACAGCAGTACCTTCGGCTGGCAGTCCGCCAGTAGCAGGCCGAGTTCGCGCTCGCGATTCATCGGATTGATCGACACCGCGATCGCGCCGGCCTTCCAGCTCGCGATCAGCGCGATGACGAACTGCGGCAGATTCTGCAGGAACAGCGCGACGCGATCGCCGCGGCCCACGCCCCGCGCGATGAATCCACAGGCCAGCGCGTCGCTGAGACGATCGAGTTCGGCGTAGCTCAGGCTGCCGTCGAAGTAGAGCAGCGCCGGGCGTTCCGCAGCGCGCTGCACGGCGGCCTCGAACATCGCCAGCGCATTCGGATACTCGGCCGTGATCCGCGCCGGCTGGCCTTCGGCGTAGAGCTTGATCCAGGGTGCCGCATCGCTCATCGCGCGCGTGCCGCTACTTGATGACGACCGGATTGACCGGCGCGCCCGAGCCGCCCACCACCTTCAGCGGTGCGGCGACGTAGAGGAAGCTCCATTGCCCGTCGTCGGCGCAATCCTGCGCGAGCGGATCGAGCTGGCAGATCTCGGTGAAGGCGACGCCGAGGTTGCGCATCAGCGCGATGTGCAGCGGCAGCGCGACACCGGAGACCGGATCGATGGTGACTTCGTTGGCGATGGTGTCGGTGACCAGATTCGGAATCTCCATGTCGGCGAACCAGCGCACCAGTTCCGGCGAATAGGTCAGTCCCGGCTCGACGAAGTTCTTGTAGAACTCGACGCGGTCGCGATCGTAGAACGAACCGATCCAGCCGGTGCGGATCACCAGCACGTCGTGCTTCTGGATAGTCACGCCTTGCTGCGCCGCCGCCGCGAGCAAATCCTCGTGGCTGAAATGTTCGCCGGGATCGAGCACGGCCTTGCCGCGATGGCGTGCCATGTCGATCAGCACGCCGCGGCCGACGACGCCGCGTTCGGCCAGCGGCAGCACGCTGGCCTTGGTCATGCCGCCGATGGTGGTGTTGGCGTCGAAGCCGTTGTAAAGCTGGTCGTCGCACCAGACATGGCCGAGAGCGTCGTACTGCGTGGAGCCCTGCAGATACATGAACATCACGTCGTCGGCGTATTCGAGCTTGCCCGGAAACTGCGGGCCTTTGCCGCACAGGTAATGGCCGTGATCCATCACGTTGATGCGCTGCGCCTGATTGCGGCCGGGCCAGACCGGATCGCCTTTCGGATGTCCCATCGGAATCTGCAGCGTGAAAGTTTTGCCCTGGCGCACCGCGGACATGCCGCGCAGCACCTCGGCCGGCGTCAAGTAGTTCAGCGCGCCGACTTCATCGGCAGCACCCCACTTGCCCCAGTTGCGGGGCAGGTCCTGGGTCAGTTCGGCGACTGTCGGTACGACCTTGTCCATGTCTCCTCCGCACCCGCTGTGCGGGCTGCTTTTTATGTCCTTGCAAGCGTTCGCATGGTTCGCCTAACGCTGCGGCCGCGTCAATGCGGGATGTCCCTACTCGGCGGACTCGTCGAACAGTGTCGGCTGCGGCAACTGCTTTTCGGGATCGCGGAAATTGCCGAGACCGACGCCGACCAGCCGGAACAGCGCCTCCGATCCGAGATCGACGCGCTCGCGCAAGGCCAGCGCGATGTCGGTTAACTCTGCCAGCGATGCGGGCGGTGCGTCCGGCGTATGGCTGCGCGTGAGAATGCGGAAGTCGCTGGTCTTCAGCTTCAATACGACGGTGTGGCCGATGCGCGCTTCCTGCAGCGAGGCGGCCCAGGTTTTTTCGGCGAGACGGCGGATCATCGGCTCGATCTGCTCAAGCGGTACGTCGCGCTCGAACGTGTCTTCGGCGGAGATCGACTGCGTCGGCCGATTGGGCACCACCGCGTGCTCGTCGATGCCGCGGGCGAGTTCGTACAAGCGTATTCCGTAACGTCCGAAGCGTTGTTCGAGTTCCGCCTGCTGCAGCGCCTGCAAGTCGCCGACGGTGACGATGCCGAGCCGCGTCAGTCGCGCCTCGGTGACGTTGCCGACACCGGGCAGGCGCCCGATCGGCAGCGGCTTGAGGAAATCGTCGACCTGCGGCGGACGGATCACGAACAGCCCATCGGGCTTGCGCCAGTCGGACGCGATCTTGGCGAGGAACTTGTTCGGCGCGACGCCGGCCGATGCGGTCAGATTCAGTTCCGCGCGAATCTGCTGGCGGATGGTCTGCGCGACCTGGGTTGCCGTCGGCAAGCCGGTCTTGTTGCTGGAGACATCGAGATAGGCCTCGTCGAGCGACAGCGGTTCAACCAGATCGGTATGGCGTCTGAAGATTTCGCGCGCGGCCTGCGACGCCGCGCGATAGCGCACGAAGTCGGGTGCCACAAAGATGCCGTCGGGGCAGAGTCGCTCGGCGCGCATCGCCGGCATCGCCGAGCGTACGCCGAAGCGCCGCGCCTCGTACGACGCCGCGCAGACCACCGAACGCTTGCCGCGCCAGGCGACGATCACCGGTTTGCCGCGCAACTGCGGATCGTCGCGCTGCTCGACCGAGGCATAGAATGCGTCCATATCGATGTGGACGACTTTGCGGGCGCTCATGTGTCGAGCAGTTTAACCGGCACACTCCTCCCGTCGATTGCATTGTCCGGTTGCCGCAGCGATGGTGGGCCGCTTGTAAGTCTTCCAATGAAAAATTGTGGTCTTGGATGGAACGCGCGTCGCCGTGCGGGTTCCTAAGCCGTTCCCCTCACGCTGCACTGACGAATCATGACCGCCGCCGAAAAGACCGAAAGCAAGATCGCCGCAGTGCCGGCCGAGCCCAAGCCGGACGTAGCGCCGCTGAAGCCGGCACCGCAGCGGCCGGTCGTCGGGCTCGCGCTCGGCAGCGGTTCCTCGCGCGGCTGGTCGCATATCGGCGTGATTCTCGGGCTGGAGGAAATCGGTGTGCGGCCGCAGGTGGTCGCTGGCACGTCGATCGGTGCGCTGGTCGGTGCGGTTTACGTGTCCGGCCAGCTGCAGGAATTTGGCGAGTGGGTGCGCAAGCTCAGCGTGCGCGATGTCGTCGGCCTGATGGACTTCACGCTTTCGGGTGGCGTCGTCAAAGGTGAAAAGCTGTTCGGCTTCTTCCACGAGAATCATCGCAATCCGAACATCGAGGATCTGGAGCAGCGCTTCGTCAGCGTCGCTACCGAGATGAAAACGGGCCGCGAAATCTGGATCACGCGCGGGCCGGTGTTCGCTGCAGCGCGTGCCTCGTGTGCCTTGCCCGGCGTGTTCACACCGGTGAAGCACGAAGATCGCTGGATGCTCGACGGCGCCCTGGTCAATCCGGTGCCAGTGTCGGCCTGCCGTGCTTCCGGCGCCGAAGTCGTGATCGCGGTGAACCTGAATGCACAGCTGGTCGGTTCGCATCTGTCCACCGCCAGCCGCGCGGAAGTGCAGCGCGAAGGCGCCGGTCAGCAGGCGACGAGCGTCAAGGATCGGGGCTTCTGGCAGAAGGTAATGGCTTACTTTGAAAGCGGCGACGGCAAGGACCCGGGCTTCTTCGACGTCGTTGCCGCCAGCGTCAACATCATGCAGGACCGCATCACGCGCAGCCGCATGGCGGGCGATCCGCCGGAGTTGACGCTACTGCCGCGGCTGGAGGATTTCGCGCTGATGGATTTCCATCGCGCCGGCGAGGCGATCGACGAAGGCCGTCGACTGGTCGAACTGCACGCCGCGGAAATCCGCGCCTGGGCACACCTGTAATCACACTGCGCATCGATTCAGGTGCTGACGGCTTGATCCGCCGGCGTTGACCCGGATCGATGCAGCTTACGGAACAGCTTGCCCAGCAGCCAGGCCAGTAGTGCCGGCATCAGCAGGATGATCAGCGCATCCTTGACCACCATCAGCTGCATCATGCCGGTCAGTGTATGCGTCAGCGGCAGGCGCAAGATGCTGAGCATTGGCAGTACGCCGATCAGCAGTCCGAAACGGAATGGTTTTTGTGGAAAGCGCAGCGCAATGCCGGCGCCGATGAATACGGCAATCGACAGCACCGCGATGATGTAGGAAATGCTCATGCGCAGATACAGCAGGATGCCGGTGTGGCCCTCGAACGGCAGCCACGGCATCCGCACCTGCGCCCACCAGCTGACGACCCGCGGCAGGCCCAGCAGATACAGCGCAATCAGTGCGATCAGTACCGCAGCGGAAATCGCTTTGTTCATCAATCAACCTCAATCAAGCTTCATCGCGGAAATCTTAAACAGTCATCGTTCGATGAGCGTCGCGCCGGCCACCATTGCGTACTCAGGCGCTCAACTCATCAACGCGTATTCGCCGCCTTTGTCGAGTGCCGCTTTATAAGCCGGTCGCGCATGGATGCGTTGCAGGTACGCGCTCAGCTTTGGCCGGCTCTGGTCGAGGCCGCCGCGCGCCGAGGCGGCTTCCAGCGGAAAGCTCATCTGCACGTCGGCTGCGCTGAACGCCTCACCGGCGAACCAGGTGCTCTTGTTGAGTTCGCCTTCGACGTAGTCGAGGTGCAGCTTCAATTGCGGATCGATAAAAGTGCTCTGCACTTTCTCGGCGATGCCGCGTGCGATCGGTTTGACGAAGAACGGCATCGGCTGCTTCGGGATGAAACCGAAAATCAGTTTCAGCAGCAGCGGCGGCATCGCCGAGCCCTCGGCGTAATGCAGCCAGTAGGTGTAACGAAGGCGTTCCGCGGTACCGGGCGCCGGCGCCAGACGGCCCGCGCCATAGCGATCGACCAGATATTCGATGATCGCGCCGGACTCGGCGAGCGTGTGCCCGTCGTCGGTAATCACCGGTGATTTGCCGAGCGGATGCACCGCCTTCAGTTCGGGCGGCGCCAGCATGGTCTTGGCATCGCGCTGGTAGCGCTTGATCGTATAGGGAACGTCCAGTTCTTCGAGCAGCCACAGCACGCGCTGCGAACGGGAATTGTTGAGGTGGTGAACGGTCAGCATGGCGTCGTTCCTTGAGGGCTCAGAGTCGACTCGCACCTTTCCGCATCGGCGGCGGTGAGTCAATGGCCGTCGTAGCGGATCGTCAATACTTCCACTTCCAGATCGCCTGCCGGACGTTGCCAGCTGACGATGTCGCCCGGTTCGGTACCGATCAGCGCGCGCGCGAGTGGTGAAGTCCAGCTGATCAGACCCTGCTCGGGATCGGCCTCGTCTTCGCCGACGATGCGGTAGCGATGCTCGGCGCCGTCGCTGTCGGCGATCAACACTTCCGCACCGAGGGCGACGCGGCCGCTGTCGCGCGTAGCGGGATCGACCAACAGCGCAGTGCCGATACGAGACTGTAACCAGCGCAGTTCACGTTCGAGTTGTGCGCGTTGCTGTTTGCCGCCGATGCTGTCGGCGCGAATTTCGGCCAGGCTCTGTTCGGCGGCGGTCTTGCGCTGTTGCAACAGCGCAAGACCGCGCGGCGTCACATAGTTGGGATTCGGGCTGAGCGGAAGCTCCGGCAGATCCTCCGGTGCGTCAGCCTGTGGTTCCTTGACGAAGGCGCGGCTCATCGCAGCTTGCGCCGCGCGCAACCATCAGCCAATTAAAAACTTCTCGCGCGAATGTCCGGCGTTTTCGGCTTCGAGTACCCATAGCGGCGAGCGGCCGCGACCGCTCCAGGTTTTGCCGCTCTGCGGGTCGCGATATTTGGCAGCGACCTGCTTGCGACCTTTTTTTGCCGCACTGGCGCCGCTCTCGGAACCGAACTTCAGATCGCTCGGGCGTAGGTTATATGCGGCAATCTTTTCATTGATTTCAGCAACGACTAGGCCGAGCTCTTTTTTACGTGCTTCTTCAGCTTTCTTCTGCAATCCTTCGATTTGCTGAATTAAATCTTTATAGCTGCTCAATGTGCTCCCCTTAATTTTTTAGGTACAAAAACTACAAGCGATAAATAAATATTATGCGCAGATAATATTTGCTCGGAGATTATAAGAGGCTTATCCGGATGCAACAATGTTGACCGAAAAATAATATATCGATTGAGTGCTTGAACGAGTCGATTGGCTAAATCGATATTAAATATCGTGCATATACTGTAGTGCCCGCATCGCGCCGATCGCGGCGGATGATTGCGCCGTCATGCGGATTTTCGATCGCGCAATATTCGCGAGTGCCCGTGCAGTCGATAAACTCTCGTCGGTGAATCTCCCCGAGCAGACCGAAACGCCGCCGCTGTTGGCTATCAGCGGCCCTACGGCGGCTGGAAAATCAGCTTTAGTCCTCGACGTTTGCGACGCCCTCGCGAGCGGCGCCGGGCCTTGGGCGGGTGCTGAAATCGTCAGCGTCGATTCGGCGCAGGTTTATCGCGGCATGGATATCGGCACCGCCAAGCCGGATCGGGCCGCACGTGCACGCGTGCCGCATCATCTGCTCGACATTCTGGACCCCGCAGAGGCCTATTCGGCTGCCCGTTTCGCGGCGGATGCGCAAGCCGCGATCGCGGCGATCCGAGCACGCGGCCATATACCGCTGCTGGTCGGTGGCACGCTGCTCTATTTTCGCGCACTGTTTGAGGGCTTGAACGATCTGCCGGCGGCAAATGCCGAATTCCGCGAGCAACTCGAGGCCGAAGCCTCGGAACTGGGCTGGGGCGTGCTGCATGCACGGCTGGCGCAGATCGATCCGCGCCGTGCCCAGCGGCTGCACCCGAACGATACCCAGCGCGTGCAGCGCGCGCTTGAAATCGCCCATTTCTCGGGTGCGCCGGCCAGTGAACAGCAGGGACAGCCGCAGCCGCCGAATTTGCCGGGGACGATCGTGCGCCTGGCGGTGATGCCGCCGGACCGCGTGGCACTGACGTTGCGTATCGAAGCACGGCTGCGACAGATGGTCGACTCGGGATTCGTCGAGGAGGTTGCCCGCCTGCGCGCACGCGGCGATCTGCATCTCGGGTTGCCGGCAATGCGGGCGGTCGGCTATCGTCAGCTATGGCGTCATCTCGACGGGGATTATTCTTTGGACGAGGCGATCCGGTTGACGGTTATCGCCACTCGGCAATATGCGAAGCGACAGATGACTTGGTTGCGCGGCGAGGCCGAAAAGTGGCAATGGATTGACCCAACGGAACCTAATGCGGCTGCGCGGGTCTTGAGTTCGGTACCCAAGAGTTCAGAGTGATGCGTGCTACACTGCAATTGAATAAACGCCCGCCCAGAGCGGAGCCTTCCAATAATTCCAATAAGGTAGTTGCCATGTCTAAAGGCCAGACTCTGCAGGAGCCGTTTTTAAACGCCCTGCGCAAAGAGCGCATTCCCGTTTCGATCTACCTTGTGAATGGCATCAAGCTTCAAGGGCAAATTGAATCGTTCGATCAATTTGTCGTTCTACTGAAGAATACCGTCAGCCAGATGGTTTACAAGCACGCCATCTCGACCATCGTGCCGGCACGCGCAGTGCGCTTGCAGGATTCCGATGCGGATGCCGATCCGGTCGCCGAGTCGGAGTCGGAAGGCGCCTGAGTCACCGTCGTCGTCGCCGTAGGGTTTCGGATTCCGATTGAGTAATCTTTTCGCAGTTGGTTCGAAGCCCGTTGCCGGTGCGCAAAAGGCGGTCTTGGTGCATCTCGAATTCCCGCATGTGGATTTCGAGGCGGACCGTCAGGAATTCATCGAGCTCGCACGTTCCGCCGGCGCCGAAATCGTCAGCGTGTTCGGTGGTCGCCGCGAGCGGCCGGATGCCGGCTTGTTTGTCGGTTCCGGCAAGGTCGATGAAGTTGCGGCGGCGGTGCAGGCCAGTGGTGCCGAGCTGGCGATCTTCAATCACGATCTGTCGCCGAGCCAGGAACGCAATCTCGAGCAGCGGCTGCAATGTCGTGTGCTCAACCGTGCCGGTCTGATTCTCGACATCTTCGCGCGGCGTGCGCGTTCGCACGAAGGCAAGCTGCAGGTCGAACTCGCGCAACTGAATCACCTGTCGACACGCCTGGTGCGCGGCTGGACCCACTTGGAACGCCAGAAAGGCGGTATCGGCCTGCGCGGTCCCGGCGAAACCCAGCTGGAAACCGATCGCCGCCTGGTGCGCGGACGCATCGCCACGGTCAAGCGTCATCTCGAAGAAGTCCGCGCCCGTCGTGCGCAGAACCGGCAGGGACGTGCGCGCAACGAAATTCCGACGGTATCGCTGGTCGGCTACACCAATGCCGGCAAGTCGACCTTGTTCAACGCGCTGACCGGCGACGACAGCTTCGCGTCGAGCCAGCTGTTCGCAACGCTCGATACCACCGTGCGCCGCGTGCAGCTGCCGACCGGCGAAACCGCGGTGCTGGCCGACACCGTCGGTTTCGTGCGCGACCTGCCGCATGAACTGATCGCGGCGTTCCGCGCCACGCTCGAAGAATCGCGTGAAGCGAGTCTCTTGCTACATGTGGTCGATTCCGCCGATGCCGAGCGCGTGCAGCGGATGCAGCAGGTCGATGCCGTGCTGACCGAAATCGAAGCCGACCAAGTGCCGCGGCTGCTGGTGTTCAACAAGATCGATCTGCGCGAAGACGAAACGCCGCGCATCGAGCGCGACGAGGAAGGCCGCACTGTCCGCGTGTTCGTGTCGGCGCAGACCGGCGCCGGCCTCGATCTGCTGCGCACGGCGATCGCCGCCTGCCTCTATCCCGACCTGATCGAAGACGATCTGCTGCTGCCGCCGACCGCCTCGAAGCTCCGCGCCCAGCTGTTCGCGCTGCACGCGGTGCGCTCGGAAACGCCGGAGCCGGATGGCGGTTCGCGGCTCAAAGTACGGCTGCCGTACTCGCGTCTGGAGCGCCTGTGCCGGGAAGCCGGAGTGACGCCGCCGCCACGGGCGGTTGCTGCATTCGTCGCCGCTTCCTAAAATCGCGCCCTCGACGTCGCTTAAAACGAATCCCGCCGGCGTGCGAATCATCTTGTGCTGCGCCCGGCCGGCCTCGCCCCTGCAGTCTGCAACAGCGGTATCCATGATTTGGAGTGAATGATGGCCTGGAATGAACCCGGACCCGGGCGCGATCCCTGGACCCAGGGTTCCGGCGGCAAGCGTGGTGACAGCAAGCCGCCCGATCTTGGACAAATGCTGCAGCGGCTGAAGGCGCGCTTCCGCGGCGCCGGCGGTGGTGCCTCCGGCAACCTGATCGCTGCGGTCGCCAGTTTGCTGGTGGCGATCTGGCTGCTGTCCGGCTTTTATACGGTCGATGCCAAGGATCGCGGTGCGGTGCTGCATTTCGGCGCATTGAAAACGATCGTCGATCCCGGTCTGCACTGGCGCATGCCCTGGCCGATCGAGCGCGTCGAGAAAATCGACGTGACGCAAGTGCGGCTGGCGCGCGAGCGCGCCACCGTCATCACCAAGGACAACAACCTGGTCGATGTCGAACTGCAGGTGCAATACCACGTCGGCTCGCCGGAAGATTTTCTGCTCGGTGTCAACGATCCGGACGATACGCTGCAGACTGCGCTCGCCAGCCTGCTGCGCGAATCCGCCGGCAATCTTGGGGTCGACGCGCTGTTGGGCGACGGCCGCAATACGCTGGCGCCGAAGGTGCAGGATGCGCTGCAGCAGCGCCTGAACGATTACAAGACCGGCCTGGTGGTGACCTCGGTCGGCTTGCAGCAAGTGCAGCCGCCGGAAGCGGTGCAGGCGGCTTTCGCCGACGCCATCAAGGCGCGCGAGGATCAGGATCGGCTGCGCGAAGAGGCGCGGACCTATGCCGATGCGCGCTTGCCGAATGCGCGCGGCGAAGCCGCACAGCGCATCACCGAAGCGACGTCGTATAGAGACGAATCGATTGCGCGCGCGCAGGGCGATGTCGCGCGTTTCGAAGCGGTGCTGGAGCAATACCGCAAGGCGCCGAAGGTGACGCGCGAGCGTCTCTACCTCGATGCGATGAGCGAGATTTACGGCAATACCACCAAGGTGCTGATCGATGCCGACAAGGGCAATCCGGTGATCTATCTGCCGCTCGATCAACTGGTCAAGAACGCGCAGGCGAAAGCGCCGGATGCGACGCCGGATGCCGCGGGCAGCCCGGCACCCGCGCAGTCACCGCGGCCGACGCCGGGCAATTCCGGCGGTAGCCCGGGCAATGGCGACGCCAATCGTTCACGCGACCGCGGGAGCCGCTGATGAAAATCAAATATCCCCAGTTGCTGCCGGTCGCCGCACTTGCGGCGCTGCTGTTCCTGCTCGACGCCAGCTACTTCACCATCGACCAGCGCGTCACCGGCGTGGTGCTGCAGTTCGGTCAGATTCTGCGCGTGGAAGCGGAACCCGGCTTCCACTGGCGCATTCCCTGGGTGCAGACGCTAAAGAAGTTCGATGCGCGTCTGCTGCCGGCCGAGAGCGGCATGCAGCCGATCACGACCAAGGACCAGCGCGCCTTGCAGGTCGCCGCGTATGCGAAGTGGCGCATCCGTGATGTTGCGGTGTTCTATCGCGCCACTGCCGGCCAGCTGCGCAGCACCGACCTGATCTCGAAAGGCCTGGGTCGTGCGCTGACGTCCGAACTCTCGACGCATACCTTGCAGGACGCGGTGTCTGCAGATGGCGCGATGCTGGCGGCGCTGAAGCAGGCCACCGCCGAGCAGACGCAGGATCTCGGCGTTGAAATCGTCGACGTGCAGCTGAAGTCGATCGACTTGCCGAAAGACAACGACTACACCGAGGCGGTCTACGATCGCATGCGCGCCGAGCGTCAGCGTGTCGCCGCAGATGTTCGCGCACAGGGCAGCGAGGAAGCACAGAAAATCCGCGCCGAGGCCGACGGCACCGCGCAGACCGTACTGGCCGATGCCTATCGCTCGGCCGAACAGCTGCGGGGCGAGGGCGATGCCAAGGCCACCGAGATTTATGCCAAGGCCTACGGTCAGGATCCGGAATTCTTCGCGTTCTATCGTTCGCTGAATGCCTACCGCGCGTCGTTCAAGGACAAGCAGGACGTGCTGGTGCTCGAGCCCAAGGGCCACTTCTTCAAGTACTTCAAGGACGAGGGGAGCGGCAAGTGATCCTGCTCCAGGCGTGCTAGCCGATGTTGCAGGACATCCTGCGGGCGCTGGTGCTGGTCTTCGTGATCGAAGGCATCCTGCCGTTCGTGTTGCCTTCGCGTTCGCGTCTGTTGTTCGCGCGCCTGGCGCAACTCGACGAGCGTGCCGTGCGCGTGCTCGGACTCACCAGCATGCTCGGCGGTGTCATTTCGCTGCAACTGCTGCGCTGGTTCGCCTGAAGTCATGACGCGTACCTGGATGTTGCCGGAAGGTGTCGAAGAAGCGCTGCCGGCCGTCGCCTGGCGCATCGAAGCACTGCGCCGGGCGCTGCTCGATCACTACCGCAGCAGCGGCTACGACTTGATTCTGCCGCCGCTGCTGGAACACTTGGATACGCTGCTGACCGGCGCCGGCTCCGATCTCGAATCGCAGACTTTCAAGTTGACCGATCCGGCCGGCGGCCGCCTGCTCGGCTTGCGTGCCGACATGACGCCGCAGGCCGCGCGCATCGCCATGCGTCACTTCGCCGATCAGCCGCGCGTGCGGCTGTGTTATCTCGGCACGGTTTTGCGCACGCGGCCGGACAGCCTCGGCGGTTCGCGCGCACCGCGGCAGGTCGGCTGCGAGTTCTTCGGCGAGGCCGGCCTCGAAGCCGATCTCGAAATCCTGCGGCTGATGCTGGAAACGCTGCAGCTCGCTGCCGTGCGGAATGTCCATCTCGATCTCGGTCATGTCGGCATCTATCGCGCGCTGTCGGCCAAGCTCGGCCTCGATGCGGACGACGAGACCGCGGTGTTCGACATCCTGCAGCGCAAGTCGCAGCCCGATCTGCGCGACTTCGCCGCATCGCGGCGTCTCGCTGGTGACGCCATGGGGGGTATCGCCGCGCTGATGGAATTGAACGGTGATGTCACCGTTCTGCAGCGTGCGCGTCGCATTCTCGACGTACAGCAGCCGGCCGTTGCGCAGGCGCTGGCGGCGCTGGAACAGGCGGCGCAGGCGCTGGCGAAGTTCGCACCGTCAGTGCCGCTGCACATCGATCTGGCGGAGCTGCGCGGCTATCGCTACCAGACCGGTCTGGTGTTCGCGGCATTCGCGCCGGGGCATGGCCGTGAACTGGCGCGCGGCGGTCGCTACGATGGCGTCGGTGCCGAAGCCGGCAAGCCGCGACCGGCGACCGGCTTTTCCGCCGACGTCAATGAATTATTGCGTCTCGGCAACGAGGCGTAGAAGCAATCAACGCCGCTCGCGCGTTTGCGTCGGGCGGGTCAAGCTAGTCGCAACCGCGCTCGTCGAGCGCATTCGCATGTCTGCTGCTTTTTAAACTGCAACGGCATCAGCCGGGAAATCGAAACATGGGTAAATCAGTCGTCGTCATCGGCGCCCAATGGGGTGATGAGGGCAAGGGCAAGATCGTCGATCTGCTGACCGACAAGGTGCAGGCGGTGGTGCGCTTTCAGGGCGGCCATAACGCCGGCCATACGCTGGTCATCAACGGTGTGAAGACTGCGCTCAACCTGATTCCGTCGGGCATCATGCGGCCCGGCGTGGCCTGCCTGATCGGCAACGGCGTGGTGCTATCGCTGCCCGACTTGATCAAGGAGATCGAGAAAGTCGAAGCCACCGGGGCTTCGGTGCGCGATCGCCTGAAAATTTCCCAAGCCTGTCCGCTGGTGCTGCCGATTCACGCCAGGCTCGACCAGGCGCGCGAGCGCGCGCGCGGCGAAGCCAAGATCGGCACTACCGGCAAGGGCATCGGCCCGGCTTACGAAGATAAAGTGGCGCGCCGTGCGGTGCGCGTCGGCGATCTGTTCCATCGCGAACAGCTCGCGGCCAAGCTCGGCGAACTGCTCGGCTATCACAACTTCGTGCTGCAGAACTATTTCAAGGAAGCGCCGGTCGATTTCCAGCAGACGCTCGATGCGCTGCTCGGCTACGCCGAAGTGGTCAGGTCGATGGTTGCCGACGTCACCGAACTGCTGCGCCTGCATCTGTCGCGCGGCGACAACGTGCTGTTCGAAGGCGCGCAAGGCGCGCTGCTCGACGTCGATCACGGCACTTATCCGTACGTCACTTCGAGCAATACCACCGCTGGCGGCGCCGCCACCGGCTCAGGCGTCGGTCCGCGCAATCTCGATTACGTGCTCGGCATCGTCAAGGCGTATGCGACGCGCGTCGGCGGCGGCCCGTTCCCGACCGAGCAGGAAAACGACATCGGCCAGTTGATCCGCGACAAGGGTGCCGAGTACGGCACCGTCACCGGCCGTCCGCGCCGCTGCGGCTGGTTCGATGCGGTGGCTGCGCGGCGTTCAATCTTCAACAACAGCGTGTCGGGTTTGTGCGTGACCAAGCTCGACGTGCTCGACGGCATGGCGACGGTGCGTATCTGCACCGGCTATCGCGTCGATGGCAAGCCGGTCGAGACTCTGCCGATCGGCGCCGAAGGTTTCGCCAACATCGAGCCGGTCTACGAAAATCTGCCGGGCTGGAGCGAATCGACGTTCGGCGTGACGCGCTACGAGGATCTGCCGGAAAAAGCGCGGCGCTATCTGAAGCGCATGGAAGAAGTCTCCGGTGCCGAAGTCGCGATCATCTCGACCGGTCCGGATCGCGAACACACCATCGTGCTGCGCAATCCGTTCGATTAAGCGCGGTCGCCAAATACCAGGTGACGCCGGCGCGTCGTCGCGGTTAAAGTGCGAGCGCACGGGCGCCGCGATCGGTGTGCGCCAGCAACGGAGGACGCGATGAGCAAAGGTCTCGACAGCAAAAAGAGCGACAAGAAAAAGCCGGCCAAAACGATGAAGGAAAAGAAGCAGGCGAAGAAGGAAAAGAAGGCCGGTCGCTGAACCGCTACGATCGATGTCGCTACGGCCGCGTGATCGCTAAACGATCATGCGGCCGTTTGCTGTGGAGCGCGCTTGATCACCGCTTCAGTGCTAGTCGACGCCGAGATGTTGCGCCAGCCAGTCGCGCGCGGCATGGGCGCCCAACTCGAACTGGTTCGCATAAACCTCCATGTGTCCGCCTTTCACCAGCAGCAGTTTCTTCGGCTCCAGCGCACGCTGGTAGGCTTCCAGCGCGATGTCGGTCGGCGTGACGATGTCGGCGGTGACCACGATCATCAATAGCGGCGTCGGGCTGACCTGCTGGATAAAGCTGATCGGCTCGTACTCCATCATCATCTCGGCCGAGCGCAGCGTCACCTGATTCAGCCACAGCGGCGTGCCGATGAGGCCGCCTGCCTGCATGAACTCCCATTCCTCCGGCGACGGCAGCGCTGCATGCGAGCCGCGTTCGCCGAACACCGGCAGCATCTCCGGCGCCTTGCCGAGAAAGCGCGCTTCGCGATCGGCGTCGAAGTGCGCACGGATCAGCGGCAGCTCCTCTTCGCGGAACACGCGCTGCGCATTGCGCAGGCCCGCCATGAACGGCACCTGCGAGACCACGCATTTGACGCGTTTGTCGAGCGCGGCCACCGGGATCACATGACCGCCGCTGAAGCTGGTGCCCCAGATGCCGATGCGCGTGCGATCGACTTCCGGCTGCAGCGCGGCGAACGTGATCGCCTCACGATAGTCTTTGACTTGCAGCCAGGGATCGACTTCAAGCCGCGGCTCACCGGCGCTGGCGCCGAAATTACGATGGTCGTAGACCAGGCAGGCGAGCCCCGCCGCGCTGAAGATGTCGGCGTAGCGGTCGAGGAACAATTCCTTCACGGCCGACAGCCCGTGCGCCATTACCACCAGTGGGAATTTGCCGCTGCCGCTGTCGGGCGTCTGCAGCCAGCCGCGCAGCGTGATGCCATCAGAGCTACTGAATTCGACGTTGCGCCGCATGACGGTTGCTCCTCGCGATGATCGAGCCGTTCATCGACGGCCGCTGGTTGTGATACTGCGATTGGTAATCACTTTGCGCGCGCATCGCGGCGTGAACCGGCGAATGCCTGCTACGGTGTCCGTGCTGCGCGCTTGTCGCTGTGTTGCGATACCAGGCAAGCGGCGATCATGCCGTTGGCCGCGGCGTAGCGTGTCCACTCCTTCTGATAGACGGTGGCCGCAATGTTGCGCATGTCGTCGGCGCTCAAGGATGGCACTTGCTTGTGCAATATCAAGGCGTCGTTGTCGACCGAACTGTTGATGGTGTCGAGGCTGTAGCCGAGCGCGCGGTTTTGCGCGGTGCCCATCGCGAAATCCACCGCATCGGCGCACCACTCGTCGCTGGTCTGTGCCGCTGCGAGTGTCAGTGGCGTCAATCCAAGCAGGCTGGCGAGCAGAATGACTGGAGTCGGCATGCGCGTGTTCCTCATTGGCATTTCAGATCCTGCGGCAACGCGAGTTGCAGCTTATGCACTGATTCGAACGGGTCGTCCGGTGTTCTCTTCAGCGACTACTGCAAAGACCCATCGGCGGACGCATGCGCGGCGGCCAGATTGGCGGCCGACTGCAGCGGGCCGCAGGCTTTGCTGGCACCGATTGCCGCCTTGAAGCGTGACCAGTGGCGCTGATAAACCGCATCGACCAGATGTTGCATATCGCGCTCGACCAGCGTTGGATATTGCTGCTGGAACACTGGAAAATACCGGTGTATTTCGGCGGCGAGAGCAGGCTTCTGGGTGCCCTCGTCGCGACGTTGCGCGGTGCGCATCGCGAAATCCACCGAGTCGGCGCACCAGTCTTCGGAATGTGCGGCGGCCACCGGCGTCGCCGCCGACGCCACCGACGCCACCGACGCTGTCGCGATCAGCAGCCCCGCCAACAGCCCCGCCAACCGGCGATTCCTCATGATGCTTTCCTGGATGATTTCCTGGGCGATGCCGCTAACGCTACAACATCGGCCGGGGACCGAGAAAGGCGGGTAGACCCTACATCGCTGCATCCGCAGCCGGTCGTTGTCGCATCCAAGCAGGCATGGGATCGTCGAGAATGGCGCTGCGGGCGCTGCATCGAACGCCGCGAACCGGCATAGGCTGAAGCTGTCGAGCTGGAGTTTTTTTATGAAACAGATTTTTATCGGACTGGCGCTGGTCGCCGCCGCCGCGGTCGTCAGCGGCTGTCACCATTCGCATTCCTGGGAGGCCAAGAGCTACAAGCACTATCAGCCCGGCGACGGTGCGATCGATCTCGCTGCCGGCGAGGTGGTGATTCGCGCCGGCGGCCAGCCCGAGGACGCCCATGTGGCGAGCGACGGACAATTGCGGCTGGGCCATCACCCGATCAAAACCAGTCCCGAGGGCCGCGCTGCGCTACGCCAGTACTATGCCGCCGCCGCCGCGTTCCGCGAACACGCCGTCGCCTTGGGCGTCGCCGGCGCGCATTTCGGCATTCAGACCGCCGAGCACGTGCTGAAAGGCTTGTTCGACGGCACCGTCGATAAAGCCGGCGACGAGGCGGATAAGGGCGCCGCCGAAATCCAACGGCGCGCCTTTGAACTGTGCGATCGCTTTCGCGACGCCTACCTGTCGCAGAATCTCGCCGCTGCCGCGGTAGCGGAATTCAAGCCGTATGCGGTGATTTCGGCAAAGCAGGTGCAGGAATGCGAAGAGGATCGCAAGCCCGACGAGGACGAGCCTCATCCTGCGGCGAAATCGGACAGTCAGGCCTAGGCACTGAGCAGCGCCGCGCTCACGGAATCGTGCCGCGCTCTACAGACGGCTGTCGCTGCGCGGTCGCGTATCCAGTTCGGCCTGACGTCGGTTGGTGTATTGGCGGAACAGTGGGGCGGGCAGCGCTTTCGAGAACAGCCAGCCTTGGACCAGCCGCACATCGAGTTGCCTGATGTAATCCAGCTGCTCGGTGGTTTCGACGCCTTCGGCGATCACCTGTAGTTGCAGACGCTTGGCGATATCGACGATCACGTCGACCAATCCGGCGGTGACCTTGTCGATGCCGATCGCCTGAATGAAAACCTTGTCGATCTTCAAATAATCGAAGCGGAATTGGGTGAGGTACTTGAGGCTCGAATAGCCGGTGCCGAAATCATCCAGTGCCAGCCGCGCGCCGGTGTCGCGCAGGTGCTGTACCACCGCCAGCAGCGCGTCGTGGTCGCCACGCAGCAGCTCCTGTTCGGTGATCTCGAAAATGATGCGCTGTGGCGGGACGCCGTCGCGGAACGTCTTGCGGATCGTTTCCAGCAGGCTCGGATCGAGGATGTGGCGCGCACTCAGGTTGAGCGAGATGTGGAAGCCCGGATTGGCCGCCAGCAGCGAGCCCATTTCGTCGGCGACGCGCTCCATCACCCAGGCGGTCAGCGGCACCGCGAAGCCGGTTTTCTCGGCGATCGCGAAGAACACGTCGGGCATCACCAGTCCGCGCTGCGGATGTTGCCAGCGCAACAGCGCCTCGGCGCCGACACAGGCGCCGCTGTGAATGTCGATCACCGGCTGGTAGTAGACCTGGAATTCGTCGTTGGTCAAGGCGTCGCGCAGCTCGGCATCCATCGAGAACTGCCGCAGCACCAGCTTGTTGCCGAGAAAGAACAGCAGCCCGGAGATCGCCAGGCCGACGCTGGCATAGAGCGGCGCGCTGTGTTTCCAGGCCTGCAGCATCCAGCTACGCGCGGTCGTCGCGACGACCTGGATCGGGAAGCGCCGCGACACCAGCGACGTCGACTGCACGCCGCGCGGCGTGCCGGGCTGCATATCGAAACGCCAGCCGAATTGCGTCAGGCGGACGTTATCCGCGCCGAGGATCAGCACCGCGACCTGTTGCGTGTCGATCAGCGGCTGCAAGGCCTCGCTGAACTGCGCCGGGTTGATCAGTAAGGCCAGCGCCAGATCCTTCTGCACCGAGTACAGCGCGACGATCGACGGATCGCCCGGCAGCAGGGCGCCGGGTGCGGCGATAACAATCGGCGCGCTGGGTGCCGGCAATTGGTCTGGTCGGCGCAGCGCCACCGGCGGATCGAGGACGCTCTCGTCGGTGCATTGCAGCACGCCGTTGCGAATCACGCCGGCGCCGCGGAAATACAGACCGTCGTAAGCCGCTTTGCTCAATGCCGCCTGCGTTTTCGCATCGCACTGCGGATCGATCTGCGTGGCCAGGCTGCGCAGGAGCGCGTCGGCGCTGCTGAAAATCCGCTCAGCGCGATCGAGCGCAAGGCCGGCGTAGGCGTGCCGGCGATTGTCGGCATCATGTACCGCCTGCCAATAGGAGATGCCGGTCAGCAGCAGCAAGGGCAGCAGACCCATAACGATGGTTGCCATTGTTACCAACAGGCGTCTGCGCTCTCGATTGGTCATCAGGTCAAGATCGGTGGTAGAGCGACAGCCGGGTCGGGCGCATTGTGCTTTCTGGTGATGCCGCCTGCGATCGATCAAGCCGAATGGGATCAAGCCCTTGATCGCCCCCGGCGAGTGGGCACCAATCTACTCTTTGAGCGACCGCGCTGCAGGCAAAGTGACGGTCGGTTGCAAAGCTCATGCAAACGGCGCAGACCACGCGGCCCGACTTTATCTATGATTCGCATGCAGTGGATAATCGCAGCGAGGGGCGTTGCGATGCTGCTGGCAGTCGGCGCGCCGCGGGCCGCTAGCCGGCGAGCGTTTTGCATCAGATTGCGGCAACCGGTCCAGTTCATCGAGGGAAAACGTGCTCTTCCATCAACTGTTCGATCCCGAATCCTCCACCTACACCTACCTGCTGGCGTCCCGCAGGGATGGCGAGGCGCTGCTGCTCGACCCGGTGCAGAGCCAGACCCCGGCGTATCTGCGGCTAGTCGAGCAGCTTGGGCTGCGGCTGGTGATCGCCATCGACACTCATACGCATGCCGACCACATCACCGCGCTCGGCGATCTGCGCAGCACCACCGGCTGCGTGACGATGATGGGCGAGTACAGCCGCGCCGAGTGCGTGTCTACACGTTGCCGCGAGGGCGAAGCGGTGCGCATCGACGGGCTCGAACTGATGCCGCTGTTCACGCCAGGGCATACCGATGAATCGTTCAGTTTCCTGCTCGCCGATCAGGCCGTGCAAAGCGTCTTCACCGGCGACGTGCTGCTGATCCACGGCACCGGCCGCACCGATTTCCAGAACGGCGATCCGTACGCGTCTTACGATTCGATCTTCAACAAGCTGCTGAAGCTGCCGGACGAGACGCGCGTCTATCCCGCGCATGATTACCAGGGCCGCAGCTACAGCAGCATCGGCGCGGAGCGACAGCTGAATCCACGCCTGCAGGTGCGCGATGCCGGCGAGTACGCAGCGATGATGAATGCGCTGAACCTGCCCAGTCCGAAGCTGATGGATGTGGCGGTGCCGGCCAATCTTCGCTGCGGACGCCTCGCGTCGGCGCCGCTGTAAGCGTCCCTGCAAGGGATTGCGGCCGCTGCTGTCGGTGCGCGCGGTTGCGGCATTCCGATCGTGAGACAATACCGCGCCTAGGAAAGATGTTGGCCACGGATCGCTCGGATCGAAATGGACGCCTTGCTGCTGTCGCGCATTCAGTTTGGTTTCACGATCGCGTTCCATATCCTGTTCCCGACGCTGACCATCGGCCTCGCCTGGTTCCTGGTTTTCTTCGAGGCCGCCGGTCGCCGCACTGGCAAACCCGAGTGGTTCAATCTGTATCGCTTCTGGGTGAAGATCTTTGCGCTGACCTTCGGTATGGGTGTCGTCAGCGGACTGGTGCTGTCGTATGAGATCGGCACCAACTTCAGCCGCTTCTCGCAAATCGCCGGACCGGTAATCGGTCCTCTGCTGTCGGCCGAAGTGCTGACCGCGTTCTTCGTCGAAGCCGGCTTCCTCGGCATCATGCTGTTCGGCTGGGACAAGGTCGGGCCGCGCTTCCATTTCATGGCGACGCTACTGGTCGCGGTCGGCACCACCAACTCGGCATTCTGGATTCTGTCCGCCAACAGCTGGATGCAGACACCGGCGGGTGCGGTCTGGCAGAACGGTCAGCTGGTGCCGCAGGATTGGTTCGCGGTGATTTTCAATCCGAGCTTTCCGTACCGTCTCGCACACATGCTGCTGGCCGCCTTGCTGACCAGTTCGCTGATTGTCGCCGGCATCAGCGCCTGGTTCCTGGCACGGCAGCGACATCTCGATTTCGCTGCGCGCGGGCTCAAGGTCGCGGTGCTCGCGCTCGCCGTGCTGGCACCGCTGCAGATCTTCGCCGGCGATCTGCACGGGCTCGAAGTGCGGCGCAACCAGCCGGCCAAGCTGGCCGCGATCGAAAGCCTATGGCAGACGCGCAGCGATGTGCCGCTGGTG
The DNA here is from genome assembly GCA_028291645.1 of Nevskia sp. Taxonomy (GTDB): domain Bacteria; phylum Pseudomonadota; class Gammaproteobacteria; order Nevskiales; family Nevskiaceae; genus Nevskia. The sequence continues at coordinate 27,962 of JAQGNU010000025.1, forward strand.
GTGTTCGCCTGGCCCGATCAGGCGCAGCAGCGCAATCGTTTTGCGATCGAGATTCCGCAACTCGGCAGCCTCATCCTGACGCACACGCTGCATGGCGAAGTCAAAGGCCTCAACGAATTCCTGCCCGATCGCCAGCCGCCGGTGCCGGGCGTGTTCTATTGCTTCCGCCTGATGGTCGGCCTCGGCCTCTGGTTCTTGTTGCTCGGTTGGAGCAGCGCCTGGCTGTTGCGTGGCGAGCGGCTTTACCGCCATCCGCTGGCGTTAAAGCTGTTGACCTGGTCGGGCCCGCTCGGCTGGGTTGCGACGATCAGCGGCTGGATCGTGGTCGAGAGCGGACGCCAGCCCTGGGTGGTCTATGGCCTACTGCGCACCGCCGACGCCGCGTCGCCGCTGCCGGTAGCTTCGGTGGCGGTATCGCTGGCGATCTTCATCAGCGTCTACGGCATTTTGTTCGGCAGCTATCTGTGGTTCCTGTCGCGCCTGGTGCGCAGCGGCCCGAGCCTGCCGAAGCGCCATCCGGAAGCAATCCGCGGCGCGCGGCCGGGAGCAGTGTTGTGACGCTCGACCTGCCGCTGATCTGCGCCGGCGTGATCGCCTTCGGTGTGTTGATGTATGTCGTGCTCGACGGTTTCGATCTCGGCCTCGGCGTGCTGTTTCCGTGGATGCCGGACGAGACCGCGCGCGATCTCGCCATCGCCAGCATCGCACCGGTGTGGGATGGCAACGAAACCTGGCTGATCCTCGGCGGCGTCACGCTGTTCGCCGCGTTTCCCGTCGCCTACGCGGTGGCGCTGCCGGCGTTCTACATCCCGGTGATGCTGCTGTTGTTCTCGCTGATCTTCCGCGGCGTCGCGTTCGAATTCCGCGCCAAGGCGCAGGCCTCGAAACGCTGGTGGGATGCGGCCTTCTCGATCGGCTCGACGCTCGCCGCGTTTGCGCAGGGCGTGCTGCTCGGCGGCCTGATCGAAGGCGTCACCGTCGTCAACGGCGCCTTCGCCGGCGGCCCCTGGGATTTCCTCTCGATATTTTCCGTGGTGTCCGGTTTCGGCGTGGTCGGCGGCTACGCCTTGCTCGGCAGCACCTGGCTGGTACGCAAGACCGAAGGGCCCACGCACGACTGGGCCAAGCGCACCGCCAGCCTGGCCTTGCTGGTGTCGCTCGGCTTCATCGCGATCGTCAGCATCTACACGCCACTGCGCTTTCCGCAGATCGCCGAACGCTGGTTCGGCGAGCATCACTGGCTGACGTTGGCGCCGGTGCCGCTGGCCACCGCGGTGGTGGCGTTCTCGTTATGGCGCGAACTGCGCCACGGCGCCGATCTCGCACCGTTCCTCTATTCGATCGCACTGTTCATGCTCGGCTTCCTCGGCATCGCCATCAGCCTATGGCCGAACCTGGTGCCGCCGTCGATCAGCATCTTCAACGCCGCCGCACCCGCCACCAGCCAGAAATTCCTGCTGCTGCAACTGGCGATCACGTTGCCGATGGTGCTGATCTACACCGGTTACGCCTACTCGGTGTTCTGGGGCAAGGTCAGCGTTAACGACGGGTACTCGTCGCACTGACGGAGGATGTTCTCGCCCTTGTAGGCGAACTTGCGCGGTGCGTGCCCGGATTATCGGACATGATGCTGTCCACTATTTAACGTTAGGTCTTACAAACACCCCACAGCTAGTCCAAATGACATTTGAAGACCCACTAGATGCCCTCGATCTGATGACGGAGTTTCCGCATTCCGCTGGAGCCTTCGCGGAGGTTCGTCGGTACATCGGAGCGGTCGCCCAGTTCGCTGACTTCCCGAGCGCTCAGACTGTCATCCGATTAAAGGCTGAGCTTCGAAAAACAACCGACCCTGTCCGCGAGGGCGAACTCCTGTACGAGATCGAAGTCGCAGAACAAGACGCAAGATCCACCGTCCCTCGCATCATTTGGGGAAGCATTCTTGTTGCCATCTACGCCACCTTCGAGACTGGCGTAAGAAATGCCCTTTCGCACTGGGCAAGCAATGTTCCAGGAGCAGCAGAGTTTCAAGTCGGTGGCAAGGGTCACTTTCTAAAGATCGCATCTGCGTACTCAGAGTCGGAGGTGGGAACAGAACTGTTCCCAGACAAAGGCCTGAAGGAAGCCGTGCTCGAACTCAAGGCCTTCAGAGATTCGTTCGCCCACAGTGCGGGTCAACTGCCTTCTCGGAGAACGCAACTACATTCGTCCATCGACAAGGCCACAAAGAGAGGCCTTGCAGTAACTGTCGAAGATGGAAACTGGGGAGCAACTCCTCGCCTTGTGGCCTACTACTTTCTGCGTGTCGAGCGATCGTATGAGTTGTTCTCTAACGCCGTTATGAGCATATATGTCTCACGCATGTCACTCCACGCTGAGCACGCGTAGGGCGGGAGCATCCCGCCTGTCGAGTTACTCTAACTCCAACATACGAACGTCATCAGGCGCAGCCCAATCTGCGGAGTAGATGCAAACGCGCTCGGGTGTTGGCGCACATACGCATGCGCTGTCAAGCATGGCACGCGCGTAAGCGCAGTGCGTATGCCGTCAATGGCTGCTGAGTTGCTGCGAATCAGCCGGCAGTTTTTGCCGGTAGTGCTTCAGGGTCACGATCTCGATGCGCTCAGGCGTGACGAGGTAGATCAGCCGAAACGGCTGTTCAAGTACTTCGCGCAAATCCTCGTCGGAATATTCCGGCAGGCGCCGGCCGGTCAGCGGTGGCGTGGCGAGCTTGCGCGAGCGGCGCAGCAGGCGCGCCGTGACTTGGCGCGCGGCCTGGGGAGAGTCTTTTGCGATGTAGGTCTGGATCTCGAGAAGTCGGGCGCGCGCTTCGGCGGTCCAGTAGACCTTCACTCTTCGATGCCGAGCTCTTTCATCAAGTCCTCGACCGGAATTACGCGCCCAGCCTTGGCATCGGTCAGGCCACGCTCGATCGAAGCACGCAAGTCCATTTCGTAGGCTAGGTCTTCCCAGCCCGCCGTGTCGGGCAGTTGGTCGATCAACTGATGTGCTTTCTGCTTGAAGCTGGATGCAGTAGTCGTGGTCATGGCGATGCTCTCGGGTGCGCGTCTCAGTTTAACCGCTGGCGACTGAAAGCGGGGCCGGCAGCATCCGCCCCGTTAGGGAATCTCTGAAGAAGCGTTGCGAGCGAAGGCAGGTCGCGCGAACACGGAGCGCAGGAACCGCAGCATACATAGACGTATGTGAGGATTCCCCCATCCATTGAATGGGCCGGATTCGCGCGAGATGCCGAGCGCAGCAGCTTATTCAGAGGTTCCTTAGATCAGGATGCTTTGCATTCGCCGATGCGCTTGGCGCTGATCTTTAGTTTCTTCGTGAACGGCTTGCTGTCGGTGCCGGTGCCGTTTTCCAGCAGCGTGCCGCTGTAGCCGATGTCGGTGAACTTGAGATCCGATTTCACGTCGAGTGTTGCGAACGGCTTGTCGCCGCCGCCCTTGCAGCTGGATACGCCGGTGAAATGCTTGCCTTCGAGTTTCGAGTCGGTCAATTTGCAGGACTCCTCGGAGCCTTGCTGTTTGAAGTAGGCGACGATGTCCTTGGCGTCTTCCGGCGTGATGCAGTCGGTATCGACGACCGGCTTGTGGCTGCCGTCGGTAGCTTCGACCCGGGTCTCGTACTGGCCTGGCTTCAGTGCGAAAGGATCCGCGCTGGCGCTACCGATGAATGCGCCGGCCGCGAGGACCAGGCCAATCAGTTTTGCTTGTTTCATCTGCGAGTTCTCCGATGGTGACTTCTAGTGGACACTGCAAATCTGCCGGCGTTCGCTGTCCGCATCAGGACGAACAACTGACTTCGATGTGACGCGCCGATGCGGGCGGCTCCGCGGCGTAGACAGCGTACTCTGGCTGCTCGTCGAAAGGTTTTTGTAGCAGCGTGAACAGCCGCGCGATCTCGCTGTAATCGCCGCCTTGTGCTGCTTCGATCGCGGCCTGCGCCAGATGATTGCGCAGCACGTATTTCGGGTTGACCGCATTCATCCGCGCGCTGCGTTCGGCATCATCCGATTGCTCACCGCGCAGGCGCGCGCGGTAGTCGTCGATCCAGGCGTCGAAGCGTTCGAGGTCGGCGATTTCTTCGCGCACGCCGAGCGTGGGGCCGGCGTCGTTACCGCGCACCTGCGCCAGATTGCGGAAGCTGCGGGTTAAATCGGAATGGCCGCGGTCGAGAATCGACAGATAGCGGTTGATCAGTTCGCGATCCTCCGCGCGGGATTCGCGCAAGCCGAGCTTGCCGCGCCAGGCGCGCGTCATCGCCTGTGCGTAGATTGCCGGATAGCGATCCAGAATTTCGGTGGCAAGCTCGACCGCCCGTTCCGGCGTATCCGACAGCAAGGGCAGTGTCGCCTGCAGCAGCCGCGAGCAATTCCAGTGGCCGATCGTCGGTTGCTGGTCGTACGCGTAGCGGCCGCCTTCGTCGGTGTGATTGCAGATGTGATGCGCATCGAAGGCATCGATGAAACCGTAGGGGCCGTAGTCGAGCGTTAAGCCCAGCACCGAGAAATTGTCGGTGTTCATCACGCCATGACAGAAGCCGACCGCCTGCCACGCCGCCATCAGCCGCGCGGTGCGTGCGATCACTTCGCCGAGCCAGGCCGCATGGCGATGCTCGGCATGCGCGAACTCCGGAAAATTTTCGTTGATGACGTGATCGGCCAGCGGTGCCAGCTGCGCATGCTCGTTGCGGTAGTAGAAATATTCGAAGTGGCCGAAGCGCACCAGGCTGGGTGCGACGCGGCACACCACCGCTGCGGTTTCGATTGTCTCGCGCCGCACCGGCTGCGGTGAGCCGACCAGCGCCAGCGCGCGCGTGGTCGGAATGCCGAGCGCGTGCATCGCCTCCGAGCACAGGTATTCGCGGATCGACGAGCGCAGCACCGCACGGCCGTCGGCGAAGCGCGAATACGGCGTCGGGCCACTGCCTTTCAATTGCAGTTCGCGGCGTTGCCCTGCGGCTGTTGCGATCTCGGCGATCAGATGCGCGCGGCCATCGCCGAGACGCGGCACCCAGACGCCGAACTGATGGCCGCCGTAGACCGAGCTGAGCGGCGCATAGCCGGGCCAGACGCGATTGCCGGCCATGATGTCGACGAACTCGTTGCTCGCAAGCGTGGCGTTGTCTATGCCGAGTTCGGCAGCGAGCGCCGGATTGACGTGCAGCAGCTGTGGTGTCGGCAGCGGCGTCGTCGGTACGGGCGTGACGTAAGGCTCGCCGAGCGCGGCATACGCGGGCTGCAGCGGCAGGCTGGTCAGCACCGCAATTGGATCCGGTCGGCGGTCGTCCATCAGGCGCTCGTTCGTGGGTTCGATTGGGCGTCGGCGTCGGAGCCGACAATCAGGCGCGCGCCGCGACTGAACGTGATGTAGCTGAACATCCATTGCAGTGCCACCAGCGTGCGATTGCGCGCGCCGATCAGGAAGTAGACATGCGCCACACACCAGAGTAGCCAGGCGAAAAAGCCGCTGAGCTTGAGGCGGCGGTAATGAATCACCGCCGAGTTGCGGCCGATGGTCGCCAGATTGCCGTAGTGGCGATAGCGAAACGGCGGCGTTTCCGGTTTGCCGGCGAGTGCGGCGCGGATTTTTGCGGCGACATACGCGCCTTCCTGTTTGGCCGCGGGTGCGATGCCCGGCACCGGCTGGCCGGCCTGCAGCACCAGGGCGCTGTCGCCGATGACGAACACCTGCGGCTGTCCCGCGACGCTGAGGTCGGGCGCCACCTGCACGCGGCCGGCGCGGTCGCAGTTTGCGCCCAGCCACTGGCCGGCCGGCGACGCGGCGACGCCGGCGGCCCACAGGATTGTCGCCGCCGGCAAGCGTTCGCCGGAGAAACTGACGCCGTCGCGGTCGCAGCCGGTGACCTGGCGCTGGGTCCACACGTCCACGCCCATTTTCTGCAGCGCGGCCTGCGCGAATGCGGCGAGTGATTCAGGGAAGGCCGGCAGCACGCGCGGCCCGCCTTCGACCAGTACGATGCGCGCGTCGCGCGGATCGATACTGCGGAAATCCGACGCCAGTGCGTGGCGCGCCAGTTCGGCGATGGCGCCGGCGAGTTCGACGCCGGTCGGGCCCGCACCGACGACGACGAAGGTCAGCAGACGCGCGCGCTCCTCTTCATCGTCACTGTTCTCGGCGCGTTCGAACGCCAGCAGGATGCGGCGCCGGATCAGCGTGGCGTCGTCGATCCGCTTCAGTCCGGGCGCCACTGCGGCCCATTCGTCGTGGCCGAAATAAGTATGCGTAGCACCGGTGGCGAGGATCAGCCAGTCATAGGCGAGATGGCGGCCGTCGCGCAAAACGACCTGCCGTGCTGCGCTGTCGATGCCGCAGACTTCGCCGAGCAGCACGCGTGCATTGGCCTGCTTGCTGAGCACGCTGCGCACCGGCCAGGCCACATCGGAAGGGTTCAGCGCCGCGGTCGCCACCTGGTACAGCAGCGGCTGGAACAGATGAAAATTGCGCCGGTCGACGACGGTGACATCGACCGCCGCACGGGCCAGTCCACGCGCCGCCGCGAGGCCGCCGAAACCGGCGCCGACAATCACCACCTGGGGGCGAGGGCCTGCTGTCATCGGGATGCGTCAACTGCGAAAAGGCGTCGCACGGATTGCGCGCCGCCATTGTATGGCCTGCGCATGACGGCTTGGTTCCCTTGGGTAGCACGGAACACCGCGCCGATCCGGCCGGTCTGAGTGGTGGCGCCGCTGCGCACGATCGCGCAGAATCGGCCGGTCGATTACAACAAAAGGAAAGCAAAAATGTTCTTCGGCAATAGTTACTACGGAATTTTCGGCATCCTGATTCTGATCGCCGACATCTTCGCCATCCTGAACATCGTGCAGAGCGGCGCCGACAATCTGAAGAAGGCCGTCTGGGTGGTCATCATCCTCGCCTTGCCGGTGCTGGGCGTGATCCTCTGGTACTTCCTCGGCCCGCGCAGCGGACGCTAGGAGTCTTGCAGATGGATTCGGCACAACAACAGCAGCTCGAAGCCGCCGCGTTCCGGCGCCTGCTCGAACATCTCGATTCGCGCAAGGACGTGCAGAATCTCGAGCTGATGAATCTGGCCGGTTTCTGCCGCAACTGCCTGTCGCGCTGGTATCGCGAGGCGGCTACCGCAGCCGGTATCGACGTCAGCGACGAACAGGCGCGTGCACGTATCTACGGCATGCCGTATGCGGAGTGGAAGCAGAAGCATCAGAAGTGAAGTCGGGAAGTAGGGAAGCCAAAGCGTCCACACAGACGCAGTCGGGGCAAGCTGATTTCGAGCAGTCGCCGTAGCGCGAGCACAGCGCAGCGTGCGCACGCGATGGCACTGAGCTGGGGAGCGCGACATGTACGAACAAAAGCGGATCGTATTGAGCCGTATCGGCATCGCCGTTGTCGGCCTGATCGTGGTATCCGGCGGACTGACGATCCTGCTGTCGCTCTACACCGGAGAAATGGGCACGTTGTTGTTCTCGCTGCTCGCCGGCGGGCTCGGCGCCGGTGTATCCCTGGTGCGCAGGCTACCCAGTCTGCAGGAAAGCGAACTGGAGTTTCTCGCAGCGTCCTGGTGGAGCCTGGTGGTGCCGATCGTCGTCAGCGCGCTGATGGCGGGGTTTCTCTATTTCGCCTTCTTCGCCGGCATCCTCACCGGGGACGGCGGCGGCGGGCTGTTCACCAGCAATCTTTTCCCCAATTTCACCAAGCCCGACTTGCCGGCAGGCACGCTGATGAACCTGCAGGAAGTGCTCAAGATCAGGCCGGTGTCGATCCAGGATTTCGGCAAGCTGGTCACCTGGTGCTTCCTGTCGGGCTACTCGGAACGGCTGGTCCCGAACCTGCTCGAATCGCTCGAGCGGCGCGGTGCCGGCGGGAAAGAATGAGCGAGCGTTGCCTGCTGATTGGGGCGCCAGCTCGGATATCGTTACCTCGGTACGGAATGACAGTGCCGGGATTCTCTCCACTTCATCCCAGCCGATCCTCGCAGTGCTGGCGCGCCCTCAACCACGAGCAGCTAAACTTGAAGCTCGATTGCGAGAACCTAGTGAGGCGTCACCCAATGAGACAAATCCTGCTAAGTCACGGTGAAGACGGCTATTGGATCGCCGAATGTCCGAGCTTGCCCGGCTGCATCAGCCAGGGTAAAACCCGGGAACAGGCCATTGTTAATGCCAAGGAAGCCGTCGAGGTCTATATCGCCGCGCTGGAAGCAGATGGGCTGCCGGTTCCCGAGGAACACTTCGATGCGATGCTCGTGGCGATATGAGCAAACTGCCGCGCGTTTCCGGGCAGGAGTGCATTAAAGCATTGACCAAGATTGGCTTTGAAGAGAAACGCCAGCAAGGCAGCCACATCGTGCTGCGCCGGAATGATCCTTTTGCGCAGCTGGTGGTGCCCGATCACAAGGAACTCGACCGCGGCACTCTGCGCGCGATCATCCGCCAAGCGGATTTGAGCGTCGAGGAATTCAACCAACTGCTGTAGCGCTCGGACGTGCAGGCGCCTGTGCCCGCGCCTGGATAGCGGGCGCTGAGCGCCCCAGCGGCGTCTCAGCTACCCTTGTACGTATAAACATGAAATCCGCATCTGCGGTTCGCAAGGCGCGAGCGGCGGCATGCACTGCCAAGGCATCGCGGGGCATCGAGGGGCTGCAATGGGCATTCGGACTCGGGGACTTATTATTTTGCAAACGTCGGTAGCGGCGTTGTTGCTGCTGTCGGGTAGCGTGCGCGCGGCGCCGGATGACGAATTGCACAAGGTGCTCGACTGCATGCGCGGCAATGTGCCGCCGACCGTGCGCATCCAGGAAATCGAACTCGCCGCCACCGATCGCGGCGGCGGCGCGCGCACGCTGAAAGGACGGCTCTATGCCATGAACGACAAGGGCCTGATCCGCGCTTCGCTGCGGATCGTGCTGCCGCAGGATTTGGCCGGCGCCGGTTATCTGGTGCGCGAAACGTCCGAGGGTCATGGCGACGAGATGTATATGTTCCTGCCGTCGGTGAATCGCGTGCGCCGCATCAGCGGCACTTCCGCCGACGGTTCGCTGCTCGGCACCGACTTCAGCTACAACGACATCAAGCAACTTGAAAATGCGTTCGACGGCAGCGATCCGGTGCTGGAGAAACCGGCGCAGATCGAGGATCGTCCGGTGTATGTGCTGCTGCTGAAAACCAAGCCGGCGCAGGATTCGCGTTACACAACGATGCGCGCCTGGGTCGATCAGAAATCCTGCGTTGCACTGAAAGTGGATTTCTATGAGGGCGACAAGATCCGCAAGGAGTTGACCGCACCGGCGGCGGCACTGCAGCAGGCCGGCAAATACTGGTATCTGTCGCAAGCCAAGATGAGCGATCTGAAAGAGAACACCAGCACCACGCTGAAGGTGCTCGGCGTCACCAGCGGCACCGAGCTGCCGACGCGTTACTTCGATCCGCATTCGTTCTACCTGGGTAACTGATCAGCGAGAACAGATTCCAATGTTCGCCCTGCTGCATTGGTTGGCACAGCGCCCGCGGCGGGTGCTGGGCATTGCGCTGCTGCTCACGCTGATCGCCGCGGCGACCTGCGTCGACCTGCGCACGCTGACGCCGCGCTTTCATGTCGACCCTTCGGCCGAGGCGCTGCTGCCGGAACACGATAGTGATCGCGCGCTGCTGGCGCAGGTGCGTAGGCTGTTCGGCGAAGACGATCCGGTGATCGTCGCGGTGCACTTCGAACCGAACGTGTTCACCGTCGCCAATCTCGACGCGATCGCGCGGCTGACCGAACGCCTGCGCAAAATCGACGGCGTCGACGGCGTATTCTCGCTGGCGACTGCGCCGAACATCGCGACCTCGGGCGACGACGTCACGCTGACCACGTTTACCGAACAGGCGCGCGCCGAGCCGCAACGTATTGCCGGCTTCTCGGCGCAGCTGGCGGCGAACCCGCTGTATCGCGGCACGCTGGTGTCGAACGACGGCCGCGTTGCGGCGTTCGCGCTCAATATGGCGCGGGTGCTGCCGCATGAATACAGCGACGGCAATCTCGATGGCCAGCTGCGCGCGCTGGTGCAGTCCGAAGTGCCCGCGGCGCAGGTCTGGATCACCGGCACGCTGCCGGTGCGCGCGGCCACCGGCGTGGCGCTGGCAAAGACGCTGCGGTTCACCGTGCCGGCGGTGTTCGGTCTGGTCTCGATCCTGCTGTTCGTCACCTTCCGCAGCCTGCGCGCGACGTTCGCGGCACTGACCACCGTCGCGCTGGCGCTGATCTGGACGGTTGCGACTGCGGTGCTGCTGCAGATCAAGTTCAATCTGGTCACCGCCATCGTGCCGCCGCTGGTGATCACCATCGGCCTGTCGTACACGATCCATCTGCTGTCGGCGTATTTCTTCTCGCGCCAGCTGGTGCCGCTGGTCGACATGAAGAAGCGTTCCGAATGGGTGATGAACCGCATCGGCGTCGGCCTGCTGGTGTCGGCCATCACCACCGTGATCGGCTTCCTGTCGCTGATGCTGAACGCGCTACCGGCGATCCGCGAGTTTGCGCTGCTGGCGGCGATCGGCACGCTCTACGTCGCGCTGTTGACGTTCATCGTGCTGCCGCCGTTCCTCAATGCGGTCGGCTGTTCGCGCGAGGCGCCGGCTTTCGGCCAGCGTCTGTTCATTCGCTGGGGCGCGTGGCTGGCTGCGTTCGATACACGCTGGCGCGTGCCGATCATCGTCATCGCGCTGCTGTCGATCCCGCTGAACCTGTACTTCGCTTCGCACATCCGCACC
>JAQGNU010000042.1 GCA_028291645.1 Nevskia sp.
TGCCGGCGACGATCAGCGACTGCCCGCAGTTGAGCGCGGCCAGCGAGCGGCGGTTGGCGCCGGTGGCCGCTTCCCATTGCGCCATGCTGTCGTCGTAACGCTTGGCTTCGAAGCGCTCGTTGCCGAAATACTTCACGGTTTCGTAGTTCAGCAGGCTGTCGACCGAGCGCGCATTCGCGCGTGCGTCGGATTCGTTGGCTTCGCGCACGAAGCGCGTGCGCCATTCGGTCACCCAGATCGAAAAGCCGACGTAGGCCACCACCGAGACGAACGCGATCACCGCGAAGCGGATGTCGTACTGCGCCCACAGGATGCCGGCGACCAACGCGATTTCGATCAGCGTCGGCACGATGTTGAAGGTCAGGAAGCGCAGCAGGAAATTGATACCGTCGACGCCGCGTTCGATATCGCGCGCGAGGCCGCCGGTGCGGCGCGACAGATGGAAGTCGAGATCGAGCGCGTGCAGATGCTCGAACACCTTCAGCGCCGCGCGGCGTTGTGCACGTTCGGCGACGCGGCCGAAGACGACATCGCGCAATTCGCCGAGCAGCACGTTGGCGAAGCGCGCCGCGCCATACGCCAGCAGCAGCGCCGCCGGCACCGTGATCAAATTGCCGTGGCCGGGCGCCAGGCTGTCGACCAGGCGCTTCAACATCTGCGGCAGCCAGACGCCGGCGCCTTTCGCGGCCAGCATCAAGGCCAGCGCCAGCACCACCCGACCGGGAAATTCCGCGAGATAGGGCCGCAGCGCTTTCAGCGTGGTGCCGATACGCAGCGCCGGCACGGCCTCGCTCGTGCCGGCACTGGCGCGATTGCTGGAGCGGCTATGAGGTGATCGGGCCACGCGGTCTGCTCAGGAAGACGTCGCTAGTAGTTTGAACCGAACCGGGCCGAATCAAGCGCTGGCGCGGCGCGGGCAGCGATCCGCTGCCGGTCGTTCGACCTTAATAGATTTCCTCACGCGCGATTTTCCAGCGGCCATCGGCCTGCTGCTGCCAGTACTGGTCGCGGCGCGATACTGTGGAGACGCTGTCGGCACCGTAGTCTTCGGTGAACTGCGCCAGCATCAGGCCGCCCTGGCCTGGATAGGCGAACAGACTCAGCTCGCTGAGCTTGACGCCGAACGGCGCGGGCGCACCGGGCGTCGCCACTCGGGCTTCGGCGAAGCGCGGCTTGCTCGCACCATCGTCGCTGCGGTAGCTGTCGGCATAGAAATCCGCATAGGTCGCGCTGTCGCGCTGTGCCCAGGCGTCGCGCCAGCCTTCGATGCGCGCTTCGATTTCCGCGCGGCGCGCGGCCAGCGACTCGGGCGCGACCCAGGCGACGTGGTCGCTGAAGATCACCGGCGTGTCTTCGATATTGATGTACTGCTTCAGCGCCAGCAGGTCTTCGTTCGCCAGCACCACGCAGCCTTCGCTGGCGCGCGGCGCGCGTGCATAGGTATCGGCCGGTACTCCGTGCAGCCAGATGCCGTAACCGGTGCGGCCCTGCACGCGATCCCAGGCGTTTGGATAATTCAACGGAAACGCACCCGAGCCATAGAACGACGGTAGCGCGCTACCCGGCGTGAACGTGGTTGCGCGGTAGATGCCGACCGGCGTCAACAGATCGCCGTTGCTATGTTTTCCGTAGCCGTTGCGCGCCAGCGTCGAATAGTAGTCGTTGACCACGTGCAGCTGGCCGCCGCTGTTGCTGAGCACGTACAGGCGCGAGCGCGCCAGATCGGCGAGCAGCGCGTAGCGGCCGCTGCCGCCGAGTTCGAGGATGTCGCCGGGCAGGTGGCCGGCCGGCGGCGCGAAGCCGGTCTCATCGACACGCACCTGATACTCGTCGCGCAGGTCGCGCAGGCGCGCGTTGTCGTTGTCGCTCAGCGGCAGCGCGTCGGCAATGCCGGAACGCAGCGCCAGCAGCTGTCCGTAAAGCAGATGCGCCAGGCGGAAGTTCGGCTCGCGCTGGATCAGGTCGGACAGTTGTTTCAGCGCAGCGCTGTCGTGGCCACCGCGGATCGCCTGCACCGCAAGCTGCAGCTGCCGCTCCGGTGACAGGTTTGCGAGCGCGCCTGCGCCCGCGGCCGACACCATCGCGGTGCCGGCGCCGCTGCCGCTATTGGTATCTTCGGCGTGGACGCCGACCGCGGCGAACAGGCACGCCGCCAGCGCCACGCCACCGATCCGCATCGCAGAGCCGGCGCGAGCGGGTCGTTGCATCACGGATCAGTGAACGCTTTCGCGCACGATCTTCCAGCTGCCGTCAGTGTTTTCCAAATCCAGCACCTTGGTCACTTTGTCGGCGAGCTTGTCGGCGCGATAGTCCTGCGAAAAGCTGACCTGCGCGTGCGTCGCATCCAGCGCGGTGATCTGCGGGTTGTGGATGCCGACGCTGATCTGCGTCGGCTTGGAGATGCGTTCGCGGCGCATGGTCGCCCAGGTCTCGCGGGTCAGGCCCAGTTCCGGTTTGAAATTGGGCGAGTAATAGGCGAGATAGGCGTCGGTATTCTGCGACGACCAGGCCTGCGACCAGCCGTTCAACAGGGTGTTGATGCCGGCTTCGTCGACCGCAACGGCGGGCGCGGCTGCAGCCGTAGTGTCGGTACTGGCGGCAGCAACCGGTGGTGCCGCAGGCGCTGCAGCCGCCGGTGCGGGCAGCGGCGATTCCGGCGGCGGCATTGCCGACACCGGCGCTTGCGCAACCGCGGCGGCCGGTGGTGGTGGCGCAGACGCGGTCGTCGGCGTGCCGTTGAGTTGACTGATCAGCGACAGCTTGTAGCGCACCGACTGGTTGGCCGCATCGAGTGACAGCGCGCGGTTGTATGCGGCGCCGGCGAGCGCGGCGTAAATGTCGCCGAGATTTTCATGTGCGGTGGCGTAGCTGGGATGCGTGGCCAGGGCCGCTTCCAGTGCGGCGCGGGCTTTCTCGTAGTCGCCCTGCTGTGCGTACAGCACGGCGAGATTGTTGTATGGCTCCGGCAGCTGCGGGTAATCGCGCGTCAGATCGGCGAAGGCCTTGATCGCTTCCGGCGTCTTGTTGAGCTTGACCAGCACCAGACCGCGGGTGAAACGCGCCTCGGCATCTTGCGGTGAGCTGGCGAGATAGCGGTCGAGACGTTTCAGCGCACCATTGAGATCGCCCTGGGCGACCAGGGACTGCGCCTCTTCGACGGCGGTGGCAGCAAATGCCGTTGCCGGCAGAACGCTGGCCAGGCTGGCGACAGCGACCAGGCAGGCGCGCTTAAACATCGTGCTAAAGGATGGTTTCACAGTAGATCCAGGAAATTCTTGGCAATCGGATTGGGGTGGACGCCAGCTTAAAGCGCCAGAGCGTCATGCAAATTACTATAGCAGCAACTTCCTACGCGGCAGCAGACGCCGGGCCGATGCGACTTTTGATCGTCAAGACTTCGTCGCTCGGCGACATTGTGCACGCGCTGCCGGCGTTGAGCGATGCGCAGCGCGCAGTGCCAAACCTGCGCTGCGACTGGCTTGCGGAGCGCGCATTCGCCGAAATCCCGGCCTGGCACCCCGCGGTTGAACGCGTCGTCAGTTGCGATATGCGCGCCTGGCGGCAGCATCTGCCGCGGACGATATTCGGCGGTGAATGGTCGCGTTTCCGCGATGAACTGCGCCTGCATGACTACGATCTGATCATCGATGCGCAGGGGTTGGTCAAAAGCGCTTGGCTCGCCGGCCGCGCGCGCGGTCCGCTGGCGGGGCCGAACGCAGGCAGCGCGCGCGAACCGCTGGCGGCCTGGTTCTACGATCGCCGCTATGCGGTGCCGCGGCACGATGTTGCGCACGCGATTGCACGCACGCGCAGCCTGTTAGCGCAGGCGCTCGCTTATCCGCTGCCGCAGAGTGGTGCCGACGCGGGCTTGCGGCGCGAACAGTTCACTCATCCGGAATTGAACGAGCCGTATGTCCTGCTGCTGCACGGCACCACCTGGACGGGCAAGCGCTGGCCGCAGTCGCATTGGAGCCAGCTCGCCGACTGGCTGTCACAGCACGGTTTGCGCCCGGTGCTGCCCTGGGGCAACGAGTCCGAGCGCGCTGATGCGGCGACGATTGCTGCGGCTGGGCAAGGCCTGGTGCTGCCGCGCTTAAGCCTGAGCGAAATGGCCGGCTGGATCGCGTATGCGCGCGCCTGTGTCGGCGTCGACACCGGGCTGGCGCATCTGGCCGCCGCATTCGGCACACCGCAAGTGACGCTGTATGGTCCGACCTTGCCGCAGCTGACCGGTGCGATCGGCGCGAATCAGGTCTGGCTGCGCGCCAGCGACACTGACACCATCGATCGCGCAAGGTCGAATGACGTTGCCGTAGCGCGCGTGCAGGATGCGTTAACTGAGATGTTGGCCGCTGCCTGACTGCGTCGCGCCGCGGCACAGCAACCAAAGTTTCAGATAACGGTAATACGTGGTGTGGCCGTTGTACGCGGCCAGCATCAATCCGGCCCAGCCATCGAGCAGGCCGAGGCGCAGGAAATACGTGCGGAAAAACGCCCAGCCACCGCGCGCGATGGCGGTCAGCGGCGTCGCGCGTTTGCCCGCAGCGAACGCCTGACGCGCGCCCAGCGTCGAATAGCGATCGAGCTTCTGCAGCGCCTGTTCGAGCGTGCGATAGGTGTAATGCAGCAGCGGCTGGCTGAGGCGGCCGATGTTGCCGTCGACCAGCAGACGCTCGTGCACGGCGTCGTCGGAAAAGCGCGCGCTGCCGTTGCGGAACAAACGCGTGACATGATCCGGCCACCAGCCGCCATGCGCCATCCAATGGCCGCAGAAACTTGAGCGACGCGGCAGCTCGAATGCGCCGATCGATGCGTCGGCCGACGACAGCGCGTCTTCGATCTGCGCGCGCAATTCCGGCGTGACACGCTCGTCCGCATCGATCGACAAGACCCAGCGGCCGCGTGCCTGTTGAATGGCGCGATTCTTCTGCGGACCGAAGCCGGGCCAGTCGGTGCTGAGCACTTCCGCACCGGCGGTACGCGCGATGTCGACGGTGCCATCGGTGCTGCCGGAGTCGACCACGACGCGCTGCTCGGCCCAGGCCACCGAATCGAGACAGGCGCGGATGTTGTCGGCCTCGTTGTAGGCGACGATGACGACCGACAGCCGTGGCTGGCTCATGCGCGGAGGATGGACTTAAGGAAAAAGCTCGCAGCGCATAATAGGGCAGTCCTATTCAGTAGTCCTGTTCACGCCGAGGCGCATGAATTCGCAGCAAGCACCGCTGGCGTCGCTGCCGACGCCGCACCGCATCGCGGTCGTATGCCTGCGTCGTCTCGGCGATGTGCTGCTGACCGCGCCGCTGATCCGCACCTTGCGCGTCGCCTATCCGCAGGCACGCATCGAAGCGCTGGTGTTCGCCGGCACCGAGGGCGCACTTGCCGGCAATCCCGATCTCGATGCCTTGCACGTACTGCCGCAGCGCGGTGCGTTCGCGCGGGTGCGCGGCCTCTGGCATCACTACGATGTCGCGTTCTGTACGCAGGCTGCCGATCGTCCGCAGCTGATTTCCGCATGGATCGCGCGCCGGCGCATCTCGGTTGTCCCGCGCGCCGGCGAGCCGGGTTATCACTGGAAACGCTGGCTGTCGTGGCGCTGGACCGAATTGCCGGATGGTGATGCGCATACCGTCGTGCAGTATCTGCGCCTGGCCGAAATCTGCGGCCTGCCGATACAAGCGATCGGCATTCCGCCGCAACCCGAAAATGACGCGCGTATTGCTGCGCGCCTCGGCGCGGATTGGGCGAGCCGACGCTACGCGGTGCTGCATCCGGCGCCGAAATTCCGCTACAAGGAATGGACTGCGGACGGTTGGCGCGGTCTGCTCGCATGGCTCGGTGCGCAGGGCCTCGAAGTGATGATCACCGGCAGCGGCGATGCGCAGGAAATGCAACGTGCTGCGGCCTTGGCCGCGTCGGCACCCGGCGTGACCACGCACAATCTCGCCGGCGCGCTACAGCTCGGTGACTTGAGCTGGCTGATTGGCAAGGCACAGGTGTTCGTCGGCCCCGATACATCGATCACTCATCTCGCCGCACTCACCGGTGCGCCGACCGTCGCACTGTTCGGACCTTCGAGTCCGACCGTGTGGGGACCGTGGCCGCAGATCGATGCGCCGCTATCGAACAGTCCCTGGCAAGAGGTCATGCCGCTGCAGCAGCGCGGCAACGTCTGGCTGCTGCAAGGCATTGCGCCCTGCGTGCCATGCAAGCTGGAAGGCTGCGAGCGACGGCTCGACAGCTACAGTCATTGTCTCGATGAATTGCCGCTGGTGCGTGTGACTGCGGCGGTTGCTGCGGCTTTGCAGCGTTCGGCGAATCCCACGGCCGCTCGGTTGTGAGGCAGCGCTGATCTTTTCTATTCAGCCGTGCTGCTGGACGACAACAGCGCGTCAACCGTTGCCAGCAAGTCCGTGGTGGAAATGCCCGCGGCAACATCGTCGCGCACGCTCGGTGTGTACAACACGCGATGCAGCGCGGACTCGGAAGGATCCGGCGCCCAGTTCAGATAATCGATGCGGCGCTGATACCAGCTCACACTCGGCGTGCCGACCATGCGCGCGACATGCAGGCCGCCCGAATCGCCGCCGAGATGCAGGCGTGCCGCGTCGATCAGCGCGACGTAGTTCACCACCGGCAGATCGCCTGCGAACACGCGCCAGGGTTTGAACGGCAGACGTTCGAGCAACTGCGCGAGCAGCTCGCGTTCACGTTGCGGTGGTCCGCAGGACAGCACGATGCGTGAATAGCGCGCCTGCAGCGTCGTCAGCAATTCGACGTACTGCGTCATCGGCAATTCCTTGCCGGCGAATGCGTAGAACGGCGACAGATGCAGATAGGTTTTGCGATCGGCCTGATCGAGGCCGCAATCCAGCAGCCATTGTGGCTGCAAGCGCACGTCGAAACGCGGCGCCTCGCCGTGCAAGCCGCAGGCCTTGAGCATCTTCCAGCGCTGCAGATACATCGGCTCGCGATGGAATGGATAGTCGACCGTATGCGTGTACAGCAGCGGCTGCCACCACCAGGGCTTCTTCTCGTCGGTGTGACGGCCGAGCCGGTAGCGTGCGCCGATCAGATTGGCGATCAGCACTGCGCGGTTCTGGCTGGTGATGACGATCACCGCGTCGAAATTCTCACGCCGCAGATCGCGGATCAGATCGAGATTTTTCAGGAACGGTCGCCGCATCGGCGGCCAGCGCACGTCGACCCAGGGCACCAGCGCGGCATAGAAATCCGGATGGCCGCCGACCAGGTGCAGCGCGGCGTGGGGATAGTTATCTCGAATCAGACGCAGCGCCGGCAGCAGATGGATGGTGTCGCCGAGCGCGCCGATGTCGATCACCAGCAGCTTCTTCGCGTCGCGCGTCAGCGCATAAAAGCCGGCGGCTTGCCCTATAAAGCCGGGAACCGCGTCAGCCATCGACCGAATCCGTTTTGGCGTACACGTCCGGCATGCCCGGCGGCTGGTATTTGAATTTGCGATGGACCCAAAAATACTGTTCGGGACAGCGACGGATCGCGTCTTCGAGCAGCGCGTTGACGCGACGCGCATCGGCCACATCGTCGCCGCTCGGGAAATTCTCCAGCGCCGGATAAAAAGTGATGTGGTAGCGGCCGTTGAGGCGCGCCGGAAAGAACGGCACGACGCGCGCGCGGCCCATCTCGGCCAGGCGCGAGGTCGCGGTCACCGTGAGCGCCGGCACGCCGAAGAACGGCACGAAGGCGGAATTCGGCGTGTCCAGCGTCTGATCGGGGCCGTACCAGATCGATTCGCCGTTGCGCAGCACGCGCAGCAGTCGGCGCAGATCATCCTTCCGCAGACTTTCGCGCTTGGAACGGCGCTCGCGCCAGCGCCGCACCCAGTAGTCGAGCAAACGGTTCTGCATCGGTCGATACATCGCGTGAAACGGCCGATCGGCGATACATAGCGCGCGTGCGGCGAGCTCCAGCGTGGTGAAGTGGCCGGTCAGCAATAGAACTCCGTGACCGTCGGCCTTGGCCGCATCGAGATGTTGCAGCCCCTCGACGTCGAGATAGCGCGACACCATCAGATCCGGCGCCATGCCTGCGGCCAGCGTTTCGAAGATGCCCATCCCGATCGCTTCGAAATGCGCCCATAGCATGCGTTCGCGTTCGGCGCTGCTCAGTTCGGGAAAGCACAGCTGCAGATTGACGCGCACGATGTGGCGCCGGCTTTTCGCCACGCGTCCGAACAGCCAGCCGAGACGCCGCCCGAATGCGCGCAGCCAGGGCACCGGCAGCCAGCAGATCGCGCACAGCAACCAGAACAGCAGCCAGGCGATCCACCAGTCCGGTCGATAGAGGATGTAGGGAATCAGCCGCGGTCGACGCGCGGAATAGTCTTCACGATGGGCCATGGCCGTAGTTTAGAGCCTGTCGAGTAGCGGACCGGAGTTAGACAGGCGCGACGAAATGTTCGACAGTGAGGCATCCCGCTGTTCGGTCGGCAATGGCGCCGGCGTTTCGCTGTGTATCGGCGAAGGCGCGGTCATTGCATGACTAAGTGAGACATGCGGTTCACCGAATTCGGCTGCTGCTCAGGAATCAATCCAAAGCAATATGAGAGTCGTCTATACCGCACTGCTCTATCTGGCGACGCCGCTGGTGTTTTTGCGGCTGCTGTGGAAGAGCCGCCAATTGCCGGAGTATCGCGGCCGCATCGGCGAGCGCTTCGGCTTCGTGCCGCCGCGCGCGGAAGGCGTTGCGGTGTGGGTGCACGCGGTTTCGGTCGGCGAGGCTTTGGCGGCGCTGCCCTTGATCGAAGCGCTGCTGAAACGGCATGGCGATGGTCAGGTCTGGGTGACGACGACGACGCCGACCGGCTCGGCGCGCATCAGTGCCGCGCTCGGCGAGCGCGTACGGCACAGCTATGCACCGTATGACCTGCCGGACGTGATCTCACGTTTCCTGCAGCGCGTACGGCCGCGCCAGGTGATCGTGATGGAAACCGAGCTGTGGCCGAATCAGTTCCATTGCCTGGCGCAGCACGGCGTGCCGCTGACGATCGCCAATGCGCGGCTGTCGCCCGGTTCGTTCCGCGGCTACATGCGCGTGCCGGGTTTTGCGCGCAGCACGCTGGCCGATTGCAGCGCCATTGCCGCGCAGAGCGAAGAAGATGCGCAGCGCTTCCTGGCACTCGGTGCGCCGCCGGAGCGCGTCAGCGTGATGGGCAATCTGAAATTCGATCTGGAACTTCCAGAAGTGCAGTTGGCGGCGGGACGTAGTTTGCGCGAGGCCTTCGGCACGCAACGTCCGGTATGGATTGCGGCCAGCACGCACGAGGGCGAGGAGGAAGCCGCGCTCGACGCGCATCAGGCCTTGCTCGATGTATTCCCGGACGCAGTGCTGATCCTGGTGCCGCGTCATCCGCAACGCTTCGACAATATCTGGCGGCTGATCACCGACAAAGGCTTCGTCGCCGAACGCCGCACGCGTTCGGCGGCGCTGGCGAAGGCCGGCCGCGCGCAATCGCTCACGCAGACGCAAGTCTTTCTCGGCGACAGCATGGGCGAGATGTTTGTTTATCTCGCCGCAGCGGATATCGCTTTCATCGGCGGCAGTCTGGTCGATGTCGGCGGCCACAACGTGCTGGAGCCGGCGGCGTTGGGAGTGCCGGTGCTGTTCGGTCCATACATGTACAACTTCGCACTGGCGCGCGCGTCCTTGCTGGCTTGTGGCGCTGCGTTGGAAGTCGCCGACGCACCGGCGCTGACTTCCGAGTTGGCGGTCTTGCTGGGTGAACCCGGCCGTCGCGCGCAGATGGGACGCGCTGGCCTGGCGACCGTTGCCGGCAGTCGCGGCGCGCTGCGGCGCCTGCTCGCGCTACTCGATGCACAGCGCGCGGCACTCTGAACGACGCGCGCCCGCGTTCTCGAAGGAAAGCCTGCGATGCATCGAGGTTCCTGTCTGTGCGGCGGCGTTCGTTACGAACTCGATGCGGCGCCGGGTCGCATCGGTCTATGTCATTGCCGCAGCTGTCGCAAATCGAACGGCAGCGCGTATGCCGCCAACGTCGCGGTGGCCGAGCAGGATTTCCATATCGTCGCCGGTGCGGAGCTATTGAAGGAATTCGAGTCGAGCCCGGGCAAGCAACGCGTTTTCTGCGGGACTTGCGGTGCGCCGGTTTACAGTCGCAATGAAAAGCGTCGCGGCATCGTGCGCTTGCGTATCGGCTTGTTCGATACGCCGATTCAGCGCCGCCCGGAATTCCACTTCATGGTTGCCGACAAGGCAGAGTGGGATGAAATCTGCGACAACCTGCCGCAATACCCTGGGTTCGAACCCGGACGCCGCTGAAGCAATCAGCCAAGGTCCATCGGCAATTCGAGCTGGCCTTCGCCGACCCAGACCGAGGCACCGCCGACGCGGATCGCCGAGATCGCATCGCCCTGCTTGTCGGCTTCGAGTTCGATCAAGCTCGGCCGGCCCATGTCCACGCCCTGCTCGACGCGCCAGCGCAGCGTGGTCGAGGTTCGCGCATCGCGTAGCGCCAGATAACCAGCCAGCGCTGCGGCTGCGGAGCCGGTCGCCGGATCTTCGACCACGCCGATCGCCGGTGCAAACATGCGCGCGCTGACATCGACGTTGGCGGTTTCCGGCTGCAGCGTAAACGCGAAAAATTCCGCTACCGCGAAACCGGACAACAAGGTTTCGCTGCGGCCGAGATCGAAACGCGCACGCCGCAGCGCCGCGCGACCGCGTAGTCCCACCATCAGGAACGGCACGCCGCAAGATGCGACCTGCGGCGCGAATCTGCCGTCGAGCACATCGTCCGGTTGTAGCGACAACACCGCGGCCAGCGCGTCGATGCTCGGCGCCTCGCTGCCAAAGCTCGGCAAGCGCGCGGTGGTGAACTGCGCGAACAGCGGTGCGCCTGCGCGCTGGCTGATCGTCACCGGCACCGCGCCGACGCCTTCCTCGAACACGATCCGCGTGTCGCCGCCGCTGAGCTTGATGAAGCCATCGCTGGCAAGCAGGAAGGCGCTGCCGACGGTCGGATGTCCGGCGAACGGCAGCTCGACCGTCGGCGTGAAGATGCGCAGCCGGCAGGTGTGCGCCGGATCATCCGGCGGCAGCACGAATACCGTCTCCGATAAATTGAGTTCACGCGCGACCGCCTGCATCGTCGCGCTGTCGAGTCCGCTGCCGTGCGGAAACACGGCGAGCGGATTGCCGCCGAAACGGTGCTCGGTGAAGACATCGGCGAGCAGATAGCGGTAACGCATCGATGCAGCGCCGGACTTCAGGACGTGCCGCTCGCGGCGGGCGCGCCTGCGGTAGCGGTCGCCGCGAGTGTCGCCTGCCGCAGCCGGCGTGCGCGGATCAAGCCCTCGGCCGCGTACACCACCAGCGCCGCCCAGATCAGGCCGAAGCCGATCGCACGCGCGCCGGTGAACGGTTCGCGAAACAGGAACACGCCGAGCAGCAGTTGCAGCGTCGGGCCGATGTACTGGATCAGGCCGATCGTCGAATACGGAATCAGCCGCGCGCC
This sequence comes from Nevskia sp., assembly GCA_028291645.1. Lineage (GTDB taxonomy): Bacteria > Pseudomonadota > Gammaproteobacteria > Nevskiales > Nevskiaceae > Nevskia. The sequence goes on from JAQGNU010000042.1 coordinate 11,513, forward strand.
GAACGCGAACAAAGCCAGCGGCACTGCAGTGACCAGACCGCCGAGGAACAGCAAGCTGTCGATGTAGCGCCCGGCATGCCCGAACTGGCCGCTGCCCTGCGCTTCCAGCCACAGCAGATAAGCCAGCCCCAGCGGCGCGATCAGCAAGGTTTCGGCGCCGAGCCCGGTGATCGCGTCGACCGCCACCATCTTGCGGATCAAGCCGTAACAGCTGAACGTGATCGCCAGTGACAGCGCGATCCACGGCGGTGCGCCGCTCAGCCAGGTCAAATAGATCACGCCGGCCGCAGCCAGCGCGACCGCGCTCCACTGGACCCGATTGAGCCGCTCGCGCAGCACCACCACGCCGAGCAGCACATTCACCAGCGGATTGATGAAGTAGCCGAGGCTGGTCTCGACGACATGACCGTTGTTGACGCCCCAGACATAAATCAGCCAGTTGAGGCTGACCAGAAAGGCCGTCGCCAGCAGCCGCCAGCGTGTCGCCGGCACTGCCAGCGCGAAGCGCAGCTTGCCGAATTCGCCGCGCGTCAGCAGCCAGATGTTGACGAACAGGCAGCACCACAGCAGCCGGTGCGCCATGATCTGCAGCGCGGGCACCTCGTGCAGTTGCCGCAGATAAAGCGGCAGCAGGCCCCAGATCAGGAACGCGCCGACCGCAGCCCAGAATCCGCGATTCATCGGTAAAGGTGTGGGAGAAAAAGGGGCGCAATGATAACGCGGCTGCACGCGCCGGAACGGCGTTCGATTGTCGCTGGCGTGCAGCGCGGGTTATTCTTGTACGCGCTCCTCAGGGCGCCCGTAGCTCAGCTGGATAGAGTGCCACCCTCCGAAGGTGGAAGTCACTGGTTCGAATCCAGTCGGGCGCACCATCTCTCAAGCTACTCACAGGGCTTGGTCTTCTTTATCACCAGACTGGCTAGAAGTCGGAACTCACCCTTCCACTGGTGTTGCTTGGTGGATATGTAACCCAATGGGTTATAATTGGTCATGCAGACTGTCGTCGAAACGAGCGCCTTCATCCGTCGTGCCGAAAAGATTCTGAGCGAGGATGAACACGCCGAGTTGATCTCGTATCTGGCGGCCCATCCAGACGCCGGTGACGAGATCGTCGGTACGGGCGGCGTCCGCAAGCTTCGGTTTGCAGCGATGGGCAAGGGCAAATCCGGCGGTGTGCGGGTGATCTATTACTTCTACGATCAGGACATGCCGGTCTATGCCTTACTCGTCTATGGAAAGAATGAGCGGGCTGATTTAACGGCGGAACAACGCAAAGCGGTCGCGGCCTTTGCGGCTGCAATCAAGGCGACGAGGAAACGCAAATGAGCAAATTGGGTGATGAACTGATCGAATCGATGGCGCAAGCACTGGCGCATGCCAAAGGTAAGCGCACAGGCGCTCGTGTGCACAAGATTTCGGTCAAGCCGGATGAGATTCAGAAGGCCCGCAAACGGCTCGGCCTTTCGCAGGACCAATTCGCCGGTGCATTCGGCGTCAGTGCATCGACACTGCGTAAGTGGGAACAGGGCCAGCGTTCGCCAACCGGTGCGGCGAAAACACTGCTGAAGATCATCGAGCGGGAACCAAAGGCGGTCGTGCGTGCGCTAAAAGTGGCTTGAGATTTGATTTCAAAGCTGAACCAGAGCGATCTATAAATCCTCATTTTGAAACCCGGATGTGTGTTGGTTCATACGCCCGACCGATACCGACGACTCAACCGGACAGAGCCAGATACTTACCGACGGCAGTCTGGTAGACCGGCATACGGGATGCCGATGTCGCGTTTTATATTCCCTACAGATGTCGATTCAAGCGGCGCCCGTTCGACTATAAGACGGCGAATCACGCCGAACCTTGAGAGGAGTTTCCCATGCAGTACTTATTGCTGATCTACGCCAACGAGGCGGAATTCGCTGCGATGGACCCCGCTGCGATGGCGACGATGACGAACGAATACGGCGAGTTCACCAAAGGCATCATCCAGGGCGGCCAGTTCAAGGCCGGCGATCGGTTGAAGCCGAGTTCGACCGCGACGACCGTGCGGGTGCGCAAGGGCAAGACGGTGACCACCGACGGTCCGTTCGCCGAGACCCGCGAACAACTCGGCGGGTATTACCTGATCGAGGCCAAGCACCTCGATGAGGCGATCGAAATCGCTGCGCGCATCCCCGGTGCCAGGCACGGCAGTATCGAAGTAAGGCCGATCTGGCCGACGATGGGCTGAGCGCGGTCGTTGCGCGCGTAGACTTGCGCACATGCACGCGCAGCTCACGCAAGGCGCGATCGAAGAGGTGTTCCGCCGGGAGGCGGGTCGGGTGCTCGCAACACTGATCCGCCTGCTCGGCGATTTCGATCTCGCCGAAGAGGCAAGGCAGGAGGCTTTCGCGGCCGCCATCGAACAATGGCCGTCGGCGGGCATTCCGTCGACGCCGTGCGGCTGGCTGGTCAATGTCGGACGCAACAAGGCGATCGATCAGATTCGTCGCGAAGTCGTCTTCCGCAGCAAGCTGCGGGATCTCGAAATCGCAACGGCCGAACTGGCTGCTAGCGCGGTCGATGGCGACGATGCGGACGATGCGGTGTTCGGCGACGACCGCCTGCGGTTGATTTTTACCTGCTGTCATCCGGCACTGAACATCGAAGCGCAGATCGCACTGACGCTGCGCGAGGTGTGCGGACTGACGACACCGGCAGTGGCGCGCGCGTTGCTGGTCAGCGAAGAGACGATGGCACAACGCTTGGTGCGGGCGAAGAAGAAAATCCGCGATGCTGGAATTCCGTACGAAACGCCGCAGCCAGCGCTGCTCGACGAGCGCATCGACGGCGTACTCGCGGTGATTTATCTGGTCTTCTCCGAAGGCTACGCCCTTACCTCCGGCGCCGAGCTGATCTCCGAGGAATTGTGCCGCGAAGCAATTCGGCTGGGGCGCTTACTCGATCTGCTGCTGCCTGATAACGCTCCGATAAAAGGCCTGCTCGCGCTGATGCTGCTGCACGATGCACGGCGGCGCGCCCGGGTCTCGTCTGCGGGCGATGTCATTCTGCTCGAAGATCAGGACCGCGGACGATGGGATCATGCGCAGATTGCAGAAGGGCTGGCACTGGTCGATCAATCTCTGCGCTTCGCCGGACGCGTGAGCGCTTATGCAGTGCAGGCCGCCATTGCGGCACTGCATGTGCGTGCGTCCGAGCAAGCAGCGACCGACTGGCCGCAGATCGCCGGACTTTACGAAGTGCTGCTGCGCCTGCAGCCGACGCCGGTGATCGAGCTCAATCACGCGGTCGCGGTTTCCATGGTGGATGGTCCGGCACGCGCGCTCGATCTGGTGGATTCGCTCGCCGCTCGCGGCGAGTTCAACGACTATCACCTGCTGTTCGCGGTCCGCGCCAATCTGCTGCAACGGCTGCGGCGTCGCGAGGAAGCGCGCGCGGCGTATCGCTGCGCCATCGCCGCGGCCAAGCTCGAGCCCGAGCGGCGCTTGCTCGTGCGGCGACTCGCCGAACTCGGCTGAGCAATGCAATGCCGGGATCAGCCTCCCGCAAAAAAAGTTTGCCGGGCTTGTCGATTTCGCTGCGGCTCGTTCGTCGTCTAGATAGGAGTCAGCAATTCGGCCGCTCGAGTGCACCGGGGACGCGGGCTCCAAAACCGCCATTAACGAGGAGAAATGCAATGCGATTCATGGTATTGGTGAAAGCCAACAAGGATTCGGAAGCCGGCGTGCTGCCGGACGAGAAAGCCATCGTCGAGATGGGCAAGTTCAACGACGAGTTGATCAAGGCCGGCGTGCTGCTGGCCGCCGATGGCCTGCAGGCGAGTGCAAAAGGCGCGCGCATCAAGTTCTCGCCGACCGGCCGGCCGGTCGTCATCGATGGACCTTTTACCGAGGCGAAGGAGTTGATCGCTGGTTTCTGGATGGTGCAGATGAAATCGAAAGACGAAGCCATCGAATGGTTCTCGCGCTGCCCGCCGGACGTTGGCGAGATCGAGATCCGTCAGGTGTTCGATGCGGCCGATTTCGAGCCGGTGATCAGCACTGACGAAGGCCGCGCGGCGATGGCAGCTGAGGAGCAGTTCCGGCAGCGCACGAATACCTAGACGATTTCGTCCGCCAGCCCTCCCATCAGCGAAGGAGTTCACGATGCGATTCATGATTCTGCGCAAAGCCGACGCCTGCACCGAGGCCGGCATTCTTCCGGAGGAGAAACTGTTGGCCGCGATGGGGCAGTACAACGAAGAGCTGCTGAAGGCCGGCGTGATGCGTGCGGGCGAGGGCCTGCAGCCGAGCGCTACCGGCGTGCGCCTCAGGTTCTCGCACGGCAAGACCACGGTGATCGACGGCCCGTTCAGCGAGACCAAGGAGTTGATTGCGGGCTTCAGTATGTTCGAGGTCCCGTCGAAAGATGAGGCGATCGCCTGGGTCAAGCGTTGGCCGGCACTCGATGGCGATGGCAATGTCGAGATCGAACTGCGCGAGGTCGGTTGTGCCAACGGCCTGTGCGGCAGCGAGCCGACGCCCGCACAGGCTGATGCGGCGTCGAAACAGCGCTACATGGTGTTGCTGAAATCGGACTCGAACACTGAAGCTACGGTCGATCCCGGTGAGCAACGTCTGGCGGCGATGGCGCGGTGTAACGAAGACAGCGTCAAAGCCGGGATCATGCTTGCGGGTGACGGCCTGCAACCAACTTCGCGCGGTGCACGCGTGAAGTTCGCAGGCGGCAAGCCGACCGTGATCGACGGCCCGTTTGCCGAAACCAAGGAGCTGATTGCGGGCTTCTGGATCATCCGCACCGCTTCCAAACAGGAAGCGATCGAATGGGTCAGGCGTTATCCGTATCCGCGCGATGCGAACGCCGAATTCGAAGTCGAGATCCGCAAGGTCTACGAGGCCGATGATTTCGGTGCGGCGTTTACGCCCGAGCTCAGGGAAGCCGAGGCGCGCATGCGCGAACACCTCGCCGAGTCCGGCAAGCAGCTCGGCAGCTGAGTTTCGCCTGGCTTGATCCAAACGTCTTTCGAGGCGTGCATCTGCAGTCGATTCAAAACGGCGCCATTCGTCGACCAGCCATACGAGCGAACGCGCCGCTCTCCATTTCATACAACGAGGAATATGTCGTGCAAATAACCCCGTATCTCCACTTCAACGGCCAGTGCGAGGCCGCGTTCAAGTTCTACGAGCAGTGCCTGGGTGGCAAGATTCTGATGATGATGAATCACGGCGAGTCGCCGATGGCCGGCGAGGTGCCTGTGGATTGGCACGCCAAGATCATGCACGCGCGCATGAGCGTCGGCGAGGTGCTGTTGATGGGTTCCGACGCGCCACCGGATCGCTACGAAACACCCAGGGGATTTTCAGTCTCGCTGGGTACCGATACGGCGGCCGAGGCCGAGCGCATCTTCAATCGCCTGGCAGCCGGCGGAACCGTGCAGATGCCGATTCAGCCGACCTTCTGGGCGGAGCGTTTCGGCATGGTGGTCGATCGCTTCGACATCCCGTGGATGGTGAACTGCGAAAAAAAGCCATGAAACGCATGCACTGAAACCTGCGCGACGCATCGACGATGCGCTGATCAATGGACCAGGCGACTGCCGATACACATCGGGCTATCAATGCGGTCTGGCGCATCGAGTCCGCCAGACTGATTGCCGGTCTTGCGCGCATCGTGCGCGATGTCGGCATTGCCGAAGAACTGGCGCAGGATGCTCTGGTCGTCGCCATCGAACAGTGGCCGACCACGGGTGTGCCGCAGAACCCCGGTGCATGGCTGATGGCAACCGCGAAACATCGTGCGATCGATCTGCTGCGCAGAAACATACTGATCGAGCGCAAACATCAGCAACTCGGCTACGAGCTCGAGTCCGATCAGGCGACGGCAGTGTCGGCATTCGATGCAGTCGTCGACGACGATGTCGGCGACGATCTGCTGCGCCTGCTGTTCGTTTCCTGTCATCCGGTGCTGTCGACCGAAGCCCGGATTGCGCTGACGCTGCGCCTGCTCGGCGGCCTGACCACCGAAGAAATCGCGCGCGCATTCCTGGTGACGGAGGCCACCGTCGCGCAGCGCATCGTCCGCGCCAAGCGCACGCTGGCCGAAGCGCGCGTGCCCTTCGAAGTTCCGCCGGCCACTGAGCTCGCACCCCGCCTGGGGTCCGTATTGACGGTGATCTATCTGATCTTCAACGAAGGCTATTCGGCTACCGTTGGTGACGATTGGATGCGGCCGGCGCTGTGCGAGGAGGCGCTGCGGCTCGGCCGCGTCCTCGCCGAGCTGATGCCGCAGGAGGCGGAGGTTCACGGTCTCGTCGCACTGATGGAGATTCAAGCTTCGCGCGGGGCGGCGCGGGTCGGCGCCAACGGCGCGCCGATTCTGCTGCTCGAGCAAAATCGCGCGCGCTGGGATCAACTGCTGATCCGTCGCGGTTTCGCCGCGCTCGAACGCGCGCAGCAGTTCGGCGGTGCGCTGGGTCCCTACGCCTTGCAAGCGGCGATCGCGGCCTGTCACGCACGCGCGCGGACCGCAGCCGAGACCGACTGGGCGCGTATCGTCGCGCTTTACGACGCACTCGCACAGTTGGCGCCATCGCCAGTGGTCGAGTTGAACCGCGCTGTCGCGCTGTCGCTGGCGTTTGGTCCGGCAGCGGGCCTCGAATTGGTCGATACGCTCCAATCAGAGCCGTCGCTGAAGGACTATCACCTGTTGCCGAGTGTGCGTGGCGATCTCCTGTCCAGACTCGGCCGCTTCGACGAGGCGTGTGCCGAGTTCAAGCGCGCAGCGGCGTTGACCAGAAACCTGCGTGAGCGCGCGCTGTTGCTGGATCGTGCCGACAGCTGCGCGCGCGCAGCGCTGCCGCCGCAGGCGCTGTGACCGCCGAAGCGGACAAACTCCGCCTAGACCTGTAGGCGCTGCGTGTCGCTGGTCGCGGCGGCTCAGTGGGCAGAGCATCTCGCAAGCGCGGGTTCAGGCTGTCTCCCGGCACGCATGCGCGCGGCATCCGCTGTGGCGCTCGATCCAAGGCGCCGCTTCGGCCATAATGGCGCGCCCGGCGCCGCCCGCCGGCACGGTTTCCATGACTTCATTGCCGTCTATTCCTTAATTCGGAGCCTTTGCTGTGAGCGCCAACAACGACCAAAACTTCGTCAAGACCGTACTCGGCGTTATCGGCGCACTGGTGGCTCTGACTTTCGTGATCCTGATCATTGCGGCGCTGCTCACCGGCAAGACGCCGACCGATGCCGCTGCGCTGCAGAAGCTGCAGACGCGCGTCGAACCGATCGGTCACGAGATCACCGATCCAGAAGAATTCAAGAAGCTCACCGCCGTTGCGCCGCATACGCCGCTGGCCGGTGATCAGGTCGTTGCGCAGGTCTGCTCAGCCTGCCACGGCGCCGGTGTGCTCGGCGCGCCGAAGATTGGTGACAAGGCTGCGTGGAGTGCGCGCAAGTCAGCTGCCGGTGGCGTTGACGGCCTGGCCACTTCGGCGGAAAAGGGCAAGAACAGCATGCCGGCGCGCGGCGGCCGCGCCGATCTCAGCAACGACGAGATCAAAGCTGCAGTGCAGGAGATGCTCAAGCAGACCGGCGTCTGATCCGATCGAATAGGAGTTGTGGTAATTTTCGTTGCGGTTGTTTTGCAGTGCTCGCAGGGATCGCAAGGCGTTAATAAAAAGGGCAGTTCTAGCGTGGTTCTCTGGCACGTTATGTGCGAACACGTAGCCGCTGATAAAAAGCAGCGTCTCGACAAACAATTTAGGGAGCGACATGAATAAATATGTAGGCTTGTTAGCGTCCGTCGGCTTTGCGAGTGTTCCCGCGATGGCACAGGCAGCGGCGCCCACCTTGAGCGATGTGTTTGGCGCTTCTGGCATTACCGCCGCAGGCTATATCGATGGTTCGTACACGGCCGCCTTCAACAAAGGCCAAAACATCGCGTACCACACGTTCGATACCGACGCGAACTCCTTCGAGCTGAATCAGGCAGCGCTGACCCTGTCGTATCTGCCGACCGATGGCTTCGGCGGCCTTGTCAATGTCATCACCGGCAGTGATGGCAAGGTCATCAGCGGTTCCTACGGCGACGGCAGCGGCGCGTTCGCATTGACGCAGGCCTATGCGCAATGGGCGCACGGCAACCTGACCGTGATCGCCGGCCGTTTCGTCACGCTGTCCGGTTTCGAAGTCATCGACGACACCAAGAACAGCAATATTTCGCGTTCGCTGCTGTTCCAGAATGCCGAACCGCTGGTTCATACCGGCATCCGTGCGGGTTACAAGGTCAGCGACGCGATCACCGCCTACCTCGGTGTATCGAATAGCGCCGTATCCGGCAGTGCGCAGGACGCGGACAAGCACAAGACGTTGGAAACCGGCGTAGTGCTGACTCCGACCTCGACCGTGACGGTTGCAGTGACCAACTACTACGGCGTCGATGGCGGCGCGGTCAACACCGATTATCTCGATGTGGTTGCGAGCTTGCAGGCCACCAAGGCGCTGCAGTTGGCGATCAATGCCGACTATGCGCGCTTCGTCGGTGACGGCGTCGATATCTACGTCACCGGTGTGGCGGCCTATGCCAATCTGCAGATTACCGACAGCTTCAAGGGTTCGCTGCGTGGCGAATACCTGAGCACGAAGAACTACACGTTTACAACGGACAGTACGGCGCCGCCGCCGAAGAGCAAGCTGGAAGAAATCACGCTGACCGGCGACTACGCCGTGACCAGCAGCTTCGACGTTCTCGGTGAATTCCGCTACGACTTCTCGAACCACAAGGTCTATCCGGATCCGAGTGTTTCGACTGGATTCGACGACGGCGAAGGCGGCTTCACGCCTGCAAGTGGCAAGAAATCGCAGGGCGAAGTCCTGCTGAAGGCGATCTGGAAGTTCGGTACGCCGGTGCCGACGACCTAAGCTTCAAAAGTTGTCGAGAAGGGCCGCCTCGTGCGGCTCTTTTTTATTGTCGGGCGGCAATCGCCAAGCTGTCCGCAGATTCCTGAGATTCCTGAATAGCGGTGCATGTCCATGCGGTGCCAGGTCTGAGTATGTGTCGATGGCTTGCGGTGTGAGCGATGTCGGTGCCGGGGCGTCCAATGCACGATCGGTTGGAGGTAGCGAATTTGATGCGCACGCTAGCCATAGACGCACCACAACGGTGCACGGTCTCTATCCGGTGCATCTCAGTGTCGGTCTGGTCGGCTACCGATTTGCGGGCGACGAGCAGGAGGCAGAAGCCCATCACAATCTTGATTTTATTGAAGCTTATGCGGAATTTCGACTGGGTCCAGCATCGCTGAAAAGCGTATTTGTCGCCGCACTACGCGAATGCTGGCGAAGTCGCTGCAGCTTTTCGTGGCACCGTCGCTGGCCGCTGCTGGAACGGCCCAAGCTGCGCCTGGGCGGCGGCGTGAATCTCGGACCAGGACAGAAGAATTACACGGCGCGCCTGACCAAGAATGGCCGTGGCCGCAGCGGCGAGCAGTCGAGGCTGTTGCTCGAAATCAGCAGACGCTTCGACTTCTAAGTTCTGATAGCAGTTTAAATCCTGCCAGGCGCCGATTCGGCATCGAATTGGCGGTAGCGGATTGCTTCGGCGATCTGCGTGCTGCCGATGATGTCCACGCCGGCCAGATCGGCAATGCTGCGCGCCACTTTCAACACACGATGGTAGGCCCGCGCCGACAGCCCCATGCGCGTCGTCGCCAGACGCAAGAGTGCCTGCGCTGCGGTGTCGGGCACACAATCGCGTTCGACTTCCTTGACCGTCAACAGCGCATTCGGCTTGCCCGCGCGCGCCAGCTGACGCACGCGGGCGGCGCAGACGCGTTCGCGCACGGTCGCGCTGCTGTCGGCTGCGGCTTCCCTATCGCCGAGCGCGGCAGCGTCCACCCGCGGCACGAACACCTGCAAATCGATGCGATCGAGCAGTGGGCCGGAGATCTTCGAGCGATAGCGTGCGACTTGATCCGGCGTACAGCGGCAACGGCCGCCGACATCGCCCAGATAGCCGCAGGGGCAGGGATTCATCGCGGCCACCAATTGAAAGCGCGCCGGGAAATCGACCTGCCGCGCGGCGCGCGAAATCGTGATCTGGCCGCTCTCCAGCGGTTCACGCAATACTTCGAGCACGGCGCGATCGAACTCCGGCAGTTCGTCGAGGAACAGCACGCCGTGATGCGCCAAAGTGATTTCGCCCGGACGCGGATTGCTGCCGCCGCCGACCAGGGCCACGCCGGAGGCGGTGTGATGCGGCGCGCGATAGGGTCGCCGTCCCCAGTAAGCGGGATCGAAGCCGCCCGTCCCGATCGAAGCCACTGCTGCGACTTCCACCGCTTCGGCTTCGGTGAGCGGCGGCAGCAGCCCGGGGAGACGTGCTGCGAGCATGCTCTTGCCGCTGCCCGGCGGGCCCAACATCAACAGCGAGTGCTGCCCCGCCGCCGCAATCTCCAGCGCGCGTTTAGGCTGATATTGGCCGCGCACGTCCGTCAGCTCGGGTGCGGTTTCGGTGATCGTTTTCGGCAGTTCCGGGGCTGCACTGGACAGATGGCCTTCATGCAAGGCACCGCACAGTTCGGCCAGTTGATAAGCAGCAATGATCTCGACATTGCGCGCCAGCTGCGCTTCGGCGGCATTGGCCGCCGGTAGCAGCAGACGGCGTCCGCCCGCCGCGCATTTCAGCGCGGCCAGCAGCGCGCCACGGATCGCGCGCACTTCGCCGGTCAGTGACAGTTCGCCGAGGACTTCAAGCGTTGGCAGCGCCGTTGCCGGAATCTGCTCGGACGCCGCCAAGATGCCGAGCGCGATTGGCAGATCGAAGCGGCCGCCTTCTTTCGGCAGATCGGCCGGCGCCAGATTGACGGTGATACGCCGGTTGGGGAATTGGTAGCCGCTATTGACGATCGCCGCACGCACGCGGTCGCGCGATTCGCGCACCGCCGCTTCCGGCAGGCCAACGATCGCCAGCCCGGGTAGGCCGGGCGCGAGATGCACTTCGACGGTGACCAGATCGGCTTGCAAGCCGTTCTGGGCGCGGCTATAGACCGTCGCCAGCCCCATCGCTAGC
>JAQGNU010000024.1 GCA_028291645.1 Nevskia sp.
CTGCATGTAGTCGCGCAGACCTTCGTCGTCTTCGGAATTGCCGGTGGACGCGGTACTGCCGGAAGCAGCCGGCGTGTCGTAGATGTCGCCCCAGTCGGCATCGACCGGCATGTCGTCGCGGATGGCGGAATCGTCGTTGAGGTCGAGCGTGGTCTCGCTGGCGGTGTCGCTGCTGGTTTCCGCGCTTTCTTCGCCATCGCCGGTTTCCGCTTCGGCCAGCGCTTCTTCTGGCTCGCTGTCGGTGGCTTCGCCTTCGGCGTCCAGCGCTTCCAGCATGACGTTGGATTCGAGCGCCTGCTGGATTTCGACCTGCAGGTCGAGGCTGGAGAGCTGCAGCAGCCGGATCGCCTGCTGCAAAGCCGGCGTCATCGTCAGGCTGAGGCCGGCGCGCAGTGACAGCGACTGTTTCATGCCAGGGCGTAAAAAAGTTTCATAGTTGGCATTGTACTTGCCACAGGCGCGTCCGGCTGGAGTAACATCGTAGAAATTTGGCGGCGCCCGCCGAACGGGGCAATAAGCGTCGGGTAGCGGCATCTGCAGCGGCACGTGCGTCTGCCGCGCGCAAAAACCATCCACTCAAACCATCAACTCAAAGCCGAAACTGCTCGCCCAGGTAAACGCGCCGCACGGTCTCGTTTTCCAGCAGCTGCTGCGGCGTGCCTTCGGCGATGACCTTGCCTTCCGCGAGGATGTAGCCGCGGTCGCAGATTCCCAGCGTCTCGCGCACGTTGTGGTCGGTGATCAGCACGCCGATGCCGCGTTGCGCCAGATGCCGCACGATCTGCTGGATGTCGAGCAGCGCGATCGGGTCGACGCCGGCGAATGGCTCATCGAGCAGGATGAAACGCGGGTCTGCCGCCAGCGCCCGCGCAATCTCGCAGCGGCGCCGCTCGCCGCCGGACAGGCTCATGCCGAGCCCTTCGCGCACGTGGCCGATATGCAGTTCGCCGAGTAGTCGTTCCAGTTCGGACTTGCGGCCCTCGGCGTTGAGATCCTCGCGCAGCTCCAGGATCGCCATGATGTTGTCGGCGACCGACAGCTTGCGGAACACGCTGGCTTCCTGCGGCAGATAACCGACACCCATGCGCGCACGGGCATGCATCGGCTGGCGCGTGATGTCCTCGCCGTCCAGCACGATGCGGCCGCCGTCGGCGCCGATCAGTCCCACCACCATGTAGAACGAGGTGGTCTTGCCGGCGCCGTTGGGGCCGAGCAGGCCGACGATTTCGCCGGCCGAAACGGTCAGCGACACATCGGCGACGACGGTGCGGCGGCGATAGCGTTTGACCAAGCCGTGCGCGCTCAGCACCGATTTCTTGTCGGCGCTGATGACTGCAGTCGGACGCGGTTCGAGTTTGATCTGCGTGGTACTCATTTACCCGGTCCGGCAGGCGCGGGTGTCGTTGCTGGCGCTGCAGTGGGCAGCCCGGCCGGCGGAATCACGATGTGCACACGGCCATCGTCACCGCCCGAAGCGAGGATGCCTTTCTGCGCGACGTTGTAATGGATCGTGTCGGCGGAAATGTTCTGTTCGCCCTTGGTGACGAAGGCCTCGCCGATCAGATCGGCGATGCCGCTGCGCGAATCGTAGACGATGGTCTTGGCATGCGCGGTCATCGGCGGATTATCTTGTCCAGTGCCGGGGTGCGACATATGCGCCGGCGTGCCGGTCAGCGTGGCGACATATTGGCTGCCCGGGAACTGCTTCAGTTCAAGACGCTCGCCGTCGAGTTTCAGCGTGTCGGAATCCATCACGACGTCGCCGGTATAGACCGCCGAAGAGCCTTGGATCAGTTCGGCGCGTTTGGCGGTGACGTTGATCGCGCCGCTCGGGCGCAGATCGGCGCCGCTCGGCACTTTGCCGAGTTCGTCCTTGGTCTGGTTGAGCTGCTTCGAAGTGGTCTTCGGCGGCGGCGTCAGCGTCGTCGGTGCACTGCCCGCCGCCGCTGGCGCGGTCTGCGCCAGCGCCTGCGTGCCGAGCAGCGCTGCCAACAGAATGCCGGCGACTGGCGCGCCGGTTTTGATTGTACTCATCGGTCGATTCACGGCGTCGGCGTGGCTTTCATGCGGTAGGTCATGTTCGCATCGTGCAGCAATTGCAGCGCTTTGTAACGCCAGTCCGCGTGCATGCCGCGCGAAGTGCCGCTGCGCGAGACGCTATCCCACTCCACCGGCGACTCGGTGTAGAACTGATGCGTATCCGGATCGATCCACAGCTGGTCGGTGCGTGCGCGTACTGCTTCGCCGTTGTCCGGCCAGCGTCCGGCGATATCGACCGTGCCGGTCAGTTCGAATTTGCGCTGCGCGGCGGGCAGCACAGCGGTCGGTGCACTCAGCCGCCAGGGCGCACCGCCGATGCCCAGTACATCGACCACCAGTTCGGTCGCGGTACCGGACTGATCGTCCATGTAGACGATCTGACTGGCCTGACCGAGCAGCGCGGGATCGCCGTTGGCGTCGTAGCGCGTCCACTCGGCATCGACCAGCGTGTAACGCGGCGTGGCATCGGCACTGGTCGATTTCACCAGCGTGCCCTGATCGAGATGCTGCAGCGTCAGGAACAGGCCGATTGCAGCAGCGAACAACAGCAGCGGAATAACCAGCTTCTGTTTCATCAGCTGCGTGCTCCGATGGTGATCGCCGCCGTGGCGGCGTGCGCCTCGCTCTGCACTGCGAGAATGAAATCGCAGGCTTCGCGCACCGCGCCGTTGCCGCCATTTAGATGACTGGTCCAATGTGCCGCGGCGAGCGCTTGCGGATGTGCATCGGCCACTGTCAGCGCCAGGCCGGCGCGGCGCATCAGCGGCAGATCGGGCACATCGTCGCCCATCACCGCAACCTGCGCATCGGCTAAGCCGAGCTGCGCCAGCAGCGTTTCGTACGCCGGGATTTTTTCGTCGACATCGAGCCAGACGTGCTTGACGCCGAGATACTCGAAACGCGCCTGCATCGCCGGCGACGGCCGCCCGGAAATGATCGCGACTTCGATGCCGGCGCGCAGCAATAGCTTGATGCCGAGACCATCGCGCACGTTGACTGCTTTCAGTTCGAGACCGTCGGGCCCGAGGTAGAGCTTGCAATCGGTGATGACACCGTCGATGTCGAACACCACGCAGCGGATGTCGCGCGCGCGCTCGGCCGGCGCTTTATGCACGGGCGCGTGCATCAGACCACGCCCGCGCGCAGCAGATCGTGCATATGAATCACGCCCTGAATGCGGCGCTCGTCGTCGAGCACCATTAGCGCAGTGATCTTGTGCTTCTCCATCAGGTTCACCGCTTCGGCGGCGAGTTGATCGGCGCCAGCACTTCTGCCGCCGCGCGTCATCACCTCGGAAATCTTTGCGCGGCGGATGTCGACGCCGGCATCCAGCACGCGGCGCAGATCGCCGTCGGTGAAAACGCCAATGGCACGATCATCGGCGTCGACGATCGCGGTCATGCCGAGACCCTTGCGCGACATCTCCAGCAGCGCTTCCGACAGCGTAACCTCGGCGCCGACTTTGGGAATGCGCGCGCCGACCTGCATGACATCGCGGATCTTCAGCAGCAGGCGGCGGCCGAGCGTGCCGCCCGGATGCGACAGCGCGAAATCTTCCGGCGTGAAGCCGCGTGCTTCGAGCAGCGCGACCGCCAGCGCATCGCCCATCGCCAGCGTTGCCGTGGTGCTGGCGGTGGGCGTCAGATTCAGCGGGCAGGCTTCCTGCGCGACGGATACGTCGATATGCACTTCCGCGGTCTGCGCCAGTGTCGACGTCGGCCGGCCGGTCATCGCGATCAGCGGCACGCCCATGCGCTTGATCAGCGGCAGGATGGTCAGCATTTCGGTGGTCTCGCCGGAGTTGCTTAAGCCCAGCACCACGTCGCTGCGCGTGATCATGCCGAGGTCGCCATGGCTGGCTTCGCCGGGATGCACGAAGAACGCCGGCGTGCCGGTCGATGCCAGGGTCGCCGCGATCTTGCCGCCGATGTGGCCGCTCTTGCCCATGCCGGTGACGACGACGCGGCCGCGGCAGGCCAGCATCAGCCTGCAGGCGGCAACGAAAGCGGCGTCGACGCGCGGCAGCAGTGCCGCCACCGCATCGCGCTCGATTTCCAGCACGCGGCGGCCGAGCGCCTGCAAAGCGGCGGCATCGATCGGTCGGGACGGTGGGTTGAAATCGTTCAAGGGAATCGCCAACGGGACTAAAGCGGGATTTTAGCGGATCGGCCAAACGTTGCCGGATTACGTATCAGCAAAGCTTTCGGTCTACTTCCGAGCCCGCGATGTTGGCGTGTCCGGTACTCGAACGAACTGTAGCCTGAACCGACTACGAAGATTCGGCCAGAACTCAGGGTCTGTTGGCCTATATTTGCGCAATGCAAGCGATCGACCTGCGCCGCTACCAACACCCGGTGTTCTTCACCGGCGCCGGCCTCAGCGCCGAGTCCGGCGTGCCGACCTACCGTGGCCGCGGCGGTATCTGGCAGCAGTACAACTACGAAGACTACGCCTGTCAGCGCGCGTTTCTGCGCAACCCGGAACAAGTGCTGGACTTCCACGAGTTGCGGCGCACCAAGACCTTGGCTTGCGCACCGCATGCGGGCCACATGCATCTGGTGCAACTGCAGTCGCTGCAGCCGCAGTTGGCGGTGATCACCCAAAACATCGACGGCCTGCTGCAACGCGCCGCGGTGCGCGTCGATGCCGAACTGCACGGTTCGATGTGGCGGCTGCGCTGCGCCTGCGGCATCCGCGAAGATGTCGCAGCCGCAAGCTATGCGCGCCGTCGCTGCGAGCAGTGTGATGCCTGGCTGCGGCCGGACATCACCTGGTTCGAGGACGCCGTCGATGCATCGGTGTTCGCCCGCGCCGACGAGCTGGTGGCACAGGCCGATCTGTTCGTCGCCGTCGGCACTTCCGGCGTGGTCTGGCCGGCGGCCGGCTTCGCGCAGGCCGCACACGGCGCCGGCGCGCGGATGATCGAGATCAATCCGGAAGCGACGGAGGCTTCTGGCTTTTACTCGGAGTGCGTGCGCTTGCCGGCCTCGCAGGCGCTTCCGGCGTTATTTGCGCTCTAAGCGGCGAACGATCCCATTACAGGACTGAGCGAAACTCGTGAATGTCGGCGGCGCCGTGTTCAATCATGCAGCTGTGCGTTTCTTGCGCCGGTAGACCTTGCGCGCTTCCTGTACTGCACCGCGCGGCTTCAGCGGCGGGATGTGGGCGCGCAGCCAGGCGGCGAAGTCTTCCAGCTTGAGCTTACCCTCGGCGAGGGCGAGGATGTTCAGATACTTGTCTGCGGCAGCGGCTTCGAGTTCGGCACCGTTGAGTGCGAGGAAAGTTTCGCAGCAGGTGTATGCGGTCCGCTTGTTGCCATCGACGAAGGGGTGATTGCGGGCGATGCCGTAAGCGAGGCTCGCGGCAAGATCGGCAAGATCAGGCATCGGATCGCCATAGACATGTAGCTGCTGCGGGCGAGCCAGTGCCGATTCCAGCAAGCCCGCATCGCGCACGCCGGAACTGCCACCGTGTTCTGCCAACAGGCGGTCGTGAATGGCGAGCGCCAGCGGCCTATCGACCCAGACGATCATCAGCTATCCGCGAGTCGCCGCAGCAGATCGCGATTCTTGCGCATCACTCGCTCCGCCACCTCCATCTGTGCTGCGAACACCGGATCGTGCGGCATCAGCTTGATGCCGTCCGGAGTTTCGGCGACGAACAGCTCGTCGCCTTTTTCCACGCGCAGGCGCGCCAGCAGTTCCTTCGGGAGAATGACGCCGGCGGAATTGCCGATGGCGGTGATCTTGAGTTTCATGGCGGTGCTCGGCGAATGTTTCCGGCGAAATTATAACCGATGTTATAACGTCGTGGACGACGCGCTTGCGCAGCGCGGACCGGTTGGCGATGGCTGCCGGGACTCGCGGCCGAGCGCGCTGCCGGCACCACACGAGGCAGTCACAAGCGGTCCGCGCAAGGCGCGCAGCGTATAATGATTTGCCTGATGAACGACGCACACTCAGACCTCCCCGCCATCCAAATTTCCGGCCTGCGCAAGCGCTACGGCGCGGTGCAGGCGCTCGACGGCGTCGATTTTTCGATCCGTCGCGGCGAATTCTTCGGCCTGCTTGGACCCAACGGCGCCGGTAAGTCGACCTTGATCAACATCATCGCCGGCCTGATCCGCAGCGATGCTGGTTCGATCTCGGTACTGGGCCACGACACCGTCACCGACTGGCGCCGCGCGCGCCGCTGTCTCGGCATCGTGCCGCAGGAACTGGTGTTCGATCCGTTCTTCAAAGTGGTCGACATGCTGCGCATCCAGGCCGGCTATTACGGCTGCGGCAAGGAAGTCTGGCCGTGGATCGACGAAATGCTGGAGCGGCTCGATCTCGCCAGCAAACGCCATTCGCCGACGCGCGCGCTGTCCGGCGGCATGAAGCGCCGCGTGCTGATCGCGCAGGCGCTGGTGCACAAGCCGCCGGTGGTGATTCTCGACGAGCCCACCGCGGGTGTGGATGTCGAACTGCGCCGCACGCTGTGGAGCTTCATGCGCGATCTGCATGCCAAGGGCACCACCGTCGTGCTGACCACGCATTACCTGGAAGAGGCGCAGGAAATGTGCGAACGCATCGCCATCGTCGACAAGGGCAAGGTGCGCATCATCGCCACCACCGAACAGTTGCTGGCGCGCAATCCTTATCGCTTTCTCAAGCTGCGGCTGACCGACAACGCCGCTTTGCCCGAGAGCCTGCGCGCGCTGATCACCAGCGAGAACGCCGGCGTCGTCGAACTGAAACTGGAGCTGGAGAAGCAGCCGATCGCCAGCGTGTTCGCCGCGCTGCGCGCCGCCGGCGTCGGCATCGACGACGTTCACACGCGCGAGCCCGATCTCGAAGATATTTTTGTCGAACTGACGAAGCGCGTGCCGGAGATGCTGCATGCCTGAAGCGAGCCAGCCGGTCGCGACGTTCGCCGCCGAACCGCAGGCGCAGGATTCAGTCGGCTTCCAGACGCTGCTGAAGAAGGAAGTGATGCGTTTCTGGAGCGTGCTCGGCCAGACCGTCACCGCGCCGGTCATCACTGCATTGCTGTATTTACTGGTGTTTGCGCAGGCGATGAGCGGCCGCGCGCCGGTCTACGAGGGCGTGTCCTACACGCAGTTCCTGATTCCCGGCCTGGTGATGATGACGGTGATCCAGAACGCCTTCGCCAATACTTCTTCGAGCCTGACGCAGTCGAAGATCATGGGCAATCTGGTGTTCCTGCTGATGGCGCCGCTGGGGCCGCTGGAATGGTTCGGCGCCTATGTGCTGGCGGCCTTGATCCGTGCACTGCTGGTCGCAGTGGTGATGCTGCTCGTCACCATTCCGTTCGTGCATCTGCCGCTGGCAGCGCCGCTGGTGCTGGCCGCGATGTTCGTGCTGTCGGCCGGCAGTCTCGCCGTGCTGGGCCTGATCGCCGGCATCACCGCGACCAAGTTCGATCATCTCGCCGCGTTCACCAATTTCTTCATCACGCCCTTAAGTTTTCTGTCGGGCGTGTTCTACTCGGTGCATGCGCTGCCGCCGCTGTGGTTCAAGGCCTCGCACCTGAATCCGTTCTTCTACATGATCGATGGCTTCCGCTACGGTTTTTTCGGCAAGGCCGACGTGCCGATCTGGCAGAGCCTGAGCTGGGCCGCAGCGTTCTTCGTGATCGTCTCCACCGTCTGCCTGTGGATGCTGTTCACCGGCTACAAGCTGCGCAAATAGAGAATCAGCAAATCGCGATGACCAAGACCGAAATCCAAGCACTGATCCAGGCCGGCCTGCCGGATGCGATCGTCACCGTCAACGGCGACGACGGCCAGCACTTCGAAGCCGAGGTGATCTGGATCGGCTTCGCCGGCAAGACGCCGATCGCGCAGCACCGCATGGTCTATGACACGCTCGGCGAGCGCATGGGCCGCGACATCCATGCACTGCAGTTGCGCACGCACGCGCCCAAGGCGCCCTGCGCTTAAGTTCGTTCGAACACCCGTCCGCATCACTTTCTAGCGTCGCCGCTGCCGCTTCGACCGGAGCGGCGCGCAAGTTCTTCGAAACTCAACGGCGCTGCTTGCGCCGCGATCCCAATCGGCTATAAACCTCGCTCATGGACAAACTCCTCATCGCCGCCAGCGGCCCGCTCGCCGGCGAAGTCGCCGCTTCGGGCGCCAAGAACGCCGCACTGCCGATTCTCTGCGCCGCACTGCTGATCGATCAGCCGCTGCACATCACCAATCTGCCGGACCTGTGGGATATCGGCACCACACGCAAGCTGCTGTCGCAGATGGGGGTCGCGGTATCGCAGCCGGCGGTGAACGAAGTCGTCATCGACGCGAAGTCGATCACCACCTGTGTGGCGCCGTACGAATTGGTGAAGACGATGCGCGCGTCGATCCTGGTGCTCGGCCCCTTGCTGGCCAAGCGCGGCGAAGCGCAGGTGAGCCTGCCCGGCGGTTGCGCGATCGGTGCGCGTCCGGTCGATCTGCATCTGCTTGGACTCGAAGCGATGGGTGCAGAGATCAAGCTCGAAGGCGGCTTCATCCACGCCACCGCGTCGCGCTTGAAAGGCACACGCATCATGTTCGATACCGTCACCGTCACCGGCACCGAAAACCTGCTGATGGCCGCAGTGCTGGCGGATGGCGAGAGCGTGCTCGAAAACGCCGCGCGCGAACCGGAAGTCGTCGATCTGGCGCGCTGCCTGATCGCGATGGGCGCGAAGATCGAAGGCGCCGGCAGCAGCACGATTCACGTCCAAGGTGTGGCCGAACTGCACGGCGCAACGCATCGCGTGATTCCGGATCGCATCGAAACCGGCACCTTCCTGGTCGCCGCCGCGATCACGCGCGGCCGCGTGCGCATTACCCGCACCGATCCGAACCTGGTCGATGCGGTGCTGGTGAAACTGCAGCAGGCCGGCGCCAAAGTCGCCACCGGCGTCGACTGGATCGATATCGACTGCCGCGGCCGTCGCCCCGATGCAGTGAACCTGCACACCATGCCGCATCCCGGTTTCCCGACCGACATGCAGGCGCAGTTCATGGCGCTCAACAGCTTCGCAGATGGCGTCAGCACGATCCGCGAAACCATTTTCGAAAACCGCTTCATGCACGCGCAGGAATTGCTGCGTCTCGGTGCCGAGATTCGCATCGAAGGCAATACCGCAATCATCACCGGTCGCGAAAGCTTAACCGGTGCGCCGGTGATGGCGACCGATCTGCGCGCGTCGGCGGCGCTGGTGCTGGCGGGACTTGCGGCCGAGGGCGAGACGCTGGTCGATCGCGTGTATCACATCGATCGCGGGTATGAGCGGATTGAGCAGAAGCTGGGGCAGCTTGGGGCGAAGATTCGGAGGATTACCAAGCAGGAATCAGGGGCCTAGAATCGTAAGGGCTGCTGAAAGTGTCTCATTTTGAAATTTTGATGGCGACGGATTCAATATGCTTGGTCGAGTTATCTAGGCAAGGATGATCCATGCCGCACTTATCGCCCGAATTCTGGGCAATTTTAGTTGTTGGAGCACTGATATGGTGGGCAATAGCAGATGGCATCAACCGTATAGAAAAAGCGCTTGATGAGCTTGGGCAAAGCCTACGCACCATTGAACACAACAGCGAGAAAGCACCTTGGGTAGCAAATGAGCCGGAACCTTATATTGGCGAGTTAGGCAGCGAGAGTAGGACGTAAGCATCTCGCCTTCCGCGTTAAAAGCTTTGTAGGTGCGAGGCGAACCTCGCCTTCATGCGCTGAGAGCTTTGTTCCGCCCTCGCTGGGCGGGTGTCTACGCTCGCTGTCGCGACAGCGAAACAGCGATGAGGCAGCGACAGCGACAGTAGGGCGGATTAGCCGTCAGGCGTAATCCGCCTTCCGCGTGGAGGCTTCGCACCTGCGCAGTCACAACACGGAAGGCGGGATGCTCCCGCCCTTCTAAGCCGCTTTCTTCCGCGCACGTGCCGAACCCTTGTTCGGCGAATGCCCCTGCTTGGTCGCGACCGCGCGACGCGCAGATTTCTTGCGCGCCGGCTTTTTCGCAGCCGCCGATGTGCCGCGTCCGGAACCCGAACGCGCACCACCGCCATCCTGCTTGTTGACCGTCGCCCAGGCACGTGCCTCGGCTTCTTTCTTCGAGACACCACGCGCCTCGTAACTCTGTTCGATCTTTGCAGCCTTGTGCTGTTGCTTCGCGGTATAGGCCTGCTTGCTTCCTCGCGGCATGATGTCCTCCGGGCGATTACGGATCCTGAGTCATTGCGACAACAGCTGGCGCGGGGAGGTTCGGATCGAAACGTAGGGCGATGCCGCTGAGCTGCTTGCTCAGCGCCGCCCGCGCGAGTGCAGCGATCTGCTGCGCGGCATCTTCGAGCGCTAGGCCCGCTGGACGAATGTTGGAAATGCAGTTGCGCTCGCCATCGTTGCGTCCGACTTTCGGCGCGTAGGTCAGATAGGCGCCGAGACTGTCGGCAGCACTCAGGCCGGGACGTTCGCCGATGATGCAGATCGCAAGCCGTGCACCGAACAACTCAGCGACTTCGTCGGCTAGCGCGACGCGTGCCTGCCTTGCAATCACGATCGGTGCGAGCGAAAAGCCGGACAACAGTGGACGCAGTGCGCGCAGCAACGGCGCGGCATGCGCCTGCACGGCAGTCGAGGACAAACCATCGCCGACGACGATGGCGATGTCGGCACCGTTCGAACCCACTGCCTCGCTCAGCCTTGTTGCCGACTCCGCGGCGAGACGCCGACCCCAATCGGGACGTGCGAGATAGGCGCTGCGTTCGGAAGCGCGGCTGCGCACGACGAGCAGCGGCCAGTCCTGCGCACTCAGCGCCGCGGTGAGCGCATCCACATCGAGCGGCAGATGCACCGCATCGCGCGCCTGCGCGTGGGCGAGGTCGAACGCGAGCACTGCGCGCGTCGGCAGGCTGGCGCCGCTGCGTCCGAGTGCCAGGCGCGCGGCGGTATGACGGCGCAGTTCGATCCAGCTATCGTCGATGATCGCATTCGCGGCGGTCTCGGCCGGCGATGTCTTCATATCGACGCGCCTTCGGCGAATGCCGTGAGCTGCGGCAGCGCTGCCGCGCGCGTCGTCGCCAGCCGGCCTGCGTCATCGGTGATGCCGACGCGGTGCAGCCAGGCGGCGAATTCCGGTGCGCGCTGCAGGCCGAGCAGCTCGCGCAAGTACAGCGCGTCGTGGAACGAAGTCGATTGGTAGCTGAGCATGATGTCGTCGGCGCCGGGCACGCCCATCACGTAGTTGACGCCGGCGCTGCCAAGCAAAGTCAGCAGCGTGTCCATGTCGTTCTGATCGGCTTCGGCGTGATTGGTGTAGCAGACGTCGACGCCCATCGGCAGCCCGAGCAGCTTGCCGCAGAAATGATCTTCGAGGCCGGCGCGGATGATCTGGCGGCCGTCGAACAGATACTCGGGCCCGATGAAGCCGACCACGGTATTCACCAGCAAAGGCTGGAACGCACGCGCGACGGCATAGGCGCGCGCTTCGCAAGTCTGCTGATCGACGCCGTGATGCGCATCGGCCGATAGCGCGCTGCCCTGGCCGGTTTCGAAATACATGACATTGCTGCCGACCGTGCCGCGCTTGAGCGATTGCGCCGCAGCCTGCGCCTCGCGCAGCAGCCTGAGATCGATGCCGAAGCTACGGTTGGTGGCCTCGGTCCCGGCTATCGACTGGAACACCAGATCGAGCGGCACGCCATTGTTGATCGCATCGATCTGGCGGGTGACGTGCGCCAGCACGCAGGACTGCGTCGGAATTTCGAAGCGCCGGATCAATTCATCGAGCAGGCGCCACAGTGCAGCCAGTTTGGCCGGCTCGTCGGTGACCGGGTTGATGCCGATGCAGGCGTCGCCGGCACCGTACATCAGGCCGTCGAGAATGCTGGCGGCGATGCCCTTGGGATCGTCGGTCGGATGATTCGGCTGCAGCCGCACTGCGAGCCGGCCGCGCAGGCCGAGCGTGTTGCGAAAACGCGTGACGACGCTGCACTTGCGCGCCGCCAGAATCAGATCCTGGTTGCGCATCAGCTTACTCACCGCCGCGGCCATCTCCGGCGTGATGCCGGGTGCCAGCGCAGTCAGCACGTCGGTGCTCGCCAGATCCGACATCAGCCAGTCGCGAAAAGCCCCGACGGTGAGACTGCGGACCGGCGCGTAGGCCTGTGCGTCGTGTGTATCGACGATCAGCCGCGTGACTTCGTCGTCTTCGTAGGGAATCAGCGCTTCGTCGAGGAAGCGCGTCAGCGGCAGATCGGCCAGCACGAGCTTGGCCGCGATGCGTTCCTCGTCGCTGCTGGCGGCAAGGCCGGCGAGCGCATCGCCGGAGCGCGCCGGGCTGGCCTTGGCGAGCAGCTCGCGCAAGTCGCGGAAGACGTAGCTGCGCGCGCCGACGGCGTGCTGCAAGCGCATCGCGTCTTTAGCCCTCGCTGCCGCTGCGCGTCATCGCTGCCCTCATTGGTAGATTTCGCAGATCGCGAGGCGCTCGCGTTCGACCACGCCGGCGGCGTACCAGGCCTGCATCGCCGGCAGCGCGCGCATTGCGGCGACGTAACGCGCGCAGGCCGCTGACAGCGGCACTGCGTAAGTGATGAAGCGCGTCACCACCGGTGCGAAGAAGGCGTCGGCGATGGTGAAATCGCCGAACAGGAACGGCCGCGTCTGCGCACCGTCGTCGTCGGCGCCGAAGCGCGCGCGGCAGTCTTCCCAGATTGCGCAAATGCGCGCGATGTCGGCCAGCACTTCCGGCGAGCGGCCTTTGTCCGGGTGCGCGGCGCGCAGATTCATCGGCATTTGCGCACGCAGACTGCCGAAGCCGGAATGCATTTCCGCACTGACCGAACGCGCCAGCGCACGCGCGCCGATCTCGCTCGGCCACAGGTGACGCTGCGGGAATTGCTCGGCCAGATACTCGGCGATCGCCAGCGAATCCCAGATCGTGCGATCGCCATCGATCAGCACCGGCACCTTGCCGGCCGGCGAGTAGCGCAGCTGCTGCAGCTTCGAATCGGCCTGATACAGCGCGATCGGAACCTCCTCGAAAGGGATGTGCTTCACCTGCATCAGCAGCCAGGGCCGCAGCGACCACGAGGAATAATTCTTGTTGCCGATGACGAGCTTCATAAGGCTTCCAGGGCAAGCAATGGACAAGCCAGCTTGCGGTGCTGGCCGTACATGAGCAAGTCGCGCGCAAGCATGAGTACGCAGCGCCCGCTAAAATCCGCCTCCCCGGCGAACACGCCGGGCCTGACGCCGCATCCCGTGCCGAACCCATGACCGCATTGACGCTGGCCCTGTCGAAGGGCCGCATACTCGAAGACAGCCTGCCGCTGCTCGCCGCCGTCGGCATCGCGCCGGCGGGCGACGCCGAGCGCCTGCTGCGGCTGCCGACGCAGGACCGCAACGTCGAGCTGCTGGTGATCCGGCCAACCGATGTGCCGACCTACGTCGAATACGGCGCCGCCGATCTCGGCATCATCGGCAAGGACATCCTGCTCGAACATGGCGGCGAAGCGCTGTACGAGCCGCTCGACATCGGGATCGCGCGCTGCCGGCTGTCGGTGGCGACCCGCGCCGATTCGCCGCTGGCCAAGGGCCTCGCCGGATTCAGCGGCCGCCGTCTGCGCGTCGCCACCAAATACCCGGAAGTCACGCGCCGCTTCTTCGCCGCGCGTGGCGAGCAGGTCGAGATCATCAAACTGTACGGCTCGATGGAACTCGCACCGCTGGTCGGACTGGCCGATCTGATCGTCGATCTGGTCGCCACCGGCAACACCTTGCGCGCCAATGGCCTAGTCGAAATCCAGACCATCTTCGAATCGAGCGCGCGCCTGGTGGTGAACAAGGCGGCGATGAAGATGAAGCACGCCGCGATCGGTGCATTGCTGGAGCGCTTCGGCAAAGCGGTGGCCCATGGCTAGTTCGGCGCTCGCGCCCGCGCGGCTCGACAGTCGCGCCGCGGATTTCGACGCGCAGTTCGGGCGTCTGCTCGACCGCGCGCCGGAAGCCGATGCGGCATTGACGACGCGCGTCACCGCCATCATTGACGACGTCCGCGTGCGCGGCGACGCGGCGCTGATCGAATACACCAATCGCTTCGATAAACGTAGCGTACGCTCCGCACTCGAACTGGAAGTACCGGCCGCCGCGCGCGCCGCCGCCTGGGCCGCGCTGCCGGCCGAGCTGCGCGCCGCACTCGAAGCCGCCGCTGCGCGCATTCGCAGCTATGCCGAGCGCCAGAAACTCGAAGACTGGGAATTCGGCGACGCACACGGCAATCGCCTCGGCCAGCGTGTCAGCGCGATGGATCGCGTCGGCCTCTACGTCCCCGGCGGCAAGGCGGCGTATCCGTCGAGCGTGCTGATGAACGCGATTCCGGCCAAGGTTGCCGGCGTCGCCGAGATCCTCATGGTGGTGCCGGCGCCCGACGGCGAGCTGAATCCGGTGGTGCTGGGTGCGGCGCATCTCGCCGGCGTCGATCGCGTCTTCACGATCGGCGGCGCGCAGGCGATCGCCGCACTCGCGTACGGCACCGCCAGCGTGCCCGGCGTCGACAAAATCGTTGGTCCCGGCAATGCCTATGTTGCCGCGGCGAAGCGCCTGGTGTTCGGTCGCGTCGGCATCGATTCGATTGCCGGGCCTTCGGAGATCGTCGTCGTCTGCGATGGCGCCACCGATCCGCGCTGGATCGCGATGGATCTGTTCTCGCAGGCCGAGCACGACGAAGACGCGCAGTCGATTCTGATTTCGCCGGACGCCGCGTTTCTCGATCGCGTGCTGGCGGCGATGGAACAACGCATCCGCGAACTGCCGCGCGCCGACATCGTGCGCACTTCGCTTGAACGGCGCGGCGCCCTGATCGCGGTGCGCGATCTCGACGAAGCGATCGCGCTGTCGAATCGCATCGCGCCGGAACATCTGGAGTTGTCGGTGGCAGAGCCGCGCAAGTGGCTGCAACAGGTGCGTCATGCCGGCGCGGTATTCCTCGGCCGGCATACGCCGGAAGCCTTCGGCGATTACTGCGCCGGGCCCAACCATGTGCTGCCGACTTCACGCGCCGCGCGCTTCTCCAATCCGCTCGGCGTCTATGAATTCCAGAAGCGCAGCAGCCTGATCGAGTGCTCCGCCGAAGGTGCAAAAGCGCTTAGCACCATCGCCGGCCGCATTGCCGACGCCGAAGGTCTGCAGGCACACGCGGCGAGCGCACGCGATCGCGGCTGACGCCGGGGCCTAATCCCAAGCCGTGGAGGTGACTTTATCCCGAGGACGCGTGTTATCTTCACGCGATAACCTAGGGAGGAGATACCGATGGCCTTGTTTGGACCATTCAGTGAACTGACCTCGCCGCAGCGGCATACGTTTTTCGCCTCGCTCGCCGGCTGGTCGCTCGACGCCTTCGATTTCTTCATCTTCGTGCTGTGCCTGTCGGCGATCAGCGACGACTTCCACGTCAAAATCCATGACGTTGCGGTAGGCATTTCGCTGACGCTGGCGATGCGTCCGCTCGGCGCGCTGTTCTTCGGCTGGCTGGCGGAAAAATACGGCCGCCGGCCGATCCTGATGCTCAACGTGGTGAGCTATTCGGTGTTCGAGCTGGCTTCGGCCTTCGCGCCCAACCTCGCTACCCTGCTGGTGCTGCGCGCGCTGTTCGGCTTCGCTATGGGTGGCGAGTGGGGCGTCGGCGCCGCTCTGGCACTGGAAACCCTGCCGGCGAAAGGGCGCGGTTTCTTCTCCGGACTGCTGCAGGAAGGCTATGTCATCGGTTTCCTGGCGGCTTCGATCGTATCCCGGTTCGCGTTCGAATATGTCGGCTGGCGCGGCATGTTCATCATCGGCGCGCTGCCGGCGCTGCTGGTGTTCTACATCCGCCGCAATGTGCCCGAGTCGCCGGCCTGGCTCGCTGGCCAGCAGTCCAAGCGCGCATCCATCGGCGAACTGCTAACGGTGGTCAGGGCGCATCTGCCGCTGCTGCTCTACATGATCCTGTTGATGGCCTGCTTCAACGCCTTCTCGCACGGTTCGCAGGATCTGTACAAGCCGTTCCTGCTGAAACAGCACGGCTTCACGCCGCAGATCAGCGATACGCTGATCATCGTGATGAATGTCGGCGCGCTGCTCGGCGGCATCTTCTTCGGTGCGTTCTCGGAAAAGCTCGGCCGCAAGCGGGCCATCGCCCTGGCGGCGCTGCTGGCGCTGCCGATGATCCCCTTGTGGGCGTTCTCCCTCACGCCGGTGATGCTGGCGCTGGGCGGCTTCCTAATGCAGTTCATGGTGCAGGGTGCTTGGGGCATCGTGCCGGCGCACATCAACGAGCTGGCACCCTCGGCGGTGCGCGCGATCCTGCCCGGCTTCGCCTACCAGTTCGGCAATTTCATCATGTCGCTGCTGTCGCCGATACAGGCCGGTTACGCCGAGTCGAACGGCGGCGATTTCGCCACCATGCTGGCCTGGACCATCGGCATCGTCGCCGTGCTGCTGGCCACGGTGACACTGCTGGGCCCGGAAGCGAAGAACGTCGATATGGGCGCGAAGCAGACCTAGTCTAGTCCGCTGCGGCCGCAGCGATGACGCCGCGGAGCGCGCGGTAGCCTTCCACCAGGCGTGGGCCGGGACGGCCCAACCAGGCTTCGGTGATCGGCACGATGCGGTCGCGCTTGACCGCAGGCACCTCGGACCAGCCGGCGCGCCGGCGTACGATGTCCGCGCGATAGTTTTCCTCGCGTACGCCGCACCAGCTCATCACGACCACATCCGGCGACGCTGCAAGCACCTGCGCATCGGTCAAGGGCGCGCTCTTGGCATCGATGTGTGCCCAAGGATTTTCGCCGCCGGCGAGCGCGATCAGATCGGTCGCCCAGGATTGCCGCGTCGGCGTGATCACCGGTTTCGGCCACCATTCGATCAGCACTTTGGGCGCTGCAGCGGTAGGCTTGAGCGGCGGCATCGCTGCGCGCATTTCAGCGATGAGTGCGTCGCCGCGTGCGCCGACACCGAGCGCTGCGGCAATGCGGCGGATGTCGTGGTAAATGTCTTCCAGCGAACAGGGATCACAGACCAGAATGCGCAGGCCGGCGGCTTCGAGTTCGGCGACGATGCGCTCGTGGCCGGGGACCGTTAACGACGTCAATACCAGATCCGGCTGCAGCGCGATCACGCCAGCGACATCGAGATCGAGATCGCGGCCGAGCTTCGGCAGCTGCGCCACCACGTCAACCGGATAGTCGGAGTCGGTATCGATGCCGACGATCAGATCCGCACAGCCGAGTGCGCAGACGATCTCGGTGTTGGAACAGGTGTGCGAAAAAACCCGCATCTACTGCACCCAGTTCGGGAAGTAGCCGATCGCGTCGTGCGTCGCAGTATCGTGCGCCGGGACCACATGCAAGCCCGGATTCGCATCGAGCAGACCGCGCACCTGTAGCAGCACCTGCCAATTGGTCTCCGCATCGAGATCGACGATTTTGCTGGCGAGGCTGAACTTGCGATGCGGGCCGGTGATGCCGGCGCTGTTCCAGGCCAGATCGCCGACGAAGAAATAACGCTGACCGCTAGGTACGCTCAGCAGCAGGCCGACCGAGCCCGGTGTATGTCCGGGCAGCGGCAGCAACACGGCGCTGCCGTCGCCGAACAGATCGAGGCTGCGGTCGAAGCCGGCGTACGGTCCGCTGCTCAGCTCGTACAGATGCCAGCGCTCGGCCGGAAACTGGAACTGGGTCGGCAACACGGTCGGCGGATGGCCGCTATCGATGAACCGTTTTTCTGCAGGCGTGACCCAAACCTTGGCATCCGGAAAATCACCGAGCGCGCTGGCGTGATCCCAATGGGCATGCGACAGGATGATGCGATCCGGTGCGGCGACCTTGGCGGCGGTCAACTGGCCGACGGCCGGATGCAGATTGTCGAACGCCAGGAATGGCCGCGCCCAGAACGGAATCGTCGCGAACTGTTTTTCCACTTCGGTACCCAGCCCGGTGTCGAACAGGAAACGACCCTGCGGATGTTCGACCAGCACGGCGATGTGATTGATCCCCGCGGTCTTGAACGGACTGCCGCCGGCATAGGTGAAAGCCTGCAGCGTTTTCGCATCGGCGGTCTTGATCAGCGCGAAGCGCAGGCCGGCGGGCGCACTGGCCTGCGGCAAGGCGGTCCCTGGCGGAATCTTCGGCACCGGCTGCGGCGCGCGATTCCAGACCAGCGCCGCAACCAGCAGCACCGCCACGATCCATAACGTCTTTCGCATTGGTCTCTCCCTCGCGTTCTGCTGCTTATTGCGGTCGAGTATAGGGGCGCCGCGCGGACACGCTAAGGAACCTCTGAATAAGCTACTGCGCTCGGCATCTCGCGCGAATCCGGTGCTCGGAATCCTCACATACGTCTATGTATGCTGCGGTTCCTCCGCTCCGGGTTCGCCCGACCTGCCTTCGCTCGCGACGCTTCTTCAGAGGTTCCCCAATCGCCGCCACAGCGAAGACGTGGGACGTGCCTGCAGGCGTACAATGCGCGTGGGAGCCGGCCAGGCAATCGCCGCCATGCTTGCGCAAGTAAGCAATGGGGGAGGAAAGTCCGGGCTCCGCAGGGCAGGGCGCCAGTTAACGGCTGGGCGGCGAAAGCCGACGGAAAGTGCAACAGAAAGATACCGCCGATGGCCCCTCAGTCGAAAGATGCGGGGATCAGGCAAGGGTGAAATGGTGCGGTAAGAGCGCACCGCGAGTCCGGCAACGGACCGGCACGGCAAACCCCGCTCGGAGCAAGGCCAAATAGGGAAGGTGAGTGGTTGGCGTAAGCCATCGGCTCGACGCGCGGCCCGCGCGCCTTCCGGGTAGGCTGCTGGAGCGC
The DNA here is from genome assembly GCA_028291645.1 of Nevskia sp. GTDB lineage: Bacteria > Pseudomonadota > Gammaproteobacteria > Nevskiales > Nevskiaceae > Nevskia. The sequence continues at coordinate 18,855 of JAQGNU010000024.1, forward strand.
GTCGGCGACGGCGCGCCTAGAGGAATGATTGCCTCGGCCAAGGATTTCGGTCCAAGGCTAGACAGAACCCGGCTTACCGGCCGGCTCCCACTTTTTCCGATGATCGACGGTGGCCCGCCCGGGCCGCCTCGCGCTGCGGTGGGGTATGCGCCCAAAGCCGGCTTTGAATGGTCGAACGGCCGGTTTCCACAACTACGCTCAAACGCGCCGCACACGCTGGCCTTATTCAACATGAAGTCTATTCGCTAAGAGATTGTTTTAACTCAGCAACACATAATTCGCCTTAGACGGGCTAAGCCGTTGTCGCGACACAGCTTTTGGGGCTCTTGCCGCGATTGCAGGGTGGTAATTTGTGGATTATAGTGGCGCTTGAGGGAGTCCAAGTGGGGAACCATGGGCTTCGGTGTCTTTTTCTGGTGTCTCTGTGAGTGGCCCGCATGTTTGCTGGATCGAACCGCCTGACGATCGACGAGAAGGGCCGCTTAGCGGTTCCGGCGCGCGTTCGCGCGCAACTCGCCGAGGAGTACGGCAAACAGATCGCCATCACGCTCGGGCCTGAATGCGTCGAGATTTATCCGTCGCCGGTGTTCCGCCGAATGGTCGAGCAGATCCAAAAAATCCCGGACCGCGCCAAGCGCGTGGTGATGCAGCGCCTGTTCGTCGGCCATGCGGTTGAATCCGAACTCGACGGTCAGGGCCGCGTGCTGATCCCGCCGATGTTGCGCGAGCGCCTCAAGCTCGGCGCCGACGTCGTGCTGGCCGGTCTCAACGACCATTTTGAATTGTGGCCGGAAGCGCAGTGGACCGCGTCCACCGAGACCGCGCAGGTCAGTTACGCCGACGCCTTCGCGGCGCTCGGGCCGTGAGGGAGTGCGCGCGTGCGGACAGACACGCCCGCCGCTGCAACGCAACGCAGCCTTAGCCGGATGTCCCTGCACCGGCCAGTGATGCTCGACAATGCGCTGGCCGGACTCGCTCTCCGACCCGAAGGCCCGGACGGCGTCAGCCGTCCCAAAAACGGTATTTACGTCGATGGCACTTTCGGCCGTGGCGGCCACAGTGCGGCGATTCTGGCGGCACTCGGCCCGGTCGGTCATCTGCATGCGCTCGATCGCGATCCGGAGGCCGGGCATCACGCCTGGCGCGAATTTGCCGGGCGTTCCAATTTCAGTTTTCACGCGCGCAATTTCGCCGAGATTGCGGCAGTCGCCAACGAACTCGGCATTGCCGGATGCATCGACGGCGTACTGCTCGATCTCGGTGTCTCGAGCCCGCAATTCGACGATGCCGCGCGCGGTTTTTCGTTCGCCAACGACGGTCCGCTCGACATGCGGATGGACCCGAGTTCGGGCGAATCCGCTGCGGCCTGGCTGGCGCGGGCGAAGGAAAGCGAAATCGCCGACGTGCTGTACCAGTTCGGCGAAGAGCGCAACAGCCGCCGCATCGCGCGCCGTATCGTCGAAACGCGCGGCGAATCGCCGATCGCCACCACCGCGCAGCTCGCTGCCTTGATTGCGACGGTGCCGGGTCCGCGCAGCCACAAGATCCATCCGGCCACGCGCAGCTTCCAGGCGATCCGCATCTTTATCAATCAGGAGCTGGCGGCACTCGAAACCGCGCTGGCGGCGATGCCGATGCTATTGGCGCCGCGCGGCCGTCTCGCGGTGATCAGTTTCCACTCGCTGGAAGATCGCATCGTCAAGCGCTTCATCCGCGATTCGGAATTGAAAGCGGTCGCACGCGAATTTCCGGACGATGCCGAAGTCGCGGAAAACCCGCGTGCGCGCAGCGCCGTGCTGCGCATCGCCGAGCGCGTCGGATGAGCGCGGCTGCAGCCACCCGTGGCGGCGGTACGCTGGTGCCGCTCGCGCTCGCGCTGCTGGTGATCGCCTCGGCGGTCGCGGTGGTGCAGGTCAAGCATCAGAACCGCAGCCTGACCACGCGCATCGAAGCCGCGCGGCAGGACCACGAAGCGCTGCAGCTCGAATGGGCGCAGCTGCAGCTCGAGGAAGCGACCTTGGCGCAGCACGGCCGCGTCGATGCGATTGCGCGCGCGCAGTTCGGCATGGTCGATCCGCTCGACTATCAGATCGTTGAGACCGCGCGTGAGGCGAAGCCGTGAAGTCACCGATCCATGCAGCGGCACGCCGGACGGAGTCGGCACAGGCTGCGTCGTCGTCGGGCCAGGCCGAAGCGCCGGGCGTGTGGCGCCGGCATGCGGCGCTCGGCGTGCTCGCGGTGATGGGCGTGATGGTGTTGTCGCGCGCGTTCTACCTGCAGGTACTCGAAAATGATTTTCTGACGCGCGAAGGCAATCGCCGGCAGGTGCGCACGGTCGTGCTGCAAGGCAATCGCGGTGCGATCCGCGATCGCCGCGGCGAAGCGCTGGCCTTATCGGCGCCGGTCGATTCGATCTGGGTGGTGCCTTCGGATCTGCTCGACGCGCCGGATTATCTGTCGGCGATCGCGCGCATGCTGGATCGGCCGAGCCGCGAACTCGAAGGATTCCTGCGCGAGCGTTCCGATCGCCAGTTTGTCTATCTGAAGCGGCAGATCAACCCGGACGACGCCAAGCGCATTCTCGCGCTCGGCGCGCCCGGCGTGTTCGCGCAGCGCGAATACCGGCGCTACTACCCGGCGGCCGAAAGCGCTGCACACGTGGTCGGCTTCTGCGACATCGACGGCAAAGGCCAGGAAGGCATCGAATCCTCGCAGGACGAAGCCTTGCGCGGCACGCCCGGTTCGCGCCGCGTGATCCGCGATCGTGCCGGCCACGTCATCGAAGACACCGACGACTACACCGAGGCGCAAGCCGGCGGCGACGTCAATCTGACGCTGGATCTGCGCCTGCAATACCTGGCGTATCGCGAACTGAAGAGCGCGGTGGCTGCGAATCACGCCAAGGGCGGTCTGATCGTGGTGGCCGACGCGCACAGCGGCGATATCCTCGCGCTGGCCAGCCAACCCGGCTACAACCCGAACCGGCCCGACGATCGCCAGCCTGCGGATCTGCACAACCGCGCTGTCGCCGACAGCTTCGAACCGGGCTCTTCGATCAAGCCCCTGCTGATTTCGGAAGCGCTCGAAACCGGCGCGGTGAAGGCCAACATCGAAATCGATACCGGCCCTGGCTTCTTCAAGGTCGGCGCATTGACGGTGCACGACGAGCATCTGACCGGCACGGTCGATCTCGCCACCTTGCTGGCGAAATCGAGCAATGTCGGTGCCGCCAAAATCGGATTGATGATGGGTGCGGAGCCGATCTACACCGGCTATCGACTGTTCGGCATCGGTGAACCGGTCAGCGCCGGTCTGCCGGGCGAAGCCGGCACCGTGCTGCGCAACTTTGCCGACTGGGGTCAGATCGCCACCGCGACTGCATCGTATGGCTACGGTCTCACCGTCAACGCGTTGCAGCTGGTGCGCGCGTATTCGGCGATCGCCAACGATGGCCTGATGCCGAAGCTGTCGATTCTCGCGCGCGCGCATCTGGACCCGCCGCAGCGCACGGTGTCGGCCGACACCGCACGCACCGTGCGGCATTTGCTGGAAGGCGTCATCGCGCCCGGCGGTACCGCGGTGAAAGCAGCGGTGCCGGGCTATCGCGTCGCCGGCAAGACCGGCACCATCCGCAAGAACGCCAACGGCAACTACATCGAGGGCGTGCATCAGTCGGTGTTCATCGGCATGTTGCCGGCCGAGCATCCGCGGCTGGTGACGCTGGTGATGATCGACGAGCCCGGTGCCGGCGAATACTTCGGTGGCTTCGTCGCCGCACCGGTATTCTCCAACGTTATGCAGGGTGCCGCGCGCCTGTTGCAGATTCAGCCGGACAATCCGCTGCAGCTGCCGCTGCCGTCGACACGGCCGAAACTACAGACTGCGAGCGTCGCCGCGGTCGCCGCACCCGGCTCGGTGCTGGTCGGAGCGCATCCTTGAATGCTGCGCTGATGACTGCACGCCTGCCCGCGTTGTTTGAAGGCTTTGCCGCCGAGCCGCTGCCGGATCTCGCGGTGACCGGCGTCGAACTCGACAGCCGGCGCGTGATTCCCGGCAGCCTGTTCCTCGCTGCGCGCGGACGGGCCCAGCACGGCCTGCGCTTCGTCGATGAAGCGCTGCGGCGTGGCGCCGCGGTGATCGCCTGGGAGCCCGCTGCAGGTTTCACTGCTCCCGAACTGGCAGTGCCGAACTTCGCGGTTGAACAACTCGCCGCACGCGCCGGCGAAATCGCCGCGCGCTTTTACCGGCATCCCAGCCACGACTTGTTCACCGTCGGCATCACCGGCACCGACGGCAAAACCTCGACCGCACATCTGATCGCGCAGGCGCTGGATCGTCTGGCGCGGCCGAGTGCTTATTTCGGCACGCTCGGCTATGGCCGGCTCGGCGCCTTGAAGGACGCTTCGCATACCACGCCGGATGCAGTGCGGCTGCAGCAGTTACTGGCGGCCGAGCGCGATGCCGGTGCACTGGCCTGCGCATTGGAGGTGTCCTCGCATGCGCTCGATCAGCAGCGCATCGCCGGGATCGAATTCGATGTCGCGATCCTGACCAACGTCGGTCGCGATCACCTCGATTATCACGGCGATGTCGAAGCCTATGCCGCCGCCAAGCGACGCCTGTTCACGCTGCCCGGCCTGCGCGCCGCCGTATTGAACCGCGATGACGCCCACGGCGCCGACTGGGCGCGTGCGCTCAGTGCAACCCAGGAGGTGACTGTCTATGGGCTCGGCGGTGCCGATCGCGCGGCGCCGATCGGCGAGCGCTACGTGCTCGGTCTCGATCTACACTTGCACAGTGCGGGCTTACGCTTCGATATCCGTAGCAGCTGGGGCGAGGCGCGACTCGACAGTCGCCTGCTGGGGCGTTTCAATGCCTACAACCTGCTGGCGGCGCTGGCGGCTTTGCTGCACGCCGAGATTCCGCTGAACGACGCAGTCGCCGCACTGGCAGCATCGACCACGGTGCCGGGCCGCATCGAAGGCTTCCGTGGTCCGCGCGCCGCGCCGCTGGTCGTCGTCGATTATGCGCACACGCCGCAGGCGCTGGCTGCAGCGCTCGACGCGCTACGCGCACATACGTCCGGCAAGCTGATTTGCGTGTTCGGCTGTGGTGGCGATCGCGATCGCGGCAAGCGTCCGCTGATGGGTGCGGCCGCAGCCGAGCGTGCCGATATGCTGATCGTCACCGACGATAACCCCAGGAGCGAAGCGCCCGGGGCTATCGTCGAGGATATTCTGGCCGGCCTGACGGCCGACGGCCGCGCAGCGACGCGCGTGATCCACGATCGCGGCAAGGCCATCAAGGCCGCGATCGCCGCAGCGAGTGCCGACGATGTCGTGCTGATCGCCGGCAAGGGTCACGAGGACTATCAGATTTACGGCAGCGAACGGCGCAGCTTTTCCGATCGCGCTTTCGTCGCTGCACTGCTCGGTGCGGAGCCGCGCGCATGAATGCGATGGCACGCATCGAGGCTGCAACAAACCCTCCACTGATGGAGGCCTTGTCGGCCGTCGCGCGGCGCCTCGGCGCGCAGCTGCTCGGCCCCGATCAGTTGTTCTCGCGCGTCGTCACCGATACGCGCGCGCTGCGCGACGGCGATCTGTTCGTGGCCCTCGTCGGCGAGCGTTTCGACGGTCATGCTTTCGTGCTGCGTGCCGCTGCTCTCGGCGCCGCCGGCAGCGTGGTTGCGCATGCGATCGAAGGCGCGCCCGCGCAGATCGTTGCCGGCGATACGCTGAGTGCGCTGCAGAACTATGCGAAAAGCTGGCGCGCCGATTTCGATCTGCCGGTGATCGGCGTCACCGGCAGCAGCGGCAAGACCACCACCAAGCAATTATTGGCTGCGGTGCTGGCCGCGCGTGGCCCGGTGCTGGCGACCGAAGGCAATCTGAACAATCACATCGGCGTGCCGCTGACGCTGTTGCGGCTGCGCGCCGAACATCGCACCGCGGTGATCGAGATGGGCGCCAACCACAAGGGCGAGATCGCGCAGTTGGCGGCACTTGCAGCACCGAACATCGCCATCGTCACCCAGGCCGGCGATGCGCATCTCGAAGGTTTCGGCAGCCGCGAAGGGGTTGCGCGTGCGAAGGGTGAGTTGTTTGCCGCACTCGAGGATGGCGTTGCCATCATCAACGCCGACGATGCGTATGCGCCGCTGTGGGAAAAACTGGCGACGCGTGCCGCGCTGCTGCGCTTCGGCTTCGCGGCGCATGCCGACTTGCGCGCCGACGCGATCGAATTGCTGCCCGACAGCAGCCGCTTCAAATTGCTGACGCCGGCCGGTGCGGCGGATGTCGTGCTGCCGCTGCCCGGTCGTCACAACATCGCCAATGCACTCGCCGCTGCGGCAGCGGGCATCGCATTGAATCTGACACCGGCACAGATCGCGCAAGGTCTGGCGCAGGCGCGGCCTGCTGCCGGGCGCTTGAGCCTGAAGACGACGCGCGAAGGCGCACGTCTGCTCGACGACAGCTACAACGCCAATCCGACAAGCTTGCGCGCCGCGATGGAATTACTGGCGACGTTGCCCGGTCAGCGCTGGCTGGTGCTCGGCGATATGAAGGAACTCGGTACCGATGCTGCGGCGCTGCACGCCGCCGCCGGCCGCGAGGCGCGTGCGCTCGGCATCGACCGGCTCTACGCGCTCGGGCCATTGGCCAACAACGCCGCCGATGGTTTCGGCAACGGCCGCAGCTTCGACACGCTGGAAGCGCTGGTGGCTGCGCTGCGTGCGGAACTGACTACGGAAGTTTCGATCTTGATCAAGGGTTCGCGCTCGTCGCGAATGGAACGTGTGGTGGCCGCGCTCGGCGACCCGGCTACGGCAGGCGCAGATGACTCCGCACACTGAACCCGCCGGCCGCATGCCGCACCGCGCCGCGGAGGGACCGCGCTAATGCTGTACGCGCTCGCCGAACATCTGCGGCCCTACGTCAGCGGCTTCAACGTCTTCGGCTATCTGACGTTCCGCTCGATTCTCGGCGTGCTCACCGCATTGACGTTCTGCTTCGTGCTGGGGCCGTGGATCATCCGTCGCTTGCAGATTCTGAAGTTCGGCCAGGTCGTGCGCAGCGACGGTCCCGCCAGCCACCTCGCCAAGACCGGCACGCCGACCATGGGCGGCGCGATGATTCTCGCCGCGATTGCGATCGCCACTTTGCTGTGGGCCGATCTGAGCAACCGCTTCATCTGGTTCGCGCTGATCGTCACGCTGGCCTTCGGCATCGTCGGCTTCGTCGACGACTGGCTCAAGATCGCGCGCAAGAATCCAAAAGGACTGTCGGCGAAACAGAAATATTTCTGGCTGTCGCTGGCCGGCTTCGGCGTGTCGCTGGCGATCTACGCCAGCAGCGTGCCGCAGGGTGCGGCCTGGAGCCTGTTGCCGTCGGCGCACGATGCCTCGTCGACCTCGCTGATCGTGCCGTTCCTGAAGAACGTGAAGATTCCGCTCGGCCTGTTCTTCGTGCCCTGGTGTTATCTGGTGATTGTCGGCAGCAGCAATGCGGTGAACCTGACCGATGGCCTCGACGGCCTTGCCATCATGCCGACCGTGCTGGTCGCCTCGGCGCTGGCGATCTTCGCCTACGCTACCGGCAACGTGCGCATGGCCGAATATCTCGGCATCCCGTTCATCCGCGGTGTCGGCGAACTGGCGATCTTCTGCACCGCGATCGCCGGCGCCGGCTTAGGCTTCCTCTGGTTCAACGCCTACCCGGCGCAGGTCTTCATGGGCGATGTCGGCGCGCTCGCATTGGGCGCTGCACTGGGCGTCGTCGCGGTCCTGGTGCGGCAGGAAATCGTGCTGGCGATCATGGGCGGCGTATTCGTCGCCGAGACTGTGTCGGTGGCGCTGCAGGTCGGCTACTTCAAGTACAGCGGCGGCAAGCGCATCTTCCGCATGGCGCCGCTGCATCATCACTACGAACTGAAAGGCTGGCCGGAACCGAAGATCATCGTGCGCTTCTGGATCGTCACGCTGATTTTGGTGCTGATCGGTCTGTCGACGCTGAAGGTGCGCTGATGGCCGGCCTTTATCGCGATCAGGAAATTCTGGTGGTAGGTCTCGGCAAGAGTGGCGCTGCGACGGTGCGCTATCTCGCCCGCGAAGGCGCGCGGCTGACGCTGACCGACTCGCGTGCGGCGCCGCCGGGAATCGACGAGCTGCGCACTGCAGTTCCAGCTGCGCAGATTCATCTCGGCGCGTTCGCGGCAGCCGCACCGTTGTCGCAGTACGCATTCGCAGTGCTATCACCCGGCGTACCGCTCGACGACGCCTTCGTCGAACAGCTGCGCGCAGCCAAAGTTGAAATACTCGGTGACATCGAACTGTTCGCGCGCGCCGCGCAGGCACCGGTGATCGGCATCACCGGCAGCAACGGCAAGAGTACGGTGACGACGCTGGTCGGCGCGATGGCACAGGCTGCCGGCGTGCGCGTTGCGGTCGGCGGCAATCTCGGCACGCCGGCTTTGGATCTGCTCGACGACAGTCGCGAACTCTACGTACTGGAGCTGTCGAGCTTCCAGCTTGAAACCACCGAGTCGCTGAAACTGGTGGCGGCGACGATCCTCAACATCTCGCCGGATCATCTCGATCGGCACGGCTCGCTGTCGCGCTACATCGCCGCGAAAGCGCGTATCTACGCGCATGCGCAGACCGCGGTGGTCAATCGCGACGATCACGCCACGCATATGCAGACGCACACCGCGCGCCGCGTCGTCAGCTTCGGTGTCGACGCGCCGGCGAGCGGGCACTATGGTTTGATCGAGCGTGACAAGCAGACTTGGCTCGCGGCCGGCAGTGCGCCTTGCCTGTCGCTGAGTGCGCTAAAGCTGCAGGGCATGCACAACGTCGCCAACGCACTGGCCGCGCTCGCGCTGGCCGATGCCGCCGGCATCGATCGCGCCGGCAGTCTGCAGGCACTGACCGAGTTCAAGGGTCTGCCGCATCGTTGCGAGTGGGTTGCCGATATCGGCGGCGTCACCTGGATCAACGATTCGAAAGGCACCAACGTCGGCGCGACGCTGGCTGCGCTGCAGGGCTTGAGCGGACCGCTGGTGTGGCTCGGCGGCGGTCAGGGCAAGGGTCAGGACTTCACTGCGCTGCGTGCGCCGCTGCTGGCGAAGGCGCGCGCCGCGATTCTGTTCGGCGAAGACGCCGCGCGCATCGAAACCGAACTCGGCCGCGGCATTCAGGTGCAGCGTGTCGCCGATCTCGGCAGTGCGGCTGCGCTGGCGCGGCGTCTGGCGCAGCCGGGCGACCGCGTGCTGCTGTCGCCAGCCTGCGCCAGCCTCGATCAGTTCCGCAACTACGAAGACCGCGGCGCACAGTTTCGCGCGCTCGCGCAACAGGCAGCGGCATGAGCGCGCCTGCCGCCAACTTCCAGTTCCCGCGAGCGCGTTACGGCCTCGACACTGCGCTGTGCCTGACGGTGGCGATCCTGCTCGCCTGGGGCTTGGTGATGGTGGCCTCGGCCTCGGTCGCGATCGGCGAGAAGATGGTCGGCACGACGATGTATTTCTTCGTGCGCCAGCTGGTGTTCGTCGGCATCGGCGCCACCTTCGGCGCGATCGCGTTCGCGGTGCCGATGAAGAGCTGGGAGGCGAGCGGTCCGCTGCTGCTGGTGTTCGCGTTCTTCCTGCTGGTGATCGTGCTGATTCCGGGTCTCGGAGTGAAGGTCAACCACGCGCGCCGCTGGCTCGACTTCGGCCTGTTCCGTTTGCAGGCTTCGGAGCCCGCGCGTCTGGCGGTGATTCTCTATCTGGCCGGCTACATCGTGCGGCGCCAGCAGCGCTTGCAGACCAGCCTCGCCGGACTCGCGGTGCCCTTCATTCCGCTCGGCGTGATCAGCCTGCTGTTGCTGGTCGAACCCGATTTCGGCGCCACTGCGATTCTGATCGGCGTGTCGATGCTGATGCTGTTCCTCGGCGGCGCGCGGCTGATGTATCTCGGCGGACTGTTCGCCGTGGTCGGCACCGGCATGACCCTGCTGATCATCACCGCCGCGTATCGCATGCGGCGCCTGCTGACGTTCACCGATCCCTGGGCCGATGCCGACAACAGCGGCTGGCAGCTGACGCAGTCGTTGATCGCGGTCGGTCGCGGCGAATGGTGGGGCGTGGGCCTCGGCAACAGCGTGCAGAAACTGCTGTATCTGCCGGAAATGCACACCGACTTCATCTTCGCGATCCTGGCCGAGGAGTTCGGACTGTTCGGCGTCGTCGTGCTGCTCGCACTGTTCGGCATTGTGGTCTGGCGCGGCTTCGTCATCGGCGCCGCGGCCGATGCACTCGGCGCGCGTTTCAAAGCCTATCTCTGCTACGGCCTGTCGAGCTGGCTCGGCCTGCAGGCGCTGATCAACATGGCGGTCAACATGGGCGCCTTGCCGACCAAGGGCCTGACGCTGCCCTTCATCAGCTACGGCGGTTCGAGCCTGATCACGGTCTGCGTGATGCTCGGGCTGCTGTTGCGCGTCGATCACGAGAATCGGATGGCGACGGCGGGGCATCCGGGCCAGCGCAACATTCAGCGCGGACCGGTAGGCGGCATTCCAAGTCGCGCACCGAGCGGCCCGGGCTGGAGCGGTCGCGCTTCAGCGCAATCGCAGGGCTCTGCATTCGATCCGCGTGCGCTGATCGAGCGGCTGCGCAATCTGATTCCGGGACCGCGATCATGAAAATCATGATCATGGCCGGAGGCACCGGTGGCCACGTCTTCCCCGCACTTGCCGTCGCCGCAGTGCTGCGCGCGCGCGGTCACGACGTGGTGTGGATGGGCGCACCCGACAGCTTCGAATCGCGCACCGTGGTCAAGCACGGCATCCATCTGGAAACGATCCAGGTCCAAGGCTTGCGCGGCAAGGGTTCCGCGAGTTGGTTCGGTGCGCCGCTGAAACTTTTGCGCGCGGTACGCGAAGCGATTGCAGCACTGCGTCGACAGCAACCGGCGGTCGTGCTCGGCATGGGCGGCTTCGCCGCCGGCCCCGGCGGTCTCGCGGCGTGGCTGCTGCGGCGTCCGCTGGTGATTCACGAACAGAACGCAGCGCCGGGTTTGACCAATCGTCTGCTGCGATATGTCGCACGCATCGTGCTGGAAGCATTTCCGCAGACTTTTCCGGGCGCGCGCACGGTCGGTAATCCGGTGCGTGCCGGCTTTGCCGAACTGGCCGATCCGGCGCAGCGGCTCGGTGCGCGCGTCGGCCGTCCGCACGTGCTCGTCATCGGCGGCAGTCAGGGCTCGCGCGCACTCAACCAGATCGTCCCGGCAGCGCTGGCCTTGCTGGCGAAGGACGCGCAGCCGCAAGTGCGGCATCAGGCCGGGCGTACCTTGGAACTGGCACAGGCGGCGTATGCGGCGACCGCCGTCGACGGCGAAGTCAGCGCCTTTATCGACGACATGCCGGCGGCGTATGGCTGGGCCGATCTGGTGATCTGCCGTGCCGGCGCATCGACCATCGCCGAACTCGCTGCGGCGGGTTGCGCTGCACTGCTGGTGCCGTTCCCGCACGCGGTCGACGATCATCAGACGCGCAACGGCCAGTATCTGGTCGACGCCGGCGCTGCACTGATGGTGCCGGAAGAAATCCTGACGCCGAGCGTGCTCGCCGAATTGCTCGAAGGCCTGCTCGCGCGCCGCGCACAGCTGGTGAAGATGGGACAAGCCGCGCGGCGTGCGGCCTGGACCCACGCCGCCGAAACCATCGCCGACGCCTGCGTCGAGGTGGCGCTATGAGCGCGGCGATTCCGGTCATCAACCCGCAGGCGCAGCTGGCCGCGTCGCCGATGCGGCGCGTGCGCCGCATTCATCTGCTCGGCATTGGCGGCTCCGGCATGGCCGGCATCGCCGAGGTCCTGCTCAATCTCGGCTATCGGATTTCCGGCTCGGACCTGAAAGAAAGTGCTGCAACCCAACGCCTGATCGCGCTCGGCGCACAGGTTGACTACGGCCACGATGCCAAGCGCGTGCAGGGCGCCGATGTCGTCGTCATTTCGACTGCGGTGAAAGACGGCAATCCGGAACTCGATGCCGCGCATGCGGCGCGCATTCCGGTGGTGCGTCGCGCCGAAATGCTGGCCGAGCTGATGCGCTTCCGTTACGGCATCGCCATCGCCGGCACGCATGGCAAGACCACGACCACCAGCCTGGTCGCCGCGGTCCTCGCCGAAGGCGGACTCGATCCGACCTTCGTCGTCGGCGGCCGCGTCAAGAGCGCTGGCACCAACGCGCGGCTCGGTGCCGGCGCTTATCTGGTCGCCGAGGCTGACGAGAGCGATGCCAGCTTCCTGCATCTGACGCCGATGATCGCTGCGGTCACCAACATCGACGCCGATCATCTGGAAACCTACGGCGGCGACTTCGCCAAATTGCGCGCGACCTTTCTCGAATTCCTGCATCGCCTGCCGTTTTATGGACTCGCGGTGCTATGCGCGGACGATCCGGTGATTCGTGCGGCGCTGCCTGACATCGGCCGGCCGGTGACGACTTATGGTTTGGAACCGAACGCGGATCTGGTTGCGGAGAACATCCGCTTCGACGGCGACGGCAGTCACTTCACCGTCGCGCAGCCGGATGGCACGCGCGAGCCGCTGCATCTGAATCTGCCGGGCCGCCACAACGTGCAGAACGCACTGGCGGCAATTGCCATTGCGCGCGAACTCGGCGTCAGCTTTGCCGCGATCCGCAAGGCGTTCACCGAATTCCAGGGTGTCGGCCGGCGCGGCGAATCGCATGGCGACGTGCAGATCGGCGCCGCCAAGGTAAGACTGATCGACGACTACGGTCATCATCCGCGCGAAATTGCGGCGACTTTCGAGGCGATGCGCGGCGCCTATCCGGGCCGGCGTCTGGTGGTCGCGTTCCAGCCGCACCGCTACTCGCGCACGCGCGATCTGTTCGACGATTTCTGCGCGGTGCTAGCCGACGCCGATGCACTGCTGCTGACCGAGGTCTACGCAGCCGGCGAAGCGCCGCTGGTGGAAGCCGATGGTCGCGCACTGGCGCGCGGCATTCGTGCACGCGGCCGCGTCGAGCCGGTGTTCGTGCGTAGCGTGGCCGAACTGCCGGAAGCGCTCGAAGCCATTCTGCGCAACGACGACGTGCTGCTCGGCCTCGGCGCTGGCGACATTGGTACCTTGCCGGCGCTGCTGCTGCAACGTGCGGAGGCGAAGCCGTGATGGCCGAACCGAAGCCGCCGTCGAATTCCGCCGCCTTGCGTGGCCGCCTGCTGATCGACGAGCCGATGGCGGCGCATACCAGCTGGCGCGTTGGCGGTCCGGCCGATCGTTATTTCGAGCCGGCCGATCGTGCCGATCTGCGCGACTTCATTCGTGCTTTGCCGGGCGACGAGCCAGTGCTGTGGCTCGGCCTCGGCAGCAATCTGCTGGTGCGCGACGGCGGTTTCCGCGGCAGCGTGATCGCGCTGCACGGCGCGCTCGATGACTTGAGTCTGCAAGCGCCGGATTCATTCAACGATGCGCCGCGCGTGATCGCGGAAGCCGGCGTGCATTGCGCACGGCTCGCCAAGTTCAGCGAGCGCCGGCAACTCGCCGGCCTCGGTTTCATGGCCGGCATTCCCGGCACGGTCGGCGGTGCGCTGGCGATGAACGCCGGAGCCTGGGGCGGCGAAACCTGGAACGCAGTGCTGGAAGCCGAAGTGGTGCTGCGCGACGGCAGCACGCACTGGCTGACGCCGGCGGCGTTTACGATCGGCTACCGCAGCGTCGTGCCGCCGGCGCAGTTCTTAGGCTTCCTCGGCGCGCGTTTCCGCGTCACCGCTGACGACGGCAGTCACGCGCTGGCGACGCGCGCGTCGCTGGCGCAGCGCAAGGCCACACAACCAGTCGGACGTCCCTCGGCCGGCAGCACGTTCCGCAATCCACCGGGCGATCACGCCGCGCGCCTGATCGAAGCCAGCGGTCTGAAGGGCGCGCGCATCGGCGGTGCGCAAGTGTCGATGCTGCACGCCAACTTCATCGTCACCGACGCGGCCGCGTGTGCCGCCGATGTCGAGGCTTTGATCGCGCATATCCGCAACACCGTGAAACAACGCACCGGCGTGGAACTGCACCCGGAAGTGAAGATGGTTGGTGAGGCCGTTCATGCGTAAGCTCACGACCAACCCACAAGACTTCGGCCGCGTCGCCGTGCTGATGGGCGGCTGGTCGTCCGAGCGCGAGGTTTCCTTGTGGAGCGGCCTGGGCGTCGCCGCTGCGCTGCAACGCCGCGGCGTCAACGCGGTGGCCGTCGATGCCGACCGCGGAATCATTCTGAACTTGCGCGCGCAGGGCTTCGATCGCGTGTTCAACATCCTGCACGGTGGCGCCGGTGAAGACGGCACCGTGCAAGCCGTGCTGAACCTGCAGGCGATTCCGTATACCGGCAGCGGCGTACTCGCCTCCGCGCTCGGCATGGACAAGCTGCGCAGCAAACGCATGTGGAAGGCCGAGGGTCTGCCGACGCCGGATTGGCTGTGGCTGCGTAGCGATGCCGATGCACTCGGCGCCGGCGATGCGCTCGGCTATCCGCTGTTCATCAAGCCGTCGGAAGAAGGTTCCAGCGTCGGCGTCACCAAGGCGCGCGGCGCCGATGCGCTGGTGGCTGCGTATCGCGAAGCAACCGGTGCGAATCGCCTGCAACCGCGCGCGGTGCTGGCGGAGCGCTACATCGCCGGCGGCGAATACACCTGCGCGATTCTCGATGGGCAGCCGCTGCCCTTGATCCGCATCGAACCGACCAGCGAGTTCTACGACTACCACGCCAAATATATCGCCAACGACACGCGCTACATCTGCCCGACCGATCTGGTGCCACCGCACGAGGCGGAGTTGCAGGCGCTGTGCCTGCGCGCCTACGAATTGGTCGGCTGCCGCGGCTGGGGACGCGTCGACTTCATGCTTGATGCGCAGGGCAATCCCTGGCTGATCGAGGTCAACACCAATCCGGGCATGACTTCGCACAGCCTGGTGCCGATGGCCGCCGCCGCCTGCGGCATGGATTACGAAGCGCTGTGCTGGGCGATCCTGGAAACAACGCTGGAGCCAGCGCCGAATGCAGCGCAGGAGCCGACGCGATGAGCGCGGCGATCGATGCAGGAATGATGAACATGGCCGGGAACGACATGCCCACGCTGCCGCGCGCCGTCATGCCACTGTTGGTGACGGTGGCCGCGTTGATCACCGCCTTGTTCGCCGGCCGCGCGGTGCAGCCGGCGCTGAACCGACCGCTGACCGCGCTGCGCATCGATGGCGCGCTGACGCATCTGTCGCCGGCGCAGATTGCCGCGGCCGCTGCGGTGCCGGTGCACACGCACATTTTCGACGCCGATCTGAGCGGTCTGCGCACGCGTATCGAAGCGTTGCCCTGGGTCGGCCGCGCGCGCGTGTCGCGGGTCTGGCCGGACCGGCTCGACATCCGTGTGTGGGAACGTGTGCCTGCCGCGCGCTGGGGCGACCAGCAATTGCTCGACACCGATGGCGCCGCCTTTGCGCCGCGCGCGCGCGATCTGCAGCCGGCGCCAATCCAGGCGTTGCCGCAACTGAGTGGTCCGGTCAGTCGCGAAGCCGAAGTGATGGCTGCGTATCGCGGCCTGAACGAAGCCTTGCAGTCGAGCGATTTCGCAGCCGAAGGCTTGTCGCTGGATGCGCGCGGCGAATGGCGCATGACGACCGCGCGTGGCATCGAGCTGCGCCTCGGCGACGGCGATCCGCTGGCGCATGTGCCGCTGCTGCTCGGCACGATCAGCCGCACGCTGGCGCCTTATATGGAGCAGATCGCATACATCGATCTGCGCTACACCAACGGTTTCTCAGTGGGCTGGCTCAACGGCCGCGACTGCGATGCACAGCGTGCTGCTACTGCGAGCGAGCGGACCTCCGCCGCGACACCTGGCTGCAGCACGAAGGCGAGCCTCGTTCCCAGTCCGGCGCTGCCGACAAGCCCAACACCCGCGAAACCGGCCAGCGCCAAACCCGCACCGAACAGACCATCGCCGCCCGCAGCGAGCGCCCCGAAGACGAAAGCACACGTTGTCGCTCCTGCGGCCGCGAAGGAAGGAAAGAAATGAACAGACGCGCCACCGCGGAATACCTGGTTTCACTCGATGTCGGCACTTCGAAAGTGGCGGTGATGATCGGTGAACTGGTGGCCTCGCCGACCGGTACGGGCCGCGTGCGCGTGATCGGGCTTGGCACGGCGCCGATGCGCGGTTTGAAAAAAGGCGTGGTGGTCAACATCGAGCACACGGTCGAATCGATCCGGCGTGCGGTCGAAGCCGCCGAGCTGATGGCGAACTGCCGCGTGCGTGCGGCGCACGTCGGCATCACCGGCAGTCATATCAAGAGCCTCAATTCGGTTGGCGTGGTGCCGATCCGCCATCGCGAGATCAGCGAGCGCGATGTCGAAGCGGTGATCGAGGCTGCCAGCGCGCTAGCGATTCCGGCCGATCAGCAGGTGCTGCACGTGGTGCCGCAGGAATATGTCGTCGATGGCCAGGAAGGCATTCACGATCCGGTCGGCATGAGCGCGGTGCGCCTGGAAGCGAAGGTGCACATGGTCACCGGCACGCTGAGCGCGGCGCAGAACCTCTACAAGTGCGTCGAGCGCTGCGGACTGACCGTCGAGAAGCTGGTGCTGCAGCATCTGGCGTCGTCGGACGCGGTGTTGTCGCCGGACGAGCGCGATCTCGGCGTTTGCGTGATCGACATCGGCGGCGGTACCACCGACATCGCAGTATTCAAGGGCGGCTCGATCCGCCACACCGCGGTGGTGCCGATCGCCGGCGATCTGGTCACCAGCGATATTGCGGTGGCGTTCCGCACGCCGGCACAGCATGCCGAGCAGATCAAGATCAAATACGGCTGCGCGCTGCCGGAACTGGTGCAGAACGATGCGCCGATCGAAGTGCCGAGCGTCGGCGAAACGCCGCCGCGGCGGCTATCGCGGCAGATGCTTGCGGAAGTCATGCGGCCGCGCTTCGAAGAACTATTCCGTTACGTGCGCAAGGAACTGCATCGCGCCGACGTCTACGACCTCATCGCCGGCGGCGTGGTGTTGACCGGCGGTGTCGCGCAGACGCCAGGCATTCTCGAATTAGCGGAAGAAGTGCTGGAAGTGGCAGTGCGTCTGGGCCTGCCGCACGACGTTGAAGGCATCGAGGAGATCACCCGCAGTCCGGCGTATTCCACCGGCGTTGGACTGCTGTTGTTCGCAAAACAGCAGAAGCCGGTGGGCACGCGTTCGTTATCTGGGACGAACGTCGGCAGCTGGGCGGGAAAACTACAGGGCTGGCTCAAAGGTCATTTTTGAATTTATTTTTTGGAAAGCTTACGGACGCAGGTCCAACAACATTACGATTGCATTACGGCAGCAAGGAGATTGATATGAAGACAGTGGTTCCCGAGATGTTCGAGTTGGTGGATGGCCACAGCAAGCGCGCCGTGATTCGTGTCATCGGCGTGGGCGGTGGTGGCTGCAATACGGTCAACCAGATGGCCCAGGCCGGCATCGAAGGCGTTGAGTTCATCTGCGCCAACACCGATCGCGTGCACCTGGAAAAATGCGCGCCGACGCTGCAGTTACAGATGGGTGTTGAACTAACACGTGGACTCGGCGCGGGCAGCGATCCGGAAGTCGGCGCGGCGGCTGCGGAAGAAGATCGCGAGCGCATCGCCGAAATGCTGGAAGGCACCGACCTGCTGTTCGTCACCGCCGGCATGGGCGGCGGCACCGGTACCGGTGCGGCACCGGTGATCGCCGAGATCGCCAAGGAAATGAAGATCCTGACGGTCGCGGTGGTGACCAAGCCGTTCGCCAGCGAAAAAGGCCAGCGCATGACGCGCGCGCTGCAGGGCATCGTCAAGCTGAGCCAGCAGGTCGATTCCTTGATCGTGATTCCGAACGACAAGCTGCGCCTGGTGCTCGGCGGCAGCATCTCGCTGAAGAATGCGTTCAAGGCGGCCAACGACGTGCTGCAGAACGCGGTGCTCGGCATTTCCGACCTGATCACGCGGCCGGGCGAGATGAACCTCGACTTCGCCGACGTGCGCACGGTGATGAGCAGTCGCGGCACCGCGATGATGGGCATCGGCCGCGCCAGCGGCGAAGACCGCGCCAAGCGTTCGGTCGAAATGGCGCTGTCGAGCCCGCTGCTCGACGATATCGAAGTGCGCGGCGCGCGCGGCATCCTGGTCAACATCACCTGCGACGACACGCTGACTCTCGACGAATACGAGTTCATCAACTCGCACGTCGGCGAGATCGCCTCCGAAGACGCCGATTTCAAGTGCGGCACTTCGTTCGATCCGAACCTCAATGGCGAGATTCGCGTCACCGTGGTCGCCACCGGTCTGGAAGGCCAGCGCATCGTGCATGCCGTGCCGGAGAGCTTGCCGAACCGTCTGAAGGGCCCGAGCCTGGGTCATGCCGCCGGCAACGTCACACCGATGCGGCAACCGCTACGGTCGGCGCGCCCGCAGGATGTCGAGATTCCGACGCTGATGCGCAATTCGCGGCAGTCCGGCAGCGGCCTAGCCGCGCTGGCGGATTACAACGAGGAGCTGCTCGACATTCCGGCATTCCTGCGCGCGCAGGCCGACTAAGGACAGCCGGTCGGCGCGCGTCGGCCGGACTGCGATTCGGGCGGGTCAGCGCCTCCTGGGGGAGGTGCTAAACTTTTGCCGCTCCGACCCTGTCCTACGCGGCGACGCGCTCGCGCGACCATTGGCATCTGCCTCGATGATCTCTCAAAGAACCCTGCGTAATCCGATTCGCGCCAGCGGCGTCGGACTGCATAGTGGGCACAAGGTATTCATGTCGCTGTTGCCGGCGGCGGTCGATAGCGGCATCGTGTTCCGCCGCGTGGATCTCGATCCGCCACGCGAGATCAAAGCGCGCGCGGCCGCGGTCGGCGAGACCACGCTGTCGAGCAATCTGATCGAGGACGGCGTCAAGATCGGCACGGTCGAGCATCTGATGTCGGCGCTGGCGGGGCTCGGCATCGACAACTGCATCGCCGAGCTGTCGGCGCCGGAAGTGCCGATCATGGACGGCAGCGCCGCACCGCTGGTGTTCCTGATCCAGTCGGCCGGCATCCGCGAACAGGATGCGCCGAAACGCTTCCTGAAATTAAAGCAGCCGATACAAGTCAGCGACGGCGACAAATGGGCGCGGCTCGAACCCTACAACGGCTTCCGCCTGAACTTCCATATCGATTTCGATCACCCGCTGGTAAAAGCGACCGCGCAGACCGCAAGTATCGAGTTCTCCACTGCGGCCTATATCCGCGAGGTCAGTCGTGCTCGTACGTTCGGCTTCATGCGCGAGTTCGAATACTTGCGTTCGCGCAAGCTGGCGCTCGGTGCCAGCCTGGAAAATGCAGTCGCGGTGGACCAGTTCCGGGTGCTGAACCAGGATGGCCTGCGCTACGCCGACGAGTTCGTGCGACACAAGATTCTCGACGCGGTCGGCGATCTTTACCTTCTGGGCCATCCGCTGATCGGGGCCTACACCGCCTTCAAGTCCGGCCATGCCCTCAACAACCGGCTGGCGCGCGCCGTATTGGCCGATGAATCGGCTTGGGAATTGGTGGTTTTCGAGGACGAGCCTTCGCCGGCGGCCTCGTTTTACCCACGCCCGGCGGCAGCTTTAGCCTAGTTCGGCGGTCGACCCAACCCGCCTGCCAGGGGCAATTTGGCCCTTGGGCGTGCCCTGAAACGGGGCATTCGCCTTGCGCCGATCGCAAAATCGCGCTTAGACTCCGAGCAACCCGGATGTGATCTGGGTCAAATTTTGCGTAGAACTTTGGGGTCAGGCGGGCGGAACGATTTTGGTGACCACTTGGGTGGCCGACAGATCGAACGCTTGCCGGAGATAAGTCAGGAGTTCGTTTTCACGGTAGCGAATCGCGACCAGCGCTGCGGCGGAGTCGGCATGCAGAATCAGCGTGCCCTCCTGTTCTGCGGCGACGCGGATCGATTGGCGTACCGAGTCCGGGAGCCACTGGCGGAGAGAATTTTGGAGCTGCGTCAGCCGTTCGGCTTCGGTTAGCAGGCGGCGCGCAGAAAACAGCGGATCACTCAGAAAAGAGCCGATGCTTCGAGCCTCGGATGGCGACTTCTGCTTCACCGATTTCAGGATGGAAAGTAAGTGGATCTAATTCTAATCAGTCACGCGCGCGGCCGCACTTGGCGCCTGCGCGTAGACCCTCGCAGTATCTTCACCTGGCTCCCGATCGGCGCCGTCGCACTGACGCTTTCCGCACTGTTCTTCGTAGCTGGCTGGTGGTTACGCCCAGATAGCACCGCGTTGCCGTCACCGGTGTTGAGCTCCTGGGCCAAGGACATGCAGCAGCAGCGCCAACAACTGGCGGACGCGCGCGCAAAAGCCGAAGAGGATGCGCATGGCCTGGCACGCCGCATCGCGCAGTTGCAAGCCTATGTGATGCGTCTCGATGCCGCCGGCAGCCGCATGACACAAATTGCCAACATCGACCCCACCGAGTTCAATTTTGACAAGCCACCGCCGATGGGCGGCCCGGAGATTCTTGACGCCTCGCAGCCGCTGGTACTGAGCAGCGCGGTCGATTCGCTCGATCAGCTGCAACTGCAGCTGAGCGATCGCGAGCGGCAGATGCGGGTGCTGGAAGACCTGTTGCTGGCGGGACGCCTGCAGAAAGAAATCAAACCTTCGGGCTGGCCGATCAGCGTCGGTTACATCACTTCGCCGTACGGTAATCGCACCGATCCGTTTACCGGGCTGCACGCTTATCACCCCGGTATCGACTTCGCAGCGGCGGAAGGTTCGGAAGTGCTGGCGGTGGCCTCCGGCATCGTCACCGAATCCGGCGATCACAGCGGCTACGGCAATCTGGTCGAAATCAATCACGGCAATGGTTACGTCACCCGCTACGGGCACAACGAGCAGATCCTGGTGAAAGTCGGCGATCGGATCAAGAAAGGCCAGGCCATCGCGCTGATGGGCAGTACCGGTCGTTCGACCGGCCCGCACGTCCATTTCGAAGTGCTGCTGAACGGCAACATCGTCAATCCCGAGCAGTACATCGCTGCCGCCAGGTAGTCGAAGGCCGCTTGCTTGTGTGAATAGTCCGCGCCATGAATGGCGCGGACTTGTCAGGACGACACTCGGCGGCTTGAAAAGCCGCTCGGGTATACCAAGTCTTAAGGCATAATCCACCTTCCCCGACTTAGGGCGCCTTCGCGCTTGAGCGCGAATGGCCGGTCCTCAAAACTCGCATGCTGAATAACTTTCTCGCGCGCCTCTTCGGAAGCCGCAACCAACGCCTGATCAAGCGCCTCGGTGGCGTCGTCGCGACCATCAATGCGCTGGAGCCGAAGTACCAGGCTCTGGGCGACAGCGAGCTGGCCGCGCAAACCGAGGTCTTGCGCAAACGTCTGGCCGGCGGCGAGACGCTCGATGCGCTGCTGTCCGATGCCTTCGCCGTGGTGCGCGAAGCCGGTCGCCGCGTGCTCGGCATGCGCCACTTCGATATGCAGTTGCTCGGCGGCGCAGTGCTGCATCAGGGCAAGATTTCGGAAATGCGCACCGGCGAAGGCAAGACGCTGGTGGCGACGTTGCCGGCGTATCTGAATGCGCTGACCGGCAAGGGCGTGCACATCGTCACCGTCAACGATTATCTGGCGCGTCGCGATGCCGAGTGGATGGGCCGCATCCATCGCTTCCTGGGCTTGAGCGTCGGCGTCGTCGTGCCGGGTCAGTCGCCGCAGGAAAAGCGCGAAGCCTATGCCGCCGACATCACTTACGCCACCAACAACGAGCTCGGCTTCGACTATTTGCGCGACAACCTGGCGTTCTCGCTCAATGACAAATCGCAGCGCGGCCACGCGTTCGCGATCGTCGACGAAGTCGATTCGATCCTGATCGACGAAGCGCGCACGCCGCTGATCATCAGCGGCCCGACCGACGACGATCCGGAACTGTGGCGCCAGTTGAATGGCCTGATCCCGCGTCTGCACGCACAGAAAGACGAGGAAGGCGAAGGCGACTTCTGGGCCGACGAGAAAGGCAAGCAGGTGCATTTGTCGGAAGCCGGCCACGAGAAGATCGAGGACCTGCTGCGCGAAATCGGCCTGCTCGCCGAAGAGGAAAGCCTCTACGATCCGAGCCGCATCGTGCTGGTCCATCACTTGAACGCACTGCTGCGCGCACATCATCTGTACAAGCGCGATGTCGAGTACATCGTGCGCGGCGGCCAGATCGTCATCATCGACGAATTCACCGGCCGCATGATGAGCGGACGGCGCTGGTCCGACGGCCTGCATCAGGCGGTCGAAGCCAAGGAAGGCGTTGCGATCCAGCAGGAAAACCAGACGCTGGCGTCGATCACGTTCCAGAACTACTTCCGCCTGTACGGCAAGCTCGCCGGCATGACCGGCACCGCCGATACCGAGGCCTACGAATTCCAGAGCATCTACAATCTGGAAGTGGTGGTGATCCCGACCAACAAGCCGATGATCCGCGACGATCGCGGCGATCTGGTCTACGGCACCGCGAAGGAGAAATTCGAAGCGGTGATTGCCGACATCGAAGCCGCGCACCAGCGCGAGCAGCCAATTCTGGTCGGCACCGCCAGCATCGAAACCTCGGAGCTGTTGTCCGGTCTGCTCAAGCAGAAAGGCATCCGCCACGAAGTGCTGAACGCCAAGCAGCACGAGCGCGAAGCCGAGATCGTCGCGCAGGCTGGCCGCTCCGCTGCGGTGACGATCGCCACCAACATGGCCGGTCGCGGCACCGATATCGTGCTCGGCGGCAGTCTCGAAGCGGAATTGGCACAACTGCCGAACGACGGCACGGTGGCCGCCGAGACCGCGCGCGAAGAAGCGCGCAGCGCCTGGCGCAAGCATCACGAACAGGTGCTCACCGCCGGCGGTCTCTACGTGATCGGCTCCGAACGCCACGAATCGCGCCGTATCGACAACCAGTTGCGCGGACGTTCCGGCCGCCAGGGCGATCCCGGTGCGACGCGCTTCTATCTGTCGCTCGACGACACGCTGATGCGCATCTTCACGCCGCCGCGCATGCGCGCGCTGCTGCTGCGGCTCGGCATGCAGGACGGCGAGGCGCTGGAACATGGCATGGTCACGCGCGCGATCGAAACTGCGCAGCGCAAGGTCGAAGCGCACAACTTCGACATCCGCAAAAACCTGCTCGAGTACGACAACGTCGCCAACGATCAGCGCAAGGCGATCTACGAACTGCGCGACGAGCTGATGAGCGCGGCCAGCGTGACGCCGCTGATCGACGATATCCGCGTCGACGTCAGCCGCGCGGTGATCGATGCCTACATCGTGCCGCAGAGCCTCGAAGAGCAATGGAATCTGGAAGGCCTGGAAGAAGCGCTGCAACGCGATTTCGATCTGCGCACGCCCTTGCGCGACTGGCTCAAGGCCGAGCCGCAGCTGGAAGAAAAAGACCTGCGCGAACGCGTGCTGAAGGCGCTCAACGACGCCTATGCCAGCAAGAAGCAACGCGATCCGGCGGCACTCGAACACGCCGAGAAAGTCATCACGCTGCAGATTCTCGACCAGTATTGGCGCGAGCATCTGGCCGCGATCGACTACCTGCGCCAAGGCATCCATCTGCGCGGCTATGCGCAGAAAGATCCGAAGCAGGAATACAAGCGCGAAGCCTTCACCATGTTCAACGACATGCTGGCGCGCTTCAAACATGCGGTGATCTCAAATCTGTCGCGCGTGCAGCTGTTGTCGGAAGCCGAAGTCGCCGCGCTCGAAGAGGAGCGTCGGCGTCCGCTGGCACTGCAGGCGCAGCATGCCGAAGCGCAGAGCGTGCTGGCGGCCGAGTTGCCGGCGGCTAAACCTGCAGAACTGCCGCGGCGCTTGCCGATGGCCGCCTCGCTGGTTCAGGGGCGTGCGCTGGACAGTTCGGATGGCAATGCGGCGCTGTCGGATCATGCGGAAACATTCGTGCGCGAAGCGCCCAAGGTCGGCCGCAACGATCCTTGCCCTTGCGGTTCCGGCAAGAAGTTCAAGCAGTGTCACGGCCGGCTGGCGTAACAAGCAGTTTCCAGAAACAACTGCTGCTTCCGCCTCTCTCTGGAAACTGGATGCAGGAAACTGGAAACTAGCTTCTCTATGCCCGTCAATCTGAAAGCGCCTGAGAATCTGTTGCCAGTGGCGGGCGTGCGCCTCGGCACCGCTGAAGCGGCAATCAAGAAGGCTGGCCGCAAAGACTTGCTGCTGATCGAACTCGCCGCGGGCAGCCGTGTCGCCGGCGTGTTCACGCAGAACAGTTTCGCCGCGGCGCCGGTGCAGGTCTGCCGTCAGCATCTGGCGAGCGCCCTGCCGATTCGCGCGCTGCTGATCAACGCCGGCAACGCCAATGCGGCGACCGGCAATGGCGGGCTGGCCGACGCGCAGCGCACCAGCGCTGCGGTGGCGCAGGCACTCGCTTGCGCAGCATCGCAGGTGTTGCCGTTTTCGACCGGCGTGATCGGTCAGCGGCTGCCGGTCGAGCGCATGCTGGCGGCAGTGCCGCGCGCGCAAGCGGCGCTTCATGCCGAAGCCTGGGGCGAAGCCGCGCAGGCGATCATGACCACCGACACCGTGGCGAAGGGCGCCAGCCGCCTCGTCGAAACCGCGCAAGGCGCGGTGACCGTCACCGGCATCGCCAAAGGTGTCGGCATGATCCACCCGGACATGGCGACCCTGCTGGCCTTTGTCTGCACCGATGCGCGGCTGACGCCGGCAGCGACGCGCGCGGCGATTCAGCACGCCGCCGCGCGGTCGTTCAACTGCGCCACCGTCGATGGCGATACTTCGACCAACGATTCCTTCGTGCTGTGCGCGACCGCGCAGGTCGGCGGCCAGGATATCGATGTCGATCACAGCGACTACGCGATCGTGCTCGAAGCGATCAGCGCCGTTTCGATCGAACTGGCGCAGGCGATCGTGCGCGACGGCGAAGGCGCGACCAAGTTCATCACCATCGAAGTGTTCGATGCGCGCGATGCGGTCGAAGCACGCAAGGTCGCGCTGTCGATCGCGCACTCGCCCTTGGTAAAGACGGCGATGTTCGCCAGCGATGCCAATTGGGGCCGCATCGTGATGGCGGTCGGCAAGGCCGGCGTCGAGGGTCTGCATCCGAGCACGGTGAGCCTTGCGCTCGACGAGGTGCTGCTGATCGAAGGCGGCGAGCCGCATCCGCAGTATCGCGAGGAACTGGGTGCTGCCGTGGTGGCGAAGGCAGAGTTCAGCATTCACGTCGGACTCGGGCGTGGTACCGCCCGTGCGCGCATCTGGACCTGCGATTTCAGTTACGACTACGTCAAGATCAACGCCGAGTACCGTACTTAATTCCAGTTTCAGATCATTCCTGAACCCTTGCGCCCTCACCCCCTACCCCTCTCCCAGAGGGAGAGGGGATCTCGTTTCCCTTCTCCCTTCGGGAGAAGGTGCCCGCAGGGCGGATGAGGGAGCGCTGTCTGAATTCAGCATGAATTGGAAATGGAATAAGGGCTGCACAAAGGAGCCATGCGCTTGAGTTCGGATGATGCGCGACCCGTCATTCATGTCGCCTGCGGCGTGCTGATCCGCGCGTCCGGCGAGGTGCTGCTGGCGCAACGTCCGCTTGGCAAACTCGCCGCCGGCAAGTGGGAATTCCCTGGCGGCAAAATCGAGCGCGGCGAAACGCCGTATCAGGCGCTGCTGCGCGAACTCGACGAGGAACTCGGCGTGCAGGTGCGATCCGCAAGGCGGCTGGCGCATCTGCGGCAGGACTATTCTGATCGTCTGGTCTGGCTCGATACCTGGCTGGTCGATGGTTTCGACGGCGCGCCGCAGTCGCGCGAAGGCCAAGGCCTCGCCTGGACTGCGCCGCCGCGGATTGCCGAATTCGATGTGCTGCCGTCGTGCTGGCGCGTCGCCGCCGCCTTGCAGTTGCCGCGCGAATACGTGTTCACGCCACCGCAGGCGAGGCCGCATGCCGTACTGCAAGGACTGGCGCAGTTGCCGAGCCAGTGCTTGCTGCGGTTGCGCCTGCCAGGGCTCGACGATGCCGCTTATGCCGAGTTGGCGAAACAGCTTATCGCCGCTGCACGCGCACGCTGCATCGGCGTCGTACTCGATCGCGATCCGGCGCAGGTGCAAGCACTCGGCGCGGCCGGCTGGCACGCGACGGTGCAGCGCCTGGACGAGCTGCGGCAGCGTCCACTGCCGCAGGGCCGCTGGTTTCTGGCGTCTGCGCACGACGCCACCGAGATCGCGGCGGCGCATGCGCTGGGTGCGGATGCGGTGGTGGTCGGGCCGGTGCGCGCGACGACGACGCATCCGGATGCCGTGCCGCTCGGTTGGGACGGATTCGCCGCGCTCGCCAATCGCGCCGGTTTGCCGGTCTATGCGCTGGGTGGCGTGGGGCGCGCCGATCAGCTGCCGGCGCAGCGTCACGGCGCATTCGGCATCGCCGCGATCTCAGCCTACTGGCCTTAATGCGCGGTGCGCGATGCGGCAAGTCTGCTGCGATCGACTGGTGCAGCAGCGCTTACTGGTCCTGCGAATCGTCGCGTTCGGACGATTCATCTTCGATCGGGCGCTCGCCCGGAATCGCGTAGCGCTCGCTGAACCAGTCGCCCAGGTCGATCAGCTTGCAGCGCTCGCTGCAGAACGGTCGCCAGCGATTGGCGGGGTCGAGACGCGTGCTGCTGCCGCAGCGTGGACAGCGGGCAATGCGCGGTTTCACCGCAGGTTCGCGCGCGTCGGACGGCATTCCGCGACCAATCCTAATCGTGCGCCGCGCGGATGCTGCACATCTGCAGGCGGAACGGAATCGCAGCGACCGCCTGCACATTGCGCACATTGACGTTGCCCAGCGACATGAAACGGATCGAGATGCGGTGCTTGCCGGCGCTGACTTCCGGATACACATCCGCGGCGCTGGGAATCAGCACGCGGATCAGCGGATAGGACGTCTGCGGCGTGTGCAGAAACACGCCACCCGCGGCGACCTGGTCGCTGGGCTGGGTGCTGTTGCGCATCAGGTGCAGATACAGCCGGATCGCAGTCTCGAACGGCTGCAGCTGCATCGACCAGATGGCGATATCGGCGGCGACCTCCGCCGGCGGCCGCGACAGCCAGCGATGGTAGGCCGGCAGATCGAACGCGCAAGTGCCGCCGGGAATCGCACTGCGGTTGAGCACCGCGAACAGGAATTCGTTTTCGCGCAGCAGCTGCGAAGGATGCGCGCTGCCGAGTTTCTGCAAGGCGCTGCCGGCGTTGCGCAGATCGGCCAGCACGCGGTCGAGCTGCACGTGATCCACCTGCGGCCGGCTGCGCAGCCGCGTGAAGATCGCGATCTGCTCGGCGAAATCCTTCATCAGATCGGTACGCAGGTCGGCGCGGCCGATCACCGAGAGGATATCGAGAAACGTCTTCATCGCCGCGCGGGCGCCGGCGACGCTGGCGTCGGCGCGGAAATGCGCGTATTCGTCGAACAGGAATTCCAGGCGTAGGAAGGCGCGCACCCGCTCGGTCAACGGCTGCTCGAACACGACCCACTCGGTGCTACGTTCCATCGTTTCCCTGTGTCATCGAAGCGCCGCATTGTGGCGCGCGAGCACGCATGGGGCAACGTCTTCGTACCAAAGATGTCGATTTTCAGCGGCTGCGGTTTGCCGCGAGCGTCTGGTAAAACCGATGCAGCCGGGCAATCGCCGGCGTCAGCGGACGCTGCGTATCGCTGTTGTCGAGTACGTCGTGTGCGCGCGCAAGGCGCGACTGCCGCGAGGCCTGCGCGGCGATCATCTGCAGCGCCAGCGGCTCGGCGACGCCGTCGCGCAACACCAAACGTGCGAGCTGCACCGCTTCCGGCGCATCGACCAGCAGCACGCGATCGACCAATGCGTCCATGCCCGATTCCAGCAGGATGGCGGCGCTGAGGATGCAATACGGCGCGGTTTGCGCGGAAGCCCAAGCGCGAATGCGCGCGCGGATCAGCGGATGCGTGATCGCTTCGAGCCGCTTCAGCGCGGACTTGTCGGCGAACACGCGTTCGCGCATGCGCCGGCGGTCGAGCACACCTTCGGCGGTGAGCGCGTCGGCGCCGAACTCGCGCGCGATCTCTGCCAGTGCCGGTGAGGGCGGGGCGACCACTTCGCGGCCGACGTCGTCGGCCTCCAGCAACGGCACGCCAAGGCGCTGGAATTCGCCGCCGACGAAACTCTTGCCGCTGGCAACGCCGCCGGTGAGACCGATGGTGAGCGGGCGCGGCATCGGCTTTAGTGCGGCAGGATCAGCCGTCCGAGCGCCTGACCCCAGATCAGCGTGATCCAGCCGGCGCCGGCGAGATAGGGGCCGAATGCGATGGCGCTGCTGCGTTCGCGGCCGCGGAACACGATCAGCGCGATGCCGACCACGGCGCCGACCAGCGACGACAGCAGAATGATCAGCGGCAGCGAGAAAGCGCCGAACCAGGCGCCGAGCGCGGCCAGCAGCTTGAAGTCGCCATAGCCCATGCCTTCCTTGCCGGTGAGCAGACGGAAGGCATGATAGATGCTCCACAGGCTCAAGTAGCCGAACGCGGCACCGGCGATGCTGGCGTGCGCGCCGACGAACACTTCGAACACGCTCATGCCGAGACCGATCCACATCAGCGGTAGCGTGATGTCGTCCGGCAGCAGGTGCTCGCGCAGATCGATCACGGTCAGCACTACCAGCGCCCAGGTCAGCACCAGTGCCGCCGCCAGTTGCGGCGACCAGCCGAAGCGCCAGGCGCAGATCGCCGACATGACGCCGCAGGCCAGTTCCACCAAGGGATACTGCGGTGAGATCGCCGCCGAGCAGTAGGCACAGCGGCCGCGCAGCCACAACCAACTCACCACCGGCACGTTGTGCCAGGCGCGGATGCGGCCGCCGCAGCTGGCGCAGGTCGATGGCGGCGACACCAACGAATAGGTCTTCGCGTCCGCATCTTCCGGCAGATCCAACATGCTGCGGCTGTCGCGTTTCCAGGCCGCTTCCATCATCCGCGGCAGGCGCAAGCTGACGACATTGAGGAAGCTGCCGACCAGCAGGCCGAGCACGGCGACGCTGGCGATCAGCAACGTCGGGCTCGACGCCAGTGCGTCCGTAATCGTCATGGCGAACAGGCCTTAGATCGCCTGGCCGAGCTTGAAGATCGGCAGGTACATCGCGACGACGAGGCCGCCGACCAGTACGCCCAGCACTACCATGATCATCGGTTCGAGCAGCGCGGTGAGATTGTCGACCAGCGCATCGACTTCTTCCTCATAGAATTCGGCGACCTTGGCGCACATGTGGTCGAGCGAGCCGGATTCCTCGCCGATCGCGACCATCTGCACCGCCATTGCCGGGAACAGGCCGGTCTGCTGCATCGTCAGCTGCAACTGCGTTCCGGTGGCGACCTGGTCGCGCATCGTCATGATCGCTTCGGTGAAGATGATGTTGCCGGCGGCGCGCGCCACCGAATCCATCGCTTCCACCAGCGGCACGCCGGCGGCAAACATGGTCGACAAGGTGCGGGCGAAGCGGGCGACGGCGGACTTGTAGACGATATCGCCGACCACCGGCAGCTTCAGCATCACGCGATCGATGAAGCGCCGGAATCGCGGCGAACGGATGTGCGCCTCGCGGAACGCGAAGAACGCGCCGACCGCGAAGCCGAGAATCATCCACCAATCCGCCTGCACGAATTCGGACAGCGAAATCACCATCTTGGTGAACGCCGGCAGATCGGCGCCGAAGCCGACGAACAGCGCCTTGAACTGCGGAATCACGAAGTACAACAGAATGCCGGTGACGATGAAGGCGACCACCAGCACCGCGGTCGGGTAGGTCAGCGCTTTCTTGACTTTCTTCTTCAGCGACTCGGTCTTTTCCTTGTAAGTGGCGATCTTGTCGAGCAGGGTTTCGAGCGCACCCGAGCGTTCGCCGGCGTCGACCAGATTGACGAACAGATCGTCGAAGTAGCGCGGGAACTTGGCCAGGCTTTCGGCCAGCGAAGAACCGCCTTCGATGCTGCTCTTGATCGCCAGGACCATCTCGCCCATGCTCGGATTGGCGTGGCCGCGGCCGACGATTTCGAGCGACTGCACCAGCGGTACGCCGGCCGACATCATCGTCGCCAGCTGGCGGCTGAAGATGGCGATGTCCTGCCCCTTGATCGCCTTCTTGCGCTTGCCGAACAGCGACGACTGCTTGCTTACGCGGATCGGGTTGATGCCCTGCTTGCGCAGCTGAATCTTGATGAAGTGCTCGCTCGGGCCGTCACTCTTGCCCTTGATCCGCGAGCCCTTGCGGTCAACGCCTTCCCAGTTGAATGTGTATTCCTTGACTACCGCGATGGCCATGCCGACTCCCCGGTTCAGCGGCGCTCAGGATAACTTAGAAGTCCCGGCGTCCGCAGTGTTTGCGAAGGGCGGCGTGATTCCCCTCTCCCACCGGGAGAGGGGAAGGGGAGAGGGGCGCCACTTGAAAGTGCGCCCCTCATCCGGCGCTGCGCGCCACCTTCTCCCAACAGGAGAAGGAAGCATCGCTCGCAGCACCCATGAAGCTGCTTTAATCGACCGTCACCCGGTTCGCTTCGGTCAAATCCATAACGCCTTCGCAGACTTTCTTCAGCGCCGATTGCCGCAGATCGAATACGCCTTCCTGACGCGCCTGGTCGGCGATGTCGATGGCATTGCCGTTCTCCATGATGATGCGCGAGATCGCATCGGTGACCGGCATCACCTGGTAAATGCCGGTGCGGCCCTTGTAGCCATCGTTGCACTGATCGCAGCCGACCGCCTTATACAGCGTGAAGCCGGGCGCATCGATCTGCTCTTGCGTGAAGCCCTCGCGGAGCAGCTCCTCGCGCGGCACGTTGTCCGGCTTCTTGCACAGCTTGCACAGCTTGCGAGCCAGACGCTGGGCGATGATCAGCGACACGGTGGAGGCGACGTTGTAGGCCGGCACGCCCATGTTCAGCAGTCGCGTGAGTGTGGCCGGCGCATCATTGGTATGCAGCGTGGACAGCACCAAGTGGCCGGTCTGCGCCGCCTTGATCGCGATCTCGGCGGTTTCCAGATCGCGAATTTCGCCGACCATGATGACGTCCGGATCCTGCCGCAAAAAGGCTTTCAGTGCCGCCGCGAACGTCAGCCCCTGCTTGACGTTGACGTTGACCTGGTTGATCCCCGGCAGGTTGATTTCGCAAGGGTCTTCCGCGGTCGAGATATTCGCATCCTCGGTGTTGAGGATGTTGAGCCCGGTATACAGCGAAACGGTCTTGCCCGAGCCGGTCGGACCCGTCACCAGAATCATGCCCTGCGGCTTCGCCAGCGCTTTCAGGTACAGATCCTTCTGCGCCGGCTCGTAGCCGAGCGCTTCGATACCGAGCATCGCGCTCGACGCATCGAGAATACGCATCACGATCTTCTCGCCCCACAGCGTCGGACAGGTGCTGACGCGGAAATCGATCGACTTGTTGGCGGATAGCTTGAGCTTGATGCGCCCGTCCTGCGGCACGCGCCGCTCGGCCAGATCGAGCCGCGACATCACCTTCAGACGCGCCGCCAGACGCCCGCCCATCTGCACCGGCGGATTGGCCATCTCCTTCAGCTCGCCATCGACGCGGTAACGCACGCGGTACTTCTTTTCGTAGGGCTCGAAGTGGATGTCGGAAGCGCCGCGATTGATCGCATCCATCAACACTTTGTTGACGTAGCGGATGATCGGCGCGTCTTCCTCGTCCGAAGTCTTCTCGTCGGCCTTCTTCTCATCGTCGCCACCTTCGATCTCGAGATTTTCCAGATCGACATCGCCACCGCTGAAGCTGGCCGACTGCAGTGCGGATGCCGCCGCCTCGATCGCCTTGCTAAGCTTGTCGTCCTCGACGACGATGCCTTCGATGCTCAAGCCCGTCGCGAACTTGAACTCGTCCAGCGCCTGCAGATTGGTCGGGTCGGAAATCGCAACGAACAACTTCCGCTCGCGCCGGAACAGCGGCAGCGCATGATGCGTGCGGATCAGTTTCTCGCTGACCTCTTTGATCGCGATCAGATTCGGTTCCAGCGCCGACAGATCGAAAATCGGCGAACCGAACTCAGTGCCGGCGATCTGCGCCAGGCGGACTGCGGGTATCAGCTTGCCTTCGACGACGAGGCTGACAAATGGAGTACGGTTCTTCTGCGACTTCTCCTGCAGGCTGCGTGCCTGCTCCTCGGTCAGCAAGCCATCGGCAACCAGCCGGCGCGGCAGCCCGCCGAGGAAGGTGCCGGTTGTCGCAGCCTGAGGATTGAATGCCATCCGCTAGCGTAGCCTCATAGGCGGCGTTTCGCCTAGAGTGGCCCACGCGGTATTGAGGTTCGGGCCACCTGGGCACGGCCTTTGGCCTTAGCCCACCCTTGGCGACTAGTGGCCGATTATTGGCGAGAGCTCAGTCTGCGGTGCGTCGGTATATTGATCGGCAAGCCCCTGCCAAAAGGCCACTTCTTCCGCGCTTGCAAGCGGAGTGCATAGTTTCAGGCCTGCAGATGCCCAGCGGAATATCTCGTGCTTCAGCAGAAGAGGTGTCCCGGCCAGCCAGGGCGTGCTTTGCCGCGCTGCCGCACACGCCGTTTCTGGCTGACCAGAATGCTCGAGTTCCTCGATCAGCATATTCCGGACGAATAGATTGGCCGGACGATATGAAAGCGCAATCGTCAGAAACTGCGCCGGACTCGTGCCGCCGGTTATTGTCGGATCCATGCGTGAAATCTCTGCCAGGCGCAGCCAGGCGCCTATTTCAAAGCGATCGTGATCGAGCCACGATTGGATCACGTCATGGGCATTCATCAAATCGGCATGTCGGACGACTGGATCAGACTCTGTCCGCGCAGCTTCCAGAAGATGTGCCGAGAGAAAAACTTTCGGGTAGGGATTCGATGGCGACAATGCCGCGAGGCGCTCGACCCTCGCCATAGTATCGTTTGGGAAATATCGGCTGACCGGCGCAGGGGTCTCCTCGGTAAGCCAGCGAATTGCGCCGTCGCGTGCCATAAAACCCACCAAGGCCAATGCCACCAGGCCAGCGCTAAGCATCACCGGCTTCGACAAGAAACGGTTGCTTGCCTCGCGCGACGGCGTAGATTCATTGCCCTGGATTTCGACGATGCGTGCGAGATATAGCCCTGCAATGACCATCAAGATCGGTGTCTTGTAAATAAAATTGACGGTCGCGTGAATAGATAAGGCCAGGCAGGCGCCGGCGAGACCAATCGCCTCTGCCCGCGCTCCCGACATCAGAAGTGGCAGGCGCGCAGAGCGTCGCATGGAGGCAATTGCCAATCCGGGCCCCACTAACAGCAATGCAAGAAGAAGCGCAGGTCCACCTTCCAACAGATATTGCACGTAATCATTGTGAGCCTGATCGCCGCTGCTGAAGATTTCGCGCGGATCGCGATACTGCGCATACAAGAGCTTGTACGTATAAAGCCCTGTGCCCGAGAAGGGCGCTTCGGCCCAATAGGCATGAAGTGCGGATTTCCACATCCATAACCGGGCCATGACCGACGGCGCCTGCTCCGTGCCGTAGTCGCGATGTGCACCCGGTGCGCACGTAATCGCGATATAAGCCAGCGCCAGCGCTCCCGCGACCGCGCACGCGCGTAATTTCCATCCCGATACGCCACGCAGACAAAACACAATAGCGAGCAGGGAGAGAACGAGCGAGAGGTAAGCGCCTTTGGAGTTCGCGGTCGCCAGGCCAATCGCGAGAACTGTCAAAAGAGCCCAATGGCGCTGCCGTGCTTGCCCGGAAATACAGATAGCAGCCAGTGGAATCGCTGCAAGATTGAATAGAGCTGCCAGCGTGTTGACATCGGTGTAGGGGCCTAACGCGCGATGGCCCATCATCACCGCTTCGTGGATGCCGAAGATTGAAAGCGCCGCGGCCACCAGCCAAATCCAGTTGAGATTCAGCCGGAATAGTGGGGAACGAAATCGGCGGGTAGCGAGATACGCCAGGAAAGTCAGCGGCAACAAGCTGCATAGGGCGGCGCCAATTTCCGAGAAGTAAGGGACTTGGCTGAGAAAAGGGTTGATCGCAATTGCCGCCAGATAAAGCAGCATTGCGACGATGGTAAACGTTTCGTGCCTGGAGTTATCCGCCTGCGTTTTGCGAAACGGTGCAAGCAGAAGGATTGCTAGAATGAGGTTAATAGCCAGGATCGATGTGTAGTCCCTCCAGCCGTTCAAATTCTGGACTGGAAGCGCAAGGCCTAGCGGCAGAACCCAGACCAGACCACGCACGACATCCGCAGCTTTCACTTTCAACTTCCTAAACAAAGACGCCGCCCGGAGGCGGCGTTGAATCGTAAGGTGGGTCGTGACCCACTATGCGAAGTCACGTGGGGCGGGTTGCACCCGCCCCACGCTGGCTTGCTAAGCAGCTCAACCTCGGCAATTAGCGGGCAAGTACTTCGCTGGGATGGTACCTGCGCAGGTCCAAGTCACCGTGCCACCCGCGTTCAGGACAGGTGTTAGCGTTAGGGTACTGGTCGCGATCCCGGTTGGAAGCTGAGCGGATT
>JAQGNU010000197.1 GCA_028291645.1 Nevskia sp.
ATGCGCCCTGGCATCGGCGAGCAGCCGCGTGTCGACGAATTCCGCGCTGATGTTGAGCGATACCGCGCCGAGCTCCACCGCGCAGGCAGCGAAATCCAGCGGCACGCCGGCGAGCAGCGCGCCGACCGGGATCTCCGGTGCGGTCTGCTTGAACTCCCACAGCTCCGGCAGATGAAACGACGACACCAGGAAGCGCTCGGCCGGCCAGCCGGCGTCGATGTAGTTGCGCAAGCTAGCCGCCACCGCCTCGCCGGTGCCGTCGGCGGTTTTCAGTTCGACGTTGACGACGACGCGCTGTTCGATCAGTTCCAGCGCTTCTTCCAGCGTCGGAATCTGTTCGCCCTGGCCGGCGTCGAGCTTGCGCAGCGTGTCGAAGTCGCAATCGAGCAGCGCGCCGCGGCCGTTGGTGGTGCGGTCGAGCGTCAGATCGTGGAACAGCAGCAGTGCGCCGCTCGGATGCAGCTGCACGTCGAACTCGACCGCATGCGCGCCGAGACGGATGCCGCGGTCGATCGCCAGCAGCGTGTTTTCCGGCGCATGACCGCGCGCGCCGCGATGACCGATGACGAAGAAATCTTGATCTAGTGTCTGCATCGCAAGAACTCCGTCAGTTCGTAGGCTGGGTTGAGGCACGAAACCCAGCAGGTTCCGATTATCTCCGTGCTAACGCTCACTGCACTTCGCCCAGCCTATGCCACAACATATCGGTATCGAGTATATGCCGCTTGATCGTACTGCTCGAATACACGTCCGTGGCATAACCGGGCGGTTTCAAACACCAAGTGCAACAGTGCCGGATGATGCGCTCCCACTCCGCAACCCGCATGCGCCCATTGACTACCTGCACCACCCATCGTCCCGGATGGCTCCCCGATAGCCCCTGGTCACGATCAATCGAAACGAAGCAAACCTATAGTCTCCTCAGGTCTAAAAATCTTTACCTCATATCGTGCACAATCAACTCCAGAAGCACCTCAGATAGTCCAATAGGCTGCTAGTAATCTTTAATTGGGGAAACATAGAAACGCGTGGGAAAATGGGGATTCTAGTGATTCGAGTACGGAGGCATGCGCGCCTGCTGGCGATGTCGACAGTCGTCTTTGTCCTTGCCGGATGCGGATGGTTGAACCGATCGAAAGTCAGCTGCTCTGACGACGGTACCAAGGATCTCGTACGACAATTGTTTGCCGATGCGATGCTTCAGCAACCAGTTGTGGGACGCAAAGGCGAGGACGTGAAGTCCAAAGTGCAAGCGTTGAAAGTGGTTCTCAATGCGATACGAACCGATTCGATCGACGATCGGTTACACAAGGTCTCGTGTAAGGCGGAAATGACCGTGTCTCTGCCACGTCCTGCCACCAATGCGCAATGGGTTTCGGCGATGGACGCGACAATGAACGAAAATGGCTATAGGTGGGATGCCTCCGGTGTTACAGGTCCGATCAGCTACACGAGCCAGCCCACGGATGACGGCAAGCAACAATATGTAGAAATGACGGGACAGGAAGAACTAGCCGTCCTTGCTTCATCGCTTATGACTGGTCAAAGCCTTTATGGGAAAAACAATGATGCTGCCACGTCAGCCCTTACGACTACATCTCCGTCGCAGGAGAGTTCAAAGGTAGTCGAGATTGCGGGCGTCTTGTCATGCGGCAACGTGACATGCAGTTTCGGTAGAGATAATCAAGTCTACGAGGTTGGTTTAGGCGATGCTGTCGATCTGCAGATCGCGGCTGCTTGCGGCGAGGGGCTCTGCAAGCTCAAAGCAGAGGTCAGCGATGGAGCGATCGATTGGGTGATATCCGCCGTAAAAATCTCTCAATAGGCGCAAATGCCAAATCGGAGTGGAAATGTCGGTTCGTAACGCTGGTTAAGGAACGAGACCCAAGAGACTCCAACTGCTCCTGTTGTGCCGGGGTTCAATGTGCTTCACCCCTTTCCCTGCCTCTCGTTTCGTTACGTCACTGGCTCCGCAAGCTCTCTCTGCGCAAGGCTTAAATTGTAAGAAAACGAATATCTGCCAAGAAGAAACGACTCAAACGCCGGAGCGAGCCAAGGCGCCTGAAGAAAAGGGACTGTGATCACGTACTGGGCCTCCGGGAATGCGAGATATGGAAATTCATCGCCCTCGGAGCGGCCTATGTGCGATGAAACCCGTCTCCCGATACCGCCGTCTATTTCTGACTTTCCGACATAAAGCGCGATGCCTGCTTTGTTAAAGAAGAAATAGATGCCGGGAGAGTCCGCATGAGGAATGTAGAAGCGACGGTACTGTTCCGGATTTCTAAAGAAATAGCGACCATTTGTAGAGGCAATATCAGCCTTGCAGTCAATTTTCTTATCATCAATAACGATTCGAAGGAAATTCGGATTGTCTTTTGCGGTTGCAGCGCCAGCACCAAGAAATTCTGTCAGCCGGAAAATAAAAGCTGAGCAAGCGCCGACGAGCTCGTGGTCATGTAAGTTCACTTTAGATTTCCTCGTACTCCGGCAACGCACTTCAGCCGACGGTGACGATCTTCATCGAGTTGGTGCCGCCGGTGCTGCCGCTGCCATCGGCATCGCCCTTGGTCACTAGTACGCGGTCGCCTTTTTTGATCACGCCGCGATACTTCAACCCCTCGATCGCCTGCTGCACGATCGCGAGCGAGTCGGATTCGGCCGGCTGGAACGCTACCGGATAGACGCCGCGGCACAGCGCCATCTTGCGGCGCGTGCGCTCATGCACGGTCAGCGCGTAGATCGGAATCTGCGTTTCCGAGCGCGACATCATCAGCGCGGTGCTGCCGGATTCGGTCAGCGCTACGATTGCCGTAGCGTGCATGTGGCGCGCGGTCCAGGCGGTGGCCATGCCGACCGCTTCGTCGACGCGCTCGAAATGCGTTTCCAGGCGGCTGTCGTCGCGCTGCCTGGGCGCGGCGTTTTCGGCGGCCGCGCAGACGCGCGCCATCGCCTCCACCGTCTTCACCGGCCAGCGGCCGCTGGCGGTTTCGGCCGACAGCATTACCGCGTCGGTGCCGTCCATCACCGCGTTGGCGACGTCGGAAACCTCGGCGCGCGTCGGCAGCGGATTGACGATCATCGATTCCATCATCTGGGTGGCGGTGATCACCATGCGATTGGCTTCGCGCGATTGCGCGATGATCACTTTCTGCCAGCCCGGCAGTTCGGCGTCGCCGATTTCCACGCCGAGATCGCCGCGCGCGACCATCACCACGTCGCTGGCTTCGATGATGCTCCCTAACGCCGGTAGCGCTTCAGCGCGTTCGATCTTCGCCACCAGTGCGCACGCGCCGCCGGCCGCCTGCATCAGCTGCCGCGCTTCGTGCATGTCTGCAGCCGAACGCGGAAACGACACCGCGATGAAATCGACATTGATGCCGACCGCGTGGCGCAGATCTTCGCGATCCTTGTCGGTGAGTGCTGCCGCCGACAGTCCGCCGCCCTGCTTGTTGATGCCCTTGCGGTTCGACAGAATTCCGCCGAGCAGCACGACGGTATCGA
Source organism: Nevskia sp. (assembly GCA_028291645.1). Classification (GTDB taxonomy): domain Bacteria; phylum Pseudomonadota; class Gammaproteobacteria; order Nevskiales; family Nevskiaceae; genus Nevskia. Next base: position 3,505 of record JAQGNU010000197.1, read on the forward strand.
TGCGCGTGCCTTCGACTTTCTCGACCTGCAACGTGATGGCGCCGTCGTTCAGCAGCAGCACGTCGCCGGGGCGCACGTCGCGCGGCAGGCGTTCGTAGGCGCAGCCCACCGCGTGCTCGTCGCCAGCGTTGATGCCCATCGCGGTATCGAGCGCGAAGCTGTGGCCTTCGATCAATTCCACCGGCCCCTTGGCGAAGCTCTCGATGCGGATTTTCGGGCCCTGCAGATCGGCCAGAATGCCGATGTCGAGGCCCAGTTCCAACGCGGCGACGCGGACTTCGGCAGCACGCCGCGCATGGTCGGCGGCGCTGCCGTGCGAGTAGTTCATCCGCACCACGTCGACACCGGCGTGCAGCATGCGCCGCAGCACCGCGGGGTCGTCGGTGGCGGGGCCTAGCGTCGCGAGAATTTTAGTACGGCGGGTCATCGGTGGCGGGCGGCGGTTGGTGATCGCGAAGGGCGGTGAGTGTACTTTGCGCGCAGGGCGATGCGGCACGCAGAATAGCGCCGCTATTGTCCGCCCTTGTTCATGCTTTCTCCAGGATCGAACCCCATGCGCCCACTCGGTACGCCGCTGTCCGCCAACGCCACACGGGTGCTGTTGCTCGGTTCCGGCGAGCTCGGCAAAGAAGTCGTGATCGAGCTGCAGCGTCTGGGCGTGGAGACCATCGCGGTCGATCGCTATGCCGATGCGCCGGCGATGCAGGTGGCGCATCGCAGCCATGTCATCAAGATGCTCGACGGCGCCGAACTGCGCCGCGTGATCGAACTGGAACAACCGCACTACATCGTTCCCGAGATCGAGGCGATCCACACGCCGACCCTGCTGGCACTCGAAGCCGAAGGCTACGCCGTCATTCCGACCGCGCGCGCCGCGCGGCTGACGATGGACCGCGAAGGCATCCGTCGGCTCGCCGCCGAGGAACTCGGGCTGCCGACTTCGCCGTACTGCTTCGCCGATACCGAGGCCGACTATCATGCCGCCGTAAAAGCGCTCGGTCTGCCCTGCGTGATCAAGCCGCTGATGTCGAGTTCCGGCAAGGGCCAGAGCGTGATCCGCGAGCTCGCCGACGCGCAGAAAGCCTGGGATTACGCGCAAGCCGGAGGCCGCGCCGGCGCCGGCCGCGTCATCGTCGAAGGCTTCGTGCCGTTCGATTACGAAATCACGCTGCTGACCGTGCGCTATGCGCAGGGCGATAGCATCCGCACCCGCTTCTGCGCGCCGATCGGTCATCTGCAGATCGATGGCGACTATCGCGAATCCTGGCAGCCGCAACCGATGTCGTCGGTGGCGCTGGCGAAGGCCGAGGCGATCGCCGAAAAAATCACCGCCAATCTCGGCGGTCGCGGCCTGTTCGGCGTCGAACTGTTCGTCAAAGGTGAAGACGTGATCTTCAGCGAAGTCTCGCCGCGCCCGCACGATACCGGCCTGGTGACCTTGATCTCGCAGGACCTGCCGCAGTTCGCGCTGCATGCGCGCGCGATTCTCGGCTTGCCGATTCCGAACATCCGCCAGCGCGGTGCTGCGGCCTCCTGCGCGATCCTGTGCGAGGGCGATCGCAAAGCGCCGCTGTTCGCCGGTGCCGCCGCCGCGCTGGCCGAACCCGACACCGGCTTGCGCCTGTTCGGCAAACCCGAAATCGTCGGCAAGCGCCGCATGGGCGTGGCGCTGGCGCTGGGCGATTCGATCGACGATGCGCGCTCGAAAGCGCGGCGTGCCGCGGCGGCGATCAGCCTGGTCGACTGATACGCGTCAGCCGGCAAGCTCAGCGCGACGCGACGCGCACGTAGC
>JAQGNU010000093.1 GCA_028291645.1 Nevskia sp.
GAAAATAACAGGTTTTTGCGGTCGTCGATCAAAGTGTCGCTGAGTTTGAAGCTTTGCTTCTGGCTACCCTTGACGCCCTCGAAGACGACATCGATCGCGCCGGCGAGCCGTTTATCGTGGCGCACCGACTGAATCAGCACCAGTTCATAGTGATACTGATCGGCCTGCGCGGCCTTGCTCACCTTGAATTCGTAGACACGCACGCCCGCCTGCGATTCCTGCGGCGAAACGATGCCGCGATAGAACGCCAACTGCTCGCGCAGGTCCGAATCCTGCGCCTGCAGATCGGCAATCGACTTCTTCACCGTCGCGCAGGCGCTGTCGTCGATCTCCTGCGAGCGGCCGAGATAGGCAACTTGGTCTTTCAGCTTGTCGATTTCGCCATGCGCACTGCGCAGATCGCGCGTCAGCGCACGGCGCTCGTCCAGCAGCTGATCGCGCTCGCTCTGCGCGCGCTCGAAGTCGGACACGGTGGTCGCACGCGTGTATGAGTACAGCCCCCAGCCGCCGAGCAATAGCAGCGCGCTCAGCCCGGCAATGATCCCCGATCGTCGCCACGGCTGATGCGTGGCGATGATGACCTTGTGCTGAACTTTCTTCACCACCGCCGGCCCACCTTCATGGCGCCAGCGGCGGCGTATCCAGCGCCAGCGTTTCGTCGAGTCCGAACATCAGGTTGAAACACTGCAGCGCCTGACCCGCCGCACCCTTGACCAAGTTGTCAATGACCGCCAGCACGACGACGACCTCGCCACCGCGCGGACGATGCACGGCGATGCGGCAGACATTCGAAGCCCGCACCGAACGCGTTTCCGGATGCGCGCCGGGCGGCATTACATCGACGAAGGCTTCGTTGCGGAAGCGCTGCTCGAACAGCGCTTGCACGTCGACGTCCGGCTTCAGCAGGCGCGCATAAAGCGTTGCGTGAATACCGCGGATCATCGGCGTCAGATGCGGCACGAAAGTCAGTCCGACGGCGCCGTTCGCCGCCAGACGCAAACCTTGCTCGATCTCCGGCAAATGCCGATGCCCAGGCACGCCGTACGCTTTGAATGAATCCGCAGCCTCACCGAACATCGAGCCCAGCTTGACCTCGCGACCGGCACCGCTGACGCCGGATTTGCAGTCGGCGATCAGTGCATTCGCATCAATCACCTTGGCCTCGAGCAAGGGCGCGAAACCAAGCTGCACCGCGGTCGGATAGCAGCCCGGCGCACCGACCACGCGCGCCTTGCGGATCGCGTCGCGATTCATTTCCGGCAAGCCGTAGACCGACTCTTGCAGCAGTTCCGGACAGGCATGATCATGCTGATACCACTGCTTGTAGGCCGCGGTGTCGCGCAGACGAAAATCCGCCGACAGGTCGATGACGCGAACGCCGCGCTCCACTAAGGCCGGCGCCAGGTTCATCGCAGTGCCGTGCGGAGTCGCGAAAAACACCGCATCGCAGGCGGCCAGTGCATCGGCGTCCGGCGCCGAAAACACTACATCGGTATGACCACGCAGGTGCGGAAACAGCGCGTCGGCGCGCTTGCCGGCTTCCTGACGCGATGTCAGCACGCTGACGCGTGCCTGCGGATGCCGCGCCAGCAGACGCAACAACTCGGCACCGGTATAGCCGGTACCGCCAACGATGCCAAGCTTGATCACTGGCTTCCTCTAAAGCATTACGGGACCGCGGATAATAGCGGTTCGCGTCCCTGTCATCCCAAGTTAACTCTTATGCTCTGGATCAAAGCCTTCCACGTTGTCTTCATGGTCACCTGGTTCGCCGGCTTGTTTTACCTGCCGCGCCTGTTCGTCTACCACTGCGAAGTCAGCGAAGACGCCGGCTATGCGCGCTTCTGCGCAATGGAACGCAAACTGCTCGCGATCATGAGCATCGGCATGGTGTTTACAGTTGTGCTGGGGCTCTGGCTATGGTTCGGTTACTGGCCGCTGAAGACGGGCTGGTTACACGTCAAAGTGACGCTCGCGCTGGGCTTGGTGGCCTACCACTTCTGGCTGTGGGCAACGGTGCGGCGCTTCGCCCGCCGTGCCAATACGCACACTGCGAAGTTCTTTCGCCTGATGAACGAAGTGCCGGCGCTCGCGTTGGTCGCGATGGTGATGCTAGCGATCGTCAAGCCGAGCTTTGGCTGAAGCGCACGCAGGGACTTGAACGGAAAATGCCTGGACACGCGATCCCGGCGGCGATACCTCATCTTTGCCCCGCTCGATTCCTGAACAACGTTTAATTTTTCTAAACCATTAGCGGATCAAATATCAATTGTTGCGCCGCAACATCGCGCGTATAAAAGCTCCATTGAAATCGCCTGAATCACCACACGCGCCGTTGCGGGGTGGCGAAATCGGCAAAGGAACATCCAATGGAAATCTCGGCCATCCCCTATGTCAGCATGATTCTCGGCACTTTCGGCGCATCTCTGATCGCCATGGTTGCTTTGATGATCTCCGACCGATTCAATCAGCAGAAGAATCGTCCGGTCAACGAAAAAACCCGCGCCTCCCGCGTGCAAAGCGCGGTGTGCCAAGGCCCGGTTGCCGCGTAATCGCGTAGCGATAACCCAAGGTGCTTGCAGCAATTGTAAGCACCTTCTGTTTGTCGCTGGACAGCAAGGTCCAGCGTTAGCCAAAAAGCTCGGAGATAGGTCCGATATCTACGGGTGAGTTTGAATACCCGTGGCGTCGCGACTTGTGCAGGGCGCACGAGACAAAGCCGGCAGTTGCTGCGCGGCCGACGAAATCGGCCACGCCCCTGCCCTGCACCGCGCCGACGAAACGCACTTCGTGAAGCTGCTCGGGACGAGCAGGGCAATTCGGCCAGATAAGACGCCAATGTGGAAACCCGCGGTTCGATCCTAAGGTCGTCGGGCGAAGGCTTATCACGCAAAAACGTGAATCGTTTGCCACTTGCTTCAGGCTGCGGACCCGTCTACGGTGGTTCCCGTTCACCGATAGCTCTGGAGCAGTCATGCGCGGCGATAGCAAGGTTCTGGAATACCTCAACGAAGC
>JAQGNU010000104.1 GCA_028291645.1 Nevskia sp.
CTGCATCTGGGCAAGACCCATCGTCGTGCGGCTGAAGATGGCACCAACGAAATCGGCTTGGCAGTGATGGCGACGACTTTCGCGATTCTGGCGGTGTTCGTGCCGGTCGCATTCATGAACGGCATCATCGGCCGCTATTTCTTCCAGTTCGGCATCACCGTCGCGGTCGCCGTGCTGGTGTCGCTGTTCGTCAGCTTCACGCTCGATCCGATGCTGTCGTCGGTGTGGCGCGATCCGGTTGAAGGGCGCTTCAGATATCTGCCCTGGCTGGGACGTCTGCTCGACCGCGTTGAAACCGGTGTGGAAGCGACGCATCGCGGCTATGGACGCCTGCTGGCCTGGGCGCTGGCGCCCAGGCGTCATCGGGTCTATGTCCCGGTGTTCAGTCCGATTCGTGCATTCCGCCACAACGATGTACATGCGCTGAAGCCGCGTTGGGCCACCATCGGCAATCGCGGCATTGTGCTGTGGATCGCCGCATTCGTGTTCTTCGGCAGCTTCTTCCTGCTGCCGATGATCGGTACCGAGTTCTTGCCGGCGGACGACGAAGGCTTCATTTCGCTGCGCCTGAACACGCAGATCGGTTCCAGCCTGCCGTATACCGATGCGAAGACGCGGCAGGTCGAGGACGCGCTGAAGAGCTTTCCGGAAATCGAGACGGTCAGCACGGTGGTCGGTTCCGAAGACGGTAAAAACTATTCGCGCGTCGATCTGAAGCTGACCGACCGCGATATCACTCATCGGCGTTCGCAGAAAGAGCTTGAAGGCGCCATTCGCGAGCGTCTGAAATCGATCGGCGGTATCGCGCTGTCGATCGGCTACGACAAGGCGGTATTCATTTCGATTCTGGGTCCGGACGCCGACAAGCTGACTGCGATCTCACTGGAGCTGATGGCCAAGATCGCCAAGATTCCCGGCATCGCCGATCTGGAAAGCAGCGAGACCGGCGCCAATCCGACAGTCGCAGTACGCATCAACAACGACCTCGCCGCCGACTTAGGCTTGAGCAATGCGCGTATCGGCAACGCGCTGCGGCCGTTGGTGGCAGGCGACACCATCAGCCATTGGCTCGGCCCCGATGGTCAGGACTACGACGTCATCGTGCAGCTGCCGAAAACCGATCGCCGCATCGCTGCTGACCTGGGCGATCTCTACATCTCCAGTAACACGCGCCTGGATGCCAACGGACAACCGCTGCTGGTGGCGTTGCGGCAGGTCGCACAGTTCGTCGAGACCGCCAGTCCGCAGCAGTTGAAGCGGCTCAATCAGCAGCGGCGTGTATCGATTTATGCCAACGCCGAAGGCCGCCCTGGGGGCGATGTCGGTGCCGATGTGCAGAAAGTCATGGACGCGACCAAACTGCCGCCGGGTTTCCGCTTCGATGTCGGCGGTCAGCAGCAGGAGATGAACGAGGCCTTCCTGTCGGCGCTCGCCGCGCTCGGTCTCGCGGTGCTCTTCATCTACTTCATCCTGGCTTCGCAGTTCGGCAGCTTCCTGCAGCCGCTGGCGATCATGATGTCCTTGCCGTTGTCGCTGGCCGGCGTGTTCATCGCGCTGCTGATCACGCACACCACGCTCAATCTGTTCTCGATGATCGGCTTCATCATGCTGATGGGTCTGGTCACCAAGAACGCGATTCTGCTGGTCGACTTCACCAACCAGGGCCTGCGCGAAGGCAAGACCTTGAACCAGGCAATCTTCGCCGCCGGCCAGGTGCGTCTGCGGCCGATCCTGATGACCACGCTGGCGATGATCTTCGGCATGCTGCCGATGGCGATCGGCATGGGTAAGGGCGGCGAGACGCAGGCACCGATGGGCCGTGCAGTGATCGGCGGCATCATCACTTCGACCTTACTGACGCTGGTCGTGGTGCCGGTCAGCTATACCTTCCTGTACGACTGGGGCAAGAAAGTGTCGGCCTGGTTCAGCGGCGAAGCCAAGCCGGCGGCACCGCAAGCGCACGGTGCCGGGTTCGGCGATACGCTGCCGCAGAAGTGAGGCTCGACTTACAAGAGACCGCAGAATTGGCGGCACCAACGAAAAAGCGGCCCGAAGGCCGCTTTTTTTATGCAACGAAGAAGCTTCAGGCGCTGGCGGCGAGCGTTTTGATGTGGCCGGCGAGGCGGCTCTTGTGGCGAGCGGCCTTGTTCTTGTGAATCAGGCCACGCGCAGCGTAGCGATCCAGCACCGGCACCATTTCCTGGTAGGCGGTCTCGGCAGCGGCTTTGTCCTTGCTCTCAACTGCCTTGACCACTTTCTTGACGGTGGTGCGCAGCATGGTGCGCTGGGCGTTGTTGTGCTCACGATGCTTTTCGGACTGACGCGCGCGCTTGCGAGCTTGAATGGTGTTTGCCAAGGACGACTCCAGGATCAACAGGGCTTGAGAAAGTCGCGTAGTATCTGCGCCGCCGCTATTCCTGTCAACGCCGGAAGCCCGTTCAGCAGGCGGGTCCGCGGGCAGCGGCGGGCCTCGCAGGCCGGCCCGATCGCCTAGCATTTCGGCCGGCACAAGGATCGCGGCAAAATGATCATCAATGTCCAGAAGTCTACTTAAATCCAGCGGCATCGTCGGTGGCTTCACGTTGATTTCGCGTGTGCTCGGCTTCGTCCGCGAGATTCTGTTGGCAGCGACGTTCGGCGCCGGCGGCGGTGCCGATGCGTTCTTCGTCGCACTGCAGATTCCGAATTTCGGCCGCCGCATGTTCGCCGAGGGTGCGTTCTCGCAAGCCTTCGTGCCGGTGTTCAGCGAGACCAAGACCACCGAGCCGCACGCGCAGGCACGCGAAATGGTGGCGGTAGTGATGGGCACGCTCGGCGGCATTCTGGCGCTGCTGACCTTGATCGGCTGCCTCGCATCGCCCGTATTGGTGTGGATGTTTGCGTCCGGTTTCAGCGCCGATCCGGCCAAGCAGGCGCTGGCCGGTGGGCTGTTGCGCTGGACTTTTCCGTATCTGATGTTCATCTCGCTGACCTCGATGGCCGGCGGCGTGCTCAACAGTTATGGCCGCTTCGCAGTGCCGGCGTTCACGCCGGTGATTCTCAATCTGTGTCTGATCGCATCGATGTTCATCGATGCCAACTCGGTCTACGTGCTGGCCTATGCGGTATTCGCCGCCGGCATCCTGCAGTTCGTGTTCCAGTTGCCGTCGCTGCTGAAATTGAATCTGCTGCCATGGCCGCGCTGGGGCTGGCACGATGCACGCGTCAAGCGGATTTTGCGATTGATGGGACCAGTGATGATCGGTTCGTCGGTGGCGCAGGTCAGTCTTCTGCTGAATTCGAATCTGTCGACCTTCATCGGTGATGGCGCGGTCAGCTGGCTCTATTACGCCAGCCGGCTGATGGAATTCCCGGTCGGCATCTTCAGCATCGCCGTCGGCACCGCGATCCTGCCGGCGCTGTCGCGGCAGCACACGCAGCGCTCGCCTGAGCAGTTTTCAATGACGCTCGACTGGGGCCTGCGCGTGATGCTGCTGATCGGCATTCCCGCCGCGGTCGGCATGATCGTGCTGGCCGGCCCCTTGGTGGCGACCATGTTCGCGCGCGGCAAGTTCACCGCGGAAGACGTCGCCATGACGACCTATGCACTCTGCGCCTACGGCTTCGGCTTCATGGGGTTTTCGCTGGTGAAAATTCTGCTGCCGGGTTTTTACGCACGCCAGGAAACCCGACTACCGGTGCGCTATGCGGTGATCGGACTGGTAGTCGGCATGAGTTCCAGCGTGATTCTGTTCGCCTGCTCGCGCTACTTCGAAATCCGTGCAGCACATGTCGGCTTGGCGGCCTCGACGTCATTGACCGCCTGGGTCAATTCCCTGCTGCTGCTGCGACGCCTGCGGCGCGACGGCATCTATCGTCCAGGTGCCGGCTGGGGTGGCTTCGCCTGGCGTCTGTTGGCTGCGAACCTGGCGATGGGCGCGCTGCTGTTCGCTTTGATGGGCGACTTGCCGAGTTGGCTGGCGCTGGGCACCTGGAGTCGTGCACTGCGGCTGAGCGAACTGATTGCCGCGGCGATCGTTGTGTACTGCGGCCTGCTGTTCGTTCTCGGGCTGCGTCCACGCGACCTGCGGTCCGGGCGCGGCGAGGCCGTATAATTCCGGTCTTGCATGAGCTGACGCATCCGGTTCGATACCCTTATGGAGTTGATTCGCGGTCTGCACAATCTGGCACCGCGCCATCGCGGCTGCGTCGTTTCGATCGGCAACTTCGATGGCATGCATCGCGGCCATCAGGCGCTGGTGGAACGGCTCAAGCGCCTGTCGCGGCAATACGCGCTGCCGTCCACCGCGATCATTTTCGAGCCGACGCCGCGCGAGTATTTCGCGCGCGTATCGAATACGCCGCCGCCGCCGCGCGTCGCCGGTTTCCGCGGCAAACTGCGCGGGCTGCAGCATGCCGGCATCGATTGCGTGCTGGTGCTGCGCTTCGATCGCGCGCTATCGTCGCTCAGCGGTGAAGCCTTCATCCGACAGATTCTGGTCGAGCGCCTCGGCGCCCGCGCGGTGGTCGTCGGCGACGACTTCCGCTTCGGCCATCGGCGCAGCGGCGATCTCGCCTTGCTGCAGCAGCAGGGCAAGGTGCTCGGTTTTGAAGCCGAAGGTCTCAACGGCGTGCTGAGCGAAGGCGAACGCTGCAGTTCGACCGCGCTGCGGCAGGCGCTGGCGATTCCCGATCTGGTGCAGGTCGAACGCATCCTCGGCCGCAAATTCAGCGTGCTCGGCCGTGTCCGCGGCGGCCTCAAGCTGGGCCGCAAGCTCGGCATGCCGACCGCGAATCTGCACATTCGCCACACGCATGCGCTGGCACATGGCGTATATGCCGTGCGTGCACGTTGGCGCGATCAGCCGCAGGGTCTGCCCGCTGTCGCCAGTCTTGGTGTACGGCCGACTTTGAACATGACAGCGCCGGTGCTGGAAACGCATGTGTTCGATTTCAGCGGCTCGCTGTATGGTGTCGAAATGGAAATCGAGTTCTGCCAATTCCTGCGGCCGCAACTCAAGTTCGATTCCATGGAAGCACTGGCGGCGCAAATGCAAGCCGATGGCGATCAGGCCCGTAATTACTTCGAACAACTGCAAGCGACGACGTGAACGAAACCACCGCCCCGACGGATTACAAGAAGACGCTGAACCTGCCGCAGACGGACTTCCCGATGCAGGCGAATCTGGCGCAACGCGAGCCGCAGATGCTGGCGCGTTGGGAAGCGGAAACGCTATACACGCAGATTCAGCAGGCTACGCAGTCGCGCAAGCCGTACTGGTTCGTCGACGGCCCGCCGTATGCGAACGGCGATATCCACATCGGCCATGCGGTCAACAAAGTGCTGAAGGACATGGTGGTGAAAGCCGCGCGCCTTGATGGCCGCCACGCGCCCTTCGTACCGGGCTGGGATTGCCACGGTCTGCCGATCGAGCTGCAGGTCGAGAAGAAGTACGGCAAGGTCGGCCCCAAAGAAGAGGGCAAATTGTCGGCGTCCGAGTTTCGTGTGCGCTGCCGCGAATACGCGCACGAACAGATCGAACGCCAGCGCGCCGACTTCAAGCGGCTCGGCGTACTCGCCGATTGGGAGCGTCCGTATCTGACGATGCAGCCGGCCTACGAGGCCGAACAGCTGCGCGTGCTGTCGCGCATCGTTGCCAACGGCCACGTCGTGCGCGGCTTCAAGCCGGTGCACTGGTGTCTCGATTGCGGTTCCTCGCTGGCCGAGGCGGAAGTCGAATATCAGGATAAGCAGTCGACCGCGATCGACGTCGCGCTGTGGGCCGCCGATCCGAAGGCGGTCGCTGCGAAGTTCGGTCTCGCCGACGATGCCGGCGAGCCGATCGGCTTCGCCATTTGGACGACGACGCCGTGGTCGCTGCCGGGCAATCAGGCGATCACGGTGCATCCGAATCTGCTGTACGTGCTTGCGCGCTTCGGTGCGCACGGACGACTGATCGTTGCCGAAGGTCTGCTCGAATCCGTCGGTGTGCGCCTCGGTGTCGAGCCGGAACGTCTGGGTCATGTCGTCGAGGGCAGGGCGCTGGAGAAACTGCAGGCGCTGTATCCGTTTGCTCATGTCAATGTGCCGGTGCTACTCGGCCAGCACGTCACGCTGGAAGCCGGCACCGGACTCGTGCACACCGCACCGGCGCATGGACTCGACGACTTCATCGTCTGCCGCGAGTACGGCATCGAAGTGCGCAATCCGATCGCGGCCAATGGCACCTTCAAGGAAGGCACGCCTGCGGTCGCCGGCCTGCACGTGCGCAAGAGCGAAGGACCGATTCTCGAAGCGCTGAGCGCACAGCATGCGCTGCTGCACCAGTCGACCATCACGCACAGCTATCCGCATTGCTGGCGCCACAAGACGCCGCTGATCACGCTGGCCACACCGCAGTGGTTTATCGCGATGGATCAGTTGCCGGACGGCGTGTACGACGGCAAGCAGAAGTCAGTGCGCTTCGCCGCGCTGAAAGCGATCGACGAAAGCATCCGCTTCATTCCCGACTGGGGCCAGGCGCGCATGCGCGGCATGGTCGAAGGTCGCCCGGATTGGTGTATTTCACGTCAGCGCTTCTGGGGCGTGCCGCTCGCGCTGTTCGTGCACAGGCAGACGCAGACACCGCATCCGCAGAGTGCGGAGCTGCTGAATCGCATCGCCGATCGCGTCGAGAAGGAAGGTCTCGAAGCCTGGTTCTCGTCGAGCACCGGCGATTGGCTCGGTGCCGATGCGAACGATTACGACAAGTGCCCGGACACGCTCGACGTTTGGTTCGATTCCGGTTCGGCACATCAGTGCTCGTTCGTGTCGACCAATCCCGCCGCGCTCGACGATGACGGCCTGGCGCCCTTGGCCGACATGTATCTGGAAGGTTCGGATCAGCATCGCGGCTGGTTCCAGTCGAGCCTGCTGACGTCGGTGGCGATGCGCGGCCGCGCGCCATATCGCACCGTGCTGACGCATGGCTTCACCGTCGACGAGCAGGGCCGCAAGCAGTCGAAGTCGCTCGGCAATGTGGTCGCGCCGCAGACGGTGACGAAGACGCTCGGTGCCGACGTGCTGCGGCTGTGGGTTGCGGCCAGCGACTACTCCGGCGAGATTGCGATCTCCGACAATCTGCTGAAGCGCATCGCCGATGCCTACCGGCGCATCCGCAACACCGCGCGCTACCTATTGAGCAATCTGCATGACTTCGATCCGGCGCGCGATAGCGTGGCGCCGGCGGAGCTTGTCGAAATCGACCGGTGGGCAATCGGCGAAGCTGCCAAGCTGCAAACGCGCATCCAGCAGTTCTATGCCGATGCCGAATTCCATCAGGTCTATCAGGAACTGCACAATTATTGTGTGGTGGATCTGGGTGGCCTGTATCTCGATATCCTGAAGGACCGGCTCTACACGCTGCAGCCCAAAAGTCTGGCACGCCGCTCCGCGCAAACCGCGCTGCTGCAGATCGCCGAAGCGCTGGTGCGCTGGATCGCGCCGATCCTGTCGTTTACCGCCGATGAAATCTGGCGCCTGCTGCCGGGTGATCGTAGCGGCAGCATTTTCGTGCAGATCTGGCACGCGCTGCCGGCGATGAATGACGAGGGTCCGTGGGCGCGGCTGACTGAAGTGCGCGATGCGGTAAAAAAAGTGCTGGAGGATTTGCGCGCGCGCGAACTGATCGGCTCGGGCCTGGATGCAGCGGTGACGGTTTATGCCGATGGCGAGACACACGGAGCTTTGGCGCACACCGGCGACGAACTGCGCTTCTGGTTCATTACCAGCGCGGCGTCGGTGCGGCCAGCGGCACAGCGTAGCGCCCAAGGCGCGGTAGAAGCGCAGCTCGCCAGCGGCGAAACCATTTGGATCGAAGCGCATGCCAGCACTGCGCAGAAATGCGCGCGCTGCTGGCATCGTCGCGACGATGTCGGTGCCGATGCCGAGCATCCGTCGCTGTGCGCGCGCTGCGCGACCAATGTCGCCGGTGCCGGCGAGCGGCGCCGCTACATCTAGTTTCCGTACCAGCCGACGAAGCCGAGGGCGCAGCCTTGCAACACCGCACCAAGAACATTCACTGGCTATGGCTTTCGCTATGCGTGATCCTGTTCGATCACGGCAGCAAATATCTGGTCGAGCGCCACATCGCACGTTTCGATTCGGTGCCGCTGCTGCCGCATCTGAACCTGGCCAATATGCACAACACCGGCGCGGCGTTTTCGATGTTCAACAGCGCGCCGGCCGCGCTGTTCATTCTGCTCAGCGCAATGGTCAGCGGCTGGATTCTCTGGTGGCTGCGCAAGCATCCGTACGATCATCGTCTCGAAGCCAGCGCGTTCGCGCTGATCCTCGGCGGTGCGCTCGGCAATGCGATCGACCGCAGCTTGCGCGGCTTCGTCGTCGACTTCGTTGATTTCTATATCGGCAACTGGCACTTTGCCGCGTTCAACATGGCGGATAGTGCGATCAGCATCGGCGCCGCGCTGCTGGTGCTCGATATGTTGATCGCCGCGCGCCATGCCAAGCAGTTGAAGGCGCCAGGCGCGGCAGCGGCGACGGAAACGGCGGCTGAAACTGCAGTGGCGGACAGCCCCGAGCAAAAGTCCTAAGTCAGGGCGCGCGTTGCGCGCTTACTTCTGCCAGCAGGCCTGCGCGCCGTCGGTGCCGGTCGCACCTTTATCGCCAGTGGAAGCGAGGCATAGCGTCATGCAGCGCGCATCACCGTTCTGAGCGTTCAGCGGCGTGGCAATGATCAGGTAATCGTAAGCCGGCGTGCCGGTGCCGGTGCAAGCATTGCCGGCCGAGCCGAGTTGCACCGCGCTGAGCCGGTAGATCGAGTCGCTGCTGGCGCTCGCGGCCAGCGTGCCGTCGCTGGAAAGATAGCCGAAATTGCTGGGCAAACTGGTGATCAGCGAGACCGGCGCGTACTTCTTGCGGTCGGAAAAATAGGATTCTTCCTGCTGCGCCAGCGTCAGCAATTGCGCTTTGCCGGTGGCGCGCTTGGCGCGATTGGTGAATAGCGTGTAGCTCGGTAATGCGATGACGGCAAGGATCGCAACGATGACGACCACGATCATCAGTTCGATCAGCGTGAACCCGCGCTGTCGTCCCTTCCGACTACTTCCCGGAACATTTGCGATCATTGCGGCACTGGCTTTTCTTCGTCACCCCGGCGCTCGCGCCAGTATACGCGGTAGAACGGTACAACTTGCACGTCCAGCGTTTGTGCGTTGACGCCGAGCGTACTGGTGGTGAGGCCGTTGATTTCGCCGGGCATACCGGGTGCCGCGGCAGACGCCGAGCGCGAATCGCCGTCGGCATCGGCGCTGAACAATGCAATCGTCGGGCGGCCGTCGTCGAGGCTCAGACCATAGAGCTTGGCGCTGCCTTCGCTGGGCACGCAGGCGTTGGCGCCGCTCGGCGGTACAAAGCTGCTCAGAAGGACGGTGCCGCCGACGGTGATCGGAGCCGAAGTCGCCTTCTCGCCGCTGCTGCTGAGCGCCAGGCGCCAGCCGTTGGTGATGCCGCTGACGGCGCAGCTCGATGCCGCGCCGCTGCAGCTCGCCGGCAACGCCGTGAGTCCGTTGGTGCCGGAGCGAATCAGCAGCCGGCTATCGGTTTCGCTGGTGATGACGCCGTCGACCGTAGTGGTGTCGGTCAGCGTCTTGCCGCTGATGGTGTCCTTGTCGCGCAGCACGTAGAGATCGTTCAGCGTGCTGCCGTTGAATGGATCCTCGCGGTCGCCGGAGGCGATCACGACCGCATCGTAGACCGCATTGCTGATCGGATCGCGCGCCGGCACGTAGTCCGGTGCATGGAAGAAGCGCCGGTCGTTCGCCAGCGTATTGTTGCTGCTCGGGCTGGCGTGACGGCCGAGGCTGGCGAGTAGGCTCAGCGTCCACTTGCTGCGATCGGCACCGGTCGAGGTGATCGGCAGATCGACGCGCCAGATGTGACCGCCGGTGTCGCCGACGTAGGCGCGGTCGGTGTAACCGTCGCCATCGGTATCGATCGCAGTGACGTCGGACGGGATGCCGTCCTGCAGCAGCGGATGCGAGAACGTCTTGCTGCTGGCGCTGTACGACGCGCTGCTGCTCGACGACTTCGCCGCCTTCCACAGCAGCTCGCCGGTGAGCGCGTCGACCATGTAGATCGCATTGCCGACGCTGTCATCGACACCGACCTGCGCGGATGCGGTGGCGTTGCGGCTGTTGTTGAGATCCTTGCCGAGCTTGGTACCGTTGACGCTGCCGTTGTAGCCACCGCCGAAGATCAGCACCGAGCGCGCGCTGGTTTCGCCCTGCAGCAGGACCTTGCCGATCGCCGGTGTCGAGAAGGTCTGGCCGAGTTCGGTGAACTGCGTGGCGGAGCCGCTGATCAGGCCCGGCGTCGAATAAGTCGCGCTGTAGACGCCGGTGTTGTTCAGCACCCACATCAGGCTCGGTACATCCGGATTGCTCAGGTCGAGCGCGTAGTAGCTGCCACCGCCGCGGCGCAGGCCGAAGAAGGCGTAGACGTGGGCTGGCACGCCGGTCGTGCTGTTGACGCTCTTGATCAGTACCGCAGGCGCGCCGTCGACACCGTAGGGAAAGCCGAGATGATTCGGCGAGCTGTAGGCATCGTCGCGCAAGGTATTCAGATTGCGCATCACGGCGCGCGGCATGAAGCCCCAAACCTCCTGTCCCGACGGCGCCGCACTCGGGCCGTTCTTGAGCATGCGCAGATAACCGTCGGTGGAGCCGAACAGCACGCGGATATCGGGGTCCGCCTTGGTATAACCCGTGCGACCCCCGTAGTTGATCGCGACCGGCCGCGCATGCAGCACCGCGCCGAGCATCCAGCTGCGGCTGCGGACCGCGGTCATATCGGTTTTTGGCGCCGACGAGGTGCCGACGTCGTAACCGCGCGCATACATCATCAACTGGACGCACTGCGGATCGGGTGTCGACGTGGCCGGACAGTCGAGCGAAGTCGCGAGATCCTTGCGCTCCTGGATGAAGTCCGACGACGGCGTGACGGCATCATCGGCCGTGAGACCGGCGAGCACCGGAATATTGTTGACGCTCGGCGCGCCATAGCTGTCGTAGTACAGCGTGCGTCCGCCGTCCGCATTCTTGCGCCCGGGAACGCCGCCGCCGCCATAGACATAGCCGGGAATGTTCTGGCCGGCGCCGCCGAGCGTGGCTTCGCGGCCATCGACCGAAGCGCTGCCGAGCTTGGATTGGCCGGTTTGCGTCCAGTAGGTTTTCGCGGTGGTGGCGATGCGGCCATCGCTGGCGATCGCCGACGTGCAACTGCCGGCGATCGCACTGGCATCGCTGCAAGTGGCATCGGTGTAGATGGAGCTGCCCACTGCCGAACTACTGGCATTGGTAATCTGATTCAGATTGAGCCGCTTCAGATTGCCGAACCAGCCTGGCTTCGAAGTGCCTGCCGTTTGCGTGGTATTGGCGTTGGCGTCGGGCTTGAAGATCGAGAAGAACGCCGGCGACAGCAGGCCGTTGGTGGTGGTGCCCGCGCTGCTGGTGGTGGTCGCGCTGGCCAGCGAGGCGTTGACGATCAACGAAGGCTGCATCAGCTGCGCGACCGACTGGCC
The DNA here is from genome assembly GCA_028291645.1 of Nevskia sp. Classification (GTDB taxonomy): domain Bacteria; phylum Pseudomonadota; class Gammaproteobacteria; order Nevskiales; family Nevskiaceae; genus Nevskia. The sequence continues at coordinate 11,559 of JAQGNU010000104.1, forward strand.
GAGACCGAGCAGACCCAGTGAATCGGCGTAGGTCAGCAGGGTCGCGCCGCTGTTGGCCAGCGTCGAAGTGCTGGTCAGCAGGCTCTGAATCAGGAAATACGATTGCAGATTGATTCTTTGGCCGGCGTTGTCGACGAAGCCGGGGTTCAGCGCCTGCTGGACGACGTTGCCGAGCGTGATCGCACCGGTGGCCGGCAGGCCCGGAAAATAGCTGCGCAGCGTGGCATCCGACTCGCTATCGCGGATGTTGTTGGTCAAGGTCACGTTGAGCACGTTGGCGGTACGGCAGGCGAGTGCCGGCTTGGAGTAGTTGCCGTTGCTAAGCTCGATCGTGGTGTCGCGCGTCAGCAGGCCGGTGAGCCCGTCCCAGCGCGCCAGCGGCGCGTTGTAGATGTCGTTGCCGGCGAGATAGTGCGCGATCTCGGCATAGACTTCCTTGCCCTGATACGGCGGCAGCAACTGCGTCGGCGTGGTCAGCGCCGTGCTCAGCAAGGCAGTGGTTGAGTTGAGCAGGTTGGTCGGACTCAGAATGTTGGTCAGCGACGTGAGCACCTTGTTCAGCACGACATTGATGGTGCTCTGGTCGGCCAACGGCGTGAAGCCCAGCAGGAAGTAAGCGCCGTTGCTGCAGCCCACGGTGGTTCGTCGTGCGCCGGGGATGCTGGCGGTATCGGCGAAACTGCAGGTGCTGCCCGGCGAGCCGGTCGCGTTGCTGCGGTCGGCATGCGAGATCACGATCGCGACATTGGTGTTGATCAGGTTCTGCAGGATCGATCCGAGCAGCGACAGCAGATTGGTCTGGCCGAGGTTGAGAACGCCGCTGAACGTGGTCTGCAGCAGGCCCATGACTGCCGACGGCAGCTGACCGACCACGGTCGACAGCAGCGGGCTGATGAGGCCGCTGATCAATTGGCCGACGAAGCCGCTCAGCAGCGGGTTGAGAATGCTGCTCAGCAGCGGAATGCCCAACAGGAAATTGAGCGTGCCGCAAGTCAGTGTCGACACGCCACCCAATAGAAGCTGGAGTACGAGGCCGACGCCGGGGAGTGCCACCACCGGTGAATTGATCCCGAGTAGGCCGTAGAGATTGCAGAGAGCCTGGGCGCGACCGCTGTCGGTGGTGCCGGTGCCCACCAGCAGGTTGGTCAGGAATGCCGTCGGATTGCTGGTGAGGCCGCCGAGCAGATCGCTCAGGATGATGGTGTTGGTGATGTTGAGGCACAGCTGCGGCGCGTCCGGATTGTTCGGATTGGAAGTCTGCGTCAGCACGCTGTTGCAGATGCCGAGCAGGTTCAGGTCCAGCACGATGATCGTGTACGGCGGTTGCAGCGAGTTGGCGGAAGGATTGTTGTAGAGATCGATGTCGTCCGCCAGCGCCGGCAGCGCGCACGTCAGGCTCAGCAGCAGCCAGCAGCAGCGACGCAGCATCGCCTTCATTGGTAGGTCACTCCGGTGGACTTGCTGTGCCGCACATAGAGCCCTTCGACGACTTCGCTGGCACCGGCGGCCGGCTGGCTTGCCGAAGTCGCGTTGGCGTTGCTGTCCACCGGCGTGCTGTTGTCGTAGCCGGCGACCACGGTGAAGCTGGCGAAGTCGTAGTTGCGGCCGCTGGTTTCGGCGCCGCGCACCGCGCTCGGCGAGAGGAATTCCGGATCGTTACGCAGCACTTGCGCGTAGGTGTTGCGCGGCAAAGGGTTCGCCACGCCGCTCGCCGCTACCGACGGTAGCGCGATGCTGCCGAGCAGGCTGTAGTTGACGCTGCCGACGCTGTAATCGGCGCAAGCACCGGACGCAGAAAACGGCGGTGACGGCGGATGCGCCGGCGCGTAGGGCGAGGCGGCGC
>JAQGNU010000143.1 GCA_028291645.1 Nevskia sp.
GAAGGCAGGTCGCGCGAACACGGAGCGCAGGAACCGCAGCATACATAGGAGTATGTGAGGATTCCGAGCACCGGATTCGCGCGAGATGCCGAGCGCAATAGCTTATTCAGAGGTTCCTTAACTCGAAGGAGCCTGCGCGTCTTTCTGCATCAGCTTCGCCAAACAGTCCGCGCGGTGCTGATAGTACGCAGCCAGCAGCCGCAGCGTGGGGCCCGGGAACAGCGCGACGGCGATCTGCACGGTAGTGGCGAGCACTGTCGTACGCCGCGCCGAACGCTTTTGCACGGCGTCGAAAATCCAGCGCGCCGCAGCGTCCACTTCCATTTGCGGCAGATAGTTATAGGCGCGGGTCGGCGCCGTCATCGAGGTCTTCACCAGCGGATAGTTGATCTGGCTGACGTCGATGCCCGATGCGCGCAGTTCGATCCGCAGCGAACGCGAAAACGCATCGAGTGCCGACTTGCTGGCCTGGTAGGCGGCGAAGCGCGGCGGCGTCATCAGCGCAGCGACGCTGGAAACGTTGACGATCTGGCCGGCGCCCTGTTCGAGCATGCGCGGCAGCAGCCGCAGCGTCAGCCGCACGGCGGCGAAATAGTTGATCTGCATGGTCCGCTCGAAATCGTGCGGCCGCTCCAGCGACTCGCGCAGCAAGCGCCGGATCGAGCGGCCGGCGTTGTTGATCAACACATCGATGCGCGCATGCTCGTCCAGCAGACGCGTTGCGCAGGTTTCGAGCGCGGCGGGATCGGCAAGATCGGCGGCGTAGTCATAGGCACAGCCGCCGGCAGCGACGATTTCGGCACGCAGCCGGCGCAGTTCATCGGCGCGCCGCGCCACCAGGCAGACCGTGGCGCCGGCGCGCGCAAGTTGCCTGGCGGCAGCGGCGCCGATACCGCTGGAAGCGCCAGTGATGACGATGGTCAGACCTGCAATCGGCGGCGGCCGGTCCTGCTGTTTGCGCATCGGAATCCAGTCTCGAAAAGGGTCTTGCATCAGCTTGTCACGGCCTTGCGCGACAGCGATCGCCGGGCTGATTCAGTTATCGTGCAGTCTTGCCGTTCGAGGCTTCAGTGTCGATGACTGCACCGCCAAACCTGTTGGGCTCGGACGAGCCTGCACCGTTTCAGATTGTGCAGGCGCAAGGCCGCTCGCGCTTCGTGCTGTGCTGCGATCATGCCGGTCGGCGCCTGCCGCGCGCGCTGGGCGATCTCGGCGTCGACGCGTCGGAATTGCAGCGTCATATCGCCTGGGACATCGGCGCCGCCGGCGTCGCGCTGCAACTCGCCACCACGCTCGACGCCTGCGCCATTCTGCAACCATATTCACGCCTGGCGATCGACTGCAATCGTCCGCTCGAAGCCGCCGATTCGATCGCGACGCGCAGCGAAGACACCGTCATTCCGGGCAACCAGCTACTGTCTGCGCACGAGGCAGCGCGGCGCGCGCAGGCGATTTTCCATCCCTACCATGCGCAGCTGCGCGCTGAACTCGACCGGCGTCAGCGCGCCGCCAGCGCACCGATCCTGGTATCGCTGCACAGCTTCACGCCGGTCTACCAGGGCGTGACGCGGCCCTGGCAGATCGGCGTGCTGTACCACCGCGACGCGCGGCTCGGCCACGCATTGCTGGCGCTGCTGCAGGCCGAGCAGCGCTGGACGGTGGGCGACAACCAGCCGTACGCGGTCGACGACGAGCACGACTACACGGTGCCGCAGCATGGTGAACGCCGCGGCATTGCCCATGTCGAATTGGAAATCCGTCAGGACCTGATCGCCGACAGCGCAGGTCAGGCTTACTGGGCCGCACTGCTGGCGCGCCTGTTGCCGCTCGCCGCCGCGGCGATCCATGCAGCTTGAGCATCATCGCCATCGCGCGCAAACTTTCCTCGGCGTGGATGGTCTTTAAAGTAGCAGCGGCACGCAAAGTGCCTCTGAACCCAGACACTCAGCTTCCAGGTGCACGATGCAAATCCGCGTTGGCTACGATCTGGTCTACAACTGCCCGCAGCCGACGCCGATGATCGTGACGCTGAACATCCACTACACGCGGGCCTCGGACATCGTCAGCCCGGATCATCTGATCCTCGAGCCGTCGATTCCGATCCGCGGGTATCGCGATGGCTTCGGCAACTGGTGCAACCGCATCCTGGCGCCGCCCGGGCGCCTGCGCCTACGCAGCAGTGCGCTGGTGCGCGACAGCGGTCTGCCCGATCCGGTGGTGCCCTATGCGCAGCAGCACCCGGTGCAGGATTTGCCGCAGGAGGCGCTGATATATCTGCTCGGCAGCCGTTATTGCGAAACCGATCAGCTGTCGCAAACCGCGTGGAATCTGTTCGGCACTACGCCGGAAGGCTGGCCGCGCGTGCAGGCAATCTGCGATTTCGTGCACAAGCACATCAGCTTCGGCTATCAATACGCCCATTCCACCAAGACCGCGTGGGCGGCGTACAACGAAACGCGCGGCGTGTGCCGCGACTTCGCCCATCTGGCGATCACCTTCTGCCGCTGCATGAATATCCCGGCGCGCTATTGCACCGGTTATCTCGGCGACATCGGCGTTCCGCCGGTGAATGCGCCGATGGACTTCTCCGGCTGGTTCGAAGCCTATCTCGGCGGCCACTGGTACACCTTCGATGCGCGCCACAACTTCCCACGCATCGGCCGTATCCTGATCGCGCGCGGCCGCGATGCCGCCGACGTCGCCATCACCACCTCGTATGGCGAAGCGACGCTGGAAAGTTTCCAGGTGTGGACCGACGAGGTGCTGGAAGCCGCGGCTTGATCCAGACCGCGTACGCGGCGGCAAGCTTTACGCGCGCAAGGCTTGCTTTAATCCAAACCGGTCCCAAGATGCATCTAATCGGTATTCGCAAAGCGAGGTGCGCGCCGTGTTCGGATTCCTGCTGCTGGCTCTGGTGATTTTCGGCTGCTGGCTGTCGCTGGCCCTGATCGGCTTGCTGTTCAAGCTGGTCTTCGGCGTGATTGGCGGCTTGTTCGGCCTCATCGGCGGCTTCGTCGGCCTGCTGATTGCGGGCGTCGTGGCACTGGTCGTGGTGCCGCTGATCGGCCTGCTGATGCTGCCGCTACTGGTCCCCGCGCTACTGTGCGGCATGCTGCTATGGCTGCTGTTGCGCAGTCCGCGGCGGCCGGTGGTGATACAGCAATACCGTTGAAGCGCTGATCGCAGTAAGCCGCGCTGGTGTTTGCAGCGCGCGGGTCGGCACCGATTCAGAAGTGGTAGCTGATGCCGCCTTCGACCGCGAGTTTGCCGCCGGCATGCGGGTAAGGCTGCGCGTCCTGACCGCGCACCGCGAAATCGAAACTGAACAGCCGCAGCGGCACCGACAGGCCGGCTTCGAACTGATTGATGAACACCGGTTGCGCGCTGACGACGTTGCGCGTCGTGCTGCCGCCCTGCTGTATGGCCGCCAAGGCCGCTGAATTGATTCGCGCGCGGTAGTAGACCAGCCGGTAGGTCCAGCCGTCGCGATCGGTCAGTTGCCCGGCCAGCGACAGCAGCCGCGAATCGCTATCCAGCGAGAAGCCGAGCGTGCGATCACGGTAGCGATAGCCGTCGGTATAGCCACCGTTATTGTAGGCGGTGCCGGTGGCCTTCTTGCCGAAGTCGAACCAGTTCAGCGTCGCCACCGAATCGGCGTACTCGCTGGTGAAGCGCCAATGCGCACCGCTCTCGCCCCAGGGGCCCGCCAATGAAAGGCCGCCGAGATAGCTGGTATAGGCGTGCGTGAACGGCCCGGTGTCCTCGTTCATGAACTGCAGATACGGCGAAATCGACAGCGCGCCTAAACTGTGACTGTACTTGAAATCGATGCCAGCCTCGTCGTTGGTGGTGTTGGTGCTCTGCGGATCGTTGCGGACACCGAATTCCGCTTTCAACGGATTGCAGGGATGGTGGCTTCCGCACATTTCGGTATCGCGCGTCAGCGCGATTTCCAGCCCCGGCAAGGGATTAAAACTGAAGCGCAGACCGCTCAGCACGGTGTTCTTGTCGGTGCGTGGACCATCCAGCAGGCCGACGAAGAAATTCAGCTGCCAGGGACCGATCCAACTCAGCCAGGGCGTTTGAAACGCATGCGTATCGTCGCGCATCAGCCCGATCTTAGGAAACGGACGCGCGTTGTTCGATAGCAACAGGCTCGACGTCCAGCCCGGCCCATCCCATTGTTCGACCCAGCCGCCGTAGAAGCGCATGCCGCCGAGCAGCGCGGCGACATAACTACCGTCGAGCGCGAAGCGGGCGTTGTCGCCATCGAAGCGGGTCTGCTCGCCGACGCGCAAGGCGGCGTCCACGCTCGCGCTATCCCACAGCAGACCGGCGCGTACATCGGCCTGATCGCGTGCCAGCGTGCCGAAGTCGCGCACCGTATCGGACGCATTGGTGACGCGGGCATCAGCCGTCGGCTGCAGGCTTGGCTTGTCCCGCTTGAGATCGACACGCGCTCGCACACGCCAGGCAGCCGCCTGCACGAATGCCGGTTCGCTGCTCAGACGCTCGTCGTCGGCGAGCCGCGCCAGCTGACCGGCCGGAATCGGCCAGGTCGTCACCACGCCGTCGATCAAACCGCGCGCCGCGAGCAATTCGACATCGCTGCGCAACGCGCGGTCGCCGACTTCGAGCCAAGGTTGCGCCTGCACACTGAGCGCGACGCTTGCCAGCAGCAGTGCGCCGCCCCATCGGCGACTATTTCCGCTGAGGCGCGCCAGGCGCAGGATCCGACTGAACATATCCACTTGCATTGCGACTATCCGTGCTTGCTGCATATCACAACCGCGCACATTTCCTTGCAACTCGCGCGCCGCCGTTGCTTCACAGCGTTGATTGGCGCCGGCCAAGTCCGGTGCGAGCCTACGCTAACCCAAATGCCGGTCGCATTGCAGGCGCAGTGTGAAGCCGCGCACGCGGCATACTGCTTAGGTCAAAAGTTTTGTACAGTGAACGCTTTAGGCTCGACCTGTCGTCGCCGTCAGCCTTCACCTTAATCCTGCGGAGACCGAATGCCCCAGTTGCATCGAGCTGTCCCAACTGCGTGCGCCGCGCGCCATTTCTCCTCCCTGATTCTGATCTGCTGCGGTACGGCGCTGAGCGCACCGGCACACGCCGAATGGACCGCGCTGAGCGGCCTGCAACGCTCCGGCGCGGTCGTCACCGCCGCGGCAGTCGATCTCGACAGCGGCGACGTCATCCAGCAGCTCGATGCCGACCAGCGCCTGACGCCGGCGTCGCTGACCAAGCTCGCCGTCGCCGCCACCGCGCTCGACGTTTGGCCGGCCGACAAAACCTTCCAGACCCGCGTGCTCGGCGTCGGCCCGTTCGCCAACGGCCGGATCAAGGGCGATCTGATTTTGCAGAGCGGCGATTCGACCCTCGATCATCAGGCCTTGTGGTCGTTGGCCGCACAATTGAAAGGCGCCGGCGTCAGTCAGGTCAGCGGCCGGCTGCTGGTCAACACCTCGCCGTTCGGACCGCTCGGCTGCGAAACCAAGGATCGCTGCGATGCCTTGCGCAAGAGCGATACCGCTTATAACGCGCCGCTGTCCGCGGTCGGCGTCGACTATGGCAATTGGTGCATCGACGTCCGCTCGACCACAGTCGGCCAGCCGGCGTTGGTCAGCGGCTGCGGCGTGGCCAAGTTGCCGATCGCGATCGACGGCAGCATCAAGACGGTCGGCGCCAACGACGGCCCGAGCTACTGGGTCGAGCGCGTCACCGACGACAGCGGCGATCGTCTGCGCGTCGGCGGCGCCATCCCGCTTGGCAGCGCACAGAGCATGTATCGGGCAATGTCCGACGGCGCCATGGGCGCCGGCCTGCTGCTGAAGGAGACGCTGGAGGAGATGAACATCAAGGTCGACGGCGCAGTCGAGCTGAGCCGCGACGCGGTCTCCGCCTCGGCCTATCCGCTGGCGGTGATCGATGGCCTCAGCTTGAAGGAACAGCTCGGCCGCATGCTGCGCTTCTCGAACAACTACATCGCCGACATGCTGACGCTGAATCTGGCGGCGTCGCAGTCACCGAAGTCGCCCGGGCAGCTGGCCGATGCCGCGAAGACACTGTCCGAGTTCGTCGTCCGCGCACACGCCAAGTCGAGCAAGGCGGTCACCGCTGGGCCAACGCTGTTCAGCGGCAGTGGCCTGACACCGGAGAATCTACTGTCGGCCGACGATCTGGTCGGCCTGCTCGCCGCGCAATATCGCAATACCCGCAAATTCCCGGCGTTTTATGGCGGTTTGGTGGTGCCGCGCGAAGCGCCGTTCGCATTCCTGCGCGTCGGCAGCCCGGCCTGGCTCGATCGCGTCGCCCTGAAGACCGGCACGATGGACGATCCGCACTCGGTCGCCGGCATCGCCGGTTACGTGCGCAAGAAGGGCGGCGGCTGGATCGCCTTCGCCGCCATCGTCAACGGCGGTCCGCGCATGATGCACGTGCCGCTGTACAAATCGATGGAAGCGATGCGCGCCGACATCGACTCGCTGTTGGCGCGCTACTGATTTCGCAGCGGAGTCGCTCAAACTTCTGAGCGATTGCGCATCCAGTCGGCGGTCTGGGCGAACGAAGTCAACAGGCGACTGCGCAAGGGTTCGGCAATGGCACAGCTTGCCATCGCCTGCGCCATGCACTGCAGCCATTGATCGCGCTCGGCGACGCCGATCGCGAACTGCAGATGGCGCGCGCGCAAGCGCGGATGGCCGAAGCGCTCGACGAAATAATCCGGACCGCCGGACCAGCCGCATAGAAACCAGAACAGCTTGTTGCGCGAACCGGACAGCAGCGCCGGGTGCAGCGCGCGCAAGCCGGCGAATTGCGGCTCGCGATCCATGGCGTCGTAAAACGTATCGACCAGCGCACGCAGCGCAGCCTCGCCGCCAAGCTCTTCGAACACGGTTGGGATCATGTGCAGCAGACGATCGGGCTAAGAACAGCGGCTATTATGACCAGACGCCGTATTCGAGGAAGCTCGCATGATCGACTCGTCCGTTACCGCAAGCCGCCTTAGCACGTATCTGTGCACGAGCAATGCCGCGGCTGCATTGGATTTCTACGTCGCCGCATTCGGCGCCACTGAAGTGATGCGCTGGATCGATCCGGACAACGGCAAGATCGGCCATGCCGAAATCCGCATTGGCGAAACCACGCTGTATCTCGCCGACGAATATCCGCAGACGGCCGCAATCGGCGTGCGCAGCGCGGCGGATCTCGGCGGCACCACGATGCAGTTGTGGCTGCAGGTCGGCGATGTCGATGCCGCGGTGGCGCGCGCGGTCGCCGCCGGCGCCAGGCAGCTGTCGCCGATCGAGTATGGTCAGGACGGCGAACGGCGCTGCCGGCTGGCCGATCCGGGCGGACACCTGTGGACCGTGTCGACTCCGCTGGCATGAACAAGACCCAGCAAAACTCGCCGCTCGGCATGGCCGTGGCACGCGCGCTCGCGCTATCGCTGCCGTCGAGCGAGGAACACGATCATTTCGGCAGCCCGTCGTTTCGCGTCAAGGGCAAGATTTTCGCGACGCTGTCGGCGCAGGCGGCGCACTCGGTGCTGAAGCTTTCGCTGGCCGATCAGGCCGCGCTGACTGCGACCGATCCCGCGACCTTCTCCAGCGTGCCGCACTGGGGCCGCTTCGGCTGGACCCAGGTCGAACTGGCCGACATGGATGCCGATTTTTTTCGGCAACTGTTGAGCACGGCCTGGCGCCAGGTTGCGCCGAAGAAACTAGTCGTCGCGTATGACCAGGACGCATGAGGAGACAGCAAGGCACGTGGAAGCCACGTCGGCGAGCTTCATCGGTTGATCGAACGAGCCGCGCCTGCGTGCAAATTGGGCATTCACATCCTATCCGAGCCGCACAACAAGCCTTAGGGTGTACGCAGCTGTTCAATGCTGGATTTCGATGGCTATCTGTGAATCTGCAAGCATCGGATCAGACTAATCGTTGCATCGACCGCCGAGTAAACTGCGCACCATGAGCACACCGGAACCCCTCGAATCGAAGCGCCGCGCGGCCGTGGCATTCATCTTCGTCACCGCGCTGATCGACGTGCTCAGCTTCGGCATCATCATCCCGGTACTGCCGCCGCTGGTGGTGGCGTTTGCCGGCGGCGATCCGGTGCACGGTGCGCGCATCTACGGCCTGTTCGGTACCGCCTGGGCGCTGATGCAGTTCGTGTTCTCGCCGCTGCTCGGCGCGCTGTCGGATCGCTTCGGCCGGCGCCCGGTGATCCTGCTGTCCTGCTTCGGCCTGGGCCTCGATTATCTGTTCATGGCGTTCGCGCCGACGCTGGCCTGGCTGTTCGTCGGCCGCATCATCTCCGGCATCACCGCGGCCAACTTCAGCACCGCCAGCGCCTACATCGCCGACGTCACGCCGCCGGAAAAACGCGCCGGCGCGTTCGGCTTGGTCGGTGCGGCCTGGGGCTTCGGCTTCGTGCTGGGCCCGGCGCTCGGTGGCTTTCTCGGCGCGATCGAACCGCGGCTGGCGTTCGTCGGCGCCGCCGTGCTGGCGCTGCTCAACGCGCTCTATGGACTGTTCGTCTTGCCGGAGTCGCTGCCGCACGAAAAGCGTTCGGCGTTCTCATGGAAGCGCGCCAATCCGCTCGGTTCGCTGACGCTGCTGCGTTCGCAAACACAATTGCTGGGCTTAGCCGGCGTCAACCTGCTGTACTGGCTCGCGCACAATGTGCTGCCGAGCGCGTTCGTGCTGTACGCCGGATATCGCTACGGCTGGAACGCACGCACGATGGGCCTGCTGCTGGCGGCGACCGGCATCTGCAACATCCTCGTGCAGATCGGCCTGATCAAGCCGGTGGTGGCACGCCTCGGTGAACGCCGCACCTTGCTCGCCGGCCTGCTGTTCGGCGCCATCGGCTTCGCGATGTACGGGCTCGCGCCAAACGGCACACTGGTCTGGTTCTGCGTGCCGGTGTTCTCGCTGATCGGCCTGTTCGGACCCGCTTCGCAGGCCTTGATGACGCGTCTGGTATCGCCCAGCCAGCAAGGCCAGCTGCAGGGTGCCAATGGCTGCGTGATGGCCCTGACCGGCCTGATCGGGCCGGCGCTGTTCACGCTGACCTTCGCGCATTTCATCGAGCCCGAGCGCAGCTGGAAACTGCCGGGTGCGCCATTCCTGCTGGCGGCGGCGCTGACGTTCCTGGCGCTGATTCTGGCCTGGCGGGTCACGCGCAAGAGTGCCGCCGCCGGGGGCAAGGGCGCAGCGGTCGGGGCGACGGCGGCGCTGTAAAGCGGATGCCGACGATCCGGTCTGCCGGGCCACATTGCGCGCGACTTCTCGCTAAGATTGCGCGCATGTTCTTAACGGCCGCCGCGCCTGATCGCCGGCCATCGCCTGATCGAGGAGATTGTCATGCGTCGTATCCAGTCTGCCCTGCTTGCCGCACTCGTGTTCGGCGCCAGCGCCGTCTGCGCACAGCCGGCCTCGCCGGTGATCATCAAACAGAACAGCGCGCGCGGCACCGACAGCAACATCAATATCCAGAGCACCGGCGGCTCCGCGTGCACGGCGCCGACCATCGGCAACTGCGGCGCCTGCTCGGTCGCCTGCCCAACCGGTCAGGCGGCGATGTGCAAGCCCGGCCTCGCTGTGAATCAGGTGCCGGGCGCATCCTGCGTCACGCCACCCGAATGCAAGTGTCAGTAACGCGGCCGCGCACGACTTAAAGCGCGCCTGCGAACTTCCAACCGATATTTCACTGCCTCATGCCCATCGTCGACGCCGTCACTGCAATCCTGTGCCATCGAGGCGAGATCTATATGGTGCGGCGCCATCGCGAACTGGCGGCGTTCCCAGGCTATCAGGCGTTCCCCGGCGGCAAGGTCGATTTGCCGGACGCGGATCACGTCTATCAGGCCGACACCCATTTCGCACAGGAACCGCGCCTGTTCCGTGCGCTGATGCGTGAACTCGAAGAAGAGCTTGGTGTGGCCTGGAGCTTCGCAGGTCCAGGTGTTGCACGCGATCACTGCATCGAGCACTGCGTCTTGATGGGTACCGCGTTGACGCCGCCGCTGACGCCGCTGCGCTTCAATACGCATTTCTTTCGGCTCGACTTAAGCGAGCGCCCGCAGTTCCGGCTTGAAGCGCGCGAGCTCGACAGCGGCGACTGGGCGACGCCGCAGGTCTGGATGGAACGCTACCGGCGCGGTGAAATTCTGCTGGCGCCGCCGACACTGATGGCACTGCGCGCGCTGGTGGAAGACGCCGCGGCGACGACGATTCCGTTCCATGAATTCGTGCAGTCGATCGGCGACGGCGTACCGGTCATGGAAGCGCAGTACGGCGTCAAAGTATTGTTGGTACGTTCCAATACGGTGCCACCGGCGCAGCACACCAACTGCTTCCTGATCGGCGACGCCGATGCACGACGCCTGCTGGTCGATCCCTCGCCGAAGTCGAGCGAAGAACTGGCGAAGCTGCAGCGTACTGCCGGCAGACTCGGCTTCGACGAAATCTTCATCACGCACCATCATCCCGATCACCAGCAGCGCGCCGACGAACTGGCGCGCAGCGCCGGTGTGCCGATCGGCATGAGTGCAGACACGCAGGCACGCCTTCGCGCGCGCTCACCGAACTTCTTCGATGGGCTCGAAGTAAAAACACATCAGGACGGCGATGTCGTCACGCGTTGGAATGGTCATGACGTACGCGTGATGGCGGTGCCCGGCCACGACGAAGGCCAGCTCGCGCTGATGCCGGACAACCGCGCCTGGTGCATCGTCAGCGACCTGATCCAGGGCATCGGCACCGTCGTCATCGCCGCCCCCGAAGGCGATATGCGCAAGTACTTCGCCACGCTCGAACGCGTCATCGCCGCCAATCCGGCGGTGATCTATCCCTCCCACGGCATCGCGCTGGGCGGCGTGTTCTATCTCGAGCAGACCTTGCGCCACCGGCGCCAGCGCGAAGCGCAGGTTCGGCAGATGCTGGCGGACGGCCGCAGCATCGACGAGATACTGGCGGAGATTTATCGCGGCGTCGATGCCTTCCTGCTGCCGCTGGCACGGATGAACATCGAAAGCCATCTGAGCAAGCTGCGCATTGAAGCGGCGACCGCAGCCTGAGCCACACCGGCGATTAGCCGAGCTTGAGTTCGTAGCGCACTTCGGTCGAAGTGCCGCCCCAGTCTTCGTTGGTCTTGGTCTCGACAACTTTGAAGCCCAGCGAGCGATACACCGCCTCAGCACGCTGCAGACCTTCGACGGTCCACAAAAATACTGCGGCGAAACCCGCTGCCCGGCAATAGCGCACCGCGTCTTCCACCAGCCAGCGGCCGAGGCCGAGGCCACGTGCGGAATCGTCGACGAACAGGATGCGCAGCTGCGCGCGCCCGCCCGGCGTCTCGATGATCAACACCGAGCCGACGACAGCGTCGCCGCGCTTGGCCAGCCAGAAGCGGCCGCGCGCGCCGCCGCCGTCGATCAGGTAATCCGCAGCGATACGGGCGCAGTACGCTTCATGCACCGCGTTGAAACCGTAGTCGCGCGCATTCTGCACGCCGTGGATCAGAATCAGCCGGCCGAGATCGCCGGGCGCGAAATCGTGATGGATGCTGACGCCGGCTGCGCGCAGACCTGCACCGAGTTCAACCGGTCTCGTTTCGCTCATGGCCGCATACCAAGCTGGACGCTTACTTGCTCAGCAGCATCACCACCGCCGGCTTGCTGCCGTTGCGCGTAGTGATCTTCACCGGCATGTAGTCGCGCTCGGCCGCGAGCCAGAAGTGTCCTTCTTTCTTCGGATTGTCGATGCGCTCCATCTTCAGCGCATCGAAGCTGCCCGCCGGCGTCTCCACCGTTTCGTGACCGGTCAGCTTGAACTGGTAATGCGTCAGGTTCTTGCGGTCGACCATGTCGAATTCGGCGACCGGCGGATTTTCGTCCTTGGCATGCGCCGCCACCCACAGCCGCACCGCCTGCTGCAGCGCGAAGCTGTCGATCGCGTTCGCGGGAATGCTGCGGGTCTGGCCGTTCTCGTCGGTCACGCTGTTTTTGTCCCAGTCGAAATTCAGCGTGTAGCTCTGCTTGTCGTCGCCGGGCAGCACCGAGTTGAAATGCTTCGAGCGCACACGGCCGTCTTTCACGCAGAACTGGCTCGACTCGTTCGGCGCGCCATATAGCGAGCGCGCCAGCGCGGTCGGGTGCGACACCGTGGTGTACTGATAGCAGCCGGCACCGACATCCGCTTTCAGCGAGACATCGATCTTGCCGACGCCGAGGCCGCCCCAACTGACCGCATAGCGCACGTCGATTGCCGGCAGCGCATCGGCAGCCTTGGTCCCGGCGGCGGTCGCCGCGACAGTGGCGGCAGCGGGCTCGTCCGCAACGGCCTGCGCGCCGGCGCCCAGCGCGATCATCAGCGACACGGCCATGCAGGACCACCGGCCGCAATAGGTTTTGATCTTCATCGAAATGCTTCCTCCAGCTGTGCCATCGTCAAAGCCTGATCGAGACGTCGGCTTTTGTACACCGCCGCACCGTCCACCAGCCGCAGATCGCCGCGCGCCATCCACGCCACCGCCTGCGGATAAATCTTCAGTTCGATTTCACCCATCACGCGCTCAGCCAGGCGCGCTTCGTCATCATCCGGCTGCAAGGTTAATCGGCCCTGAATCACCTGCGCGCCGCCGTCGACTTCGGGTGTCACGAAATGCACGGTGGCGCCATGCTCGGCATCGCCCGCCGCCAGCGCGCGACGATGCGTCTGCAGTCCCGCGTACTTCGGCAACAGCGATGGATGGATGTTCAGCATGCGGCCGGCGAATTCGCGCACGAAATCGTCGCCGAGCACGCGCATGAAGCCGGCCAGCGCGACGATGTCCGGCGCGTAGGTACGCAGCCTTGCGGCGAGTGCGGCATCGAATGCGCTGCGTTCGGTGAAATCGATGTGCGCTACGACTTCGGTAGCAATACCCGCAGCGCGCGCGTATGCGAGCCCTTCCGCATCGGCACGATTGCTGATCACGCAGACCAGTTCGGCGTCGATGCGACGATCCCGCACGGCTTCGGTCAGCGCGCGCAGATTGCGTCCGCGACCGGAGATCAATATGACCAGACGTGCACCCACGTTAACCGCTCCGTGCCCGCGCGGCGCGCCTCAAGCGAAACGCACTTCGGCCGACTTGCTCTTCACCACTTCGCCGAGCTGCCAGGGCCGCAGGCGCGCGCGCTTGAGTTCGGCTAGCGTGCGTTCGAGTGCCGCACGCGGCACCACCATGACGAAGCCGACGCCGCAGTTGAACACGCGCCACATCTCGTCCTGCTCGACTGCGCCGTGCTGCTGCAGCCAGTCGAAAATCGGCGGCCGTTGCCAGCTGGCGGTGTCGACTACGGCAGCGCAGTTTTTCGGGAAGCAGCGCGCCAGGTTGCCGGTGATGCCGCCGCCGGTGATGTGCGCCATGCCGCGGATCGGCAGACCGCCTTCGAGCAGCTTCAGCACCGGCTTGACGTAGATATGGGTCGGCGCCAGCAAGGCATCGGCCAGTGTGCCGCCGTCGAACGCAGAGTCGAGCGCGACGCCGGAGCGTTCGACGATCTTGCGGATCAGCGAGTAGCCGTTCGAATGCGGGCCCGACGACGGCAAGGCCACCAGCACGTCGCCCGGCTTGATCTTGGCTCCGTCGATGATCTTGGATTTCTCGACCACCGCGACCGAGAAACCGGCCAGATCGAAATCACCCTTGGCGTACATGCCCGGCATTTCGGCGGTCTCGCCGCCGACCAATGCACAGCCGGCGAGCTTGCAGCCGCGCGCGATGCCCTTGATCACTTGCGCGGCAACGCGTTGATCGAGCTGGCCGGTGGCGTAGTAATCGAGGAAGAACAGCGGCTCGGCGCCGGACACCAGCACGTCGTTGACGCACATCGCGACCAGATCCTGGCCGAGCCCTTCGACACGGCCGGTGTCGATGCCGAGCCGCAGCTTGGTGCCGACGCCGTCGGTGCCCGACACCAGCACCGGATGCTTGTACTTCTTCGGCAGATCGACCAGCGCACCGAAACCGCCAACGCCGGCCAGCACTTCGGGACGCCGGGTCGAACGCACGATCTTCTTGATGTCGTCCACCAGTGCGTCGCCGGCCTCGATATCGACTCCGGAGTCGCGGTAGCTCAATGCGGCGGGCTTGTTCATGGACGGAGGATAGTCAGGCGTGGAAAGAAGGGCGCCATTTTAGCGGCTTGACGACGGGGTCTGTTGCGGGCGCTGCAGTCGCTGCACGCAAGCATCAGCTCAAGCAAGCCTGGTTCCACCGCGACCACGCCCGAGCTATTCTGCCGCCATGAACGCCCCTTCCTCGCCTCCCGCAGTACCGGCCCAGACGCCGCCGCTGACGCCGCTGCAATCGTTCCGCGAAAACTGGGGCTGGTTCGCGACCGCCGGCGTCACCCTGCTGATGCTGTATTTCCTCGGCCCAATCATGACGCCGTTCGTGGTCGGCGGGGTCTTGGCCTATCTCGGCAATCCGGTCTGCGACCGGCTCGAGCACCATGGCGTGCCGCGCGCACTGTCGGTCGGACTGGTGTTCCTGGTGTTCTTCGCAGTGCTGATCACCGCGCTGGTGCTGGTGCTGCCGATGCTGCAGGACCAGATCGTGCAGATGACGCAGAACATTCCGGACTGGTTGAAATGGCTGCAGGATGTCGGCCTGCCGAAGCTGCGCATCCGCCTGCCCGCCGGCATCCGCCTGGACGCCGCCGGCCTGCGCAGTGCGTTGACGCAGAACTGGTCGCAGGCCGGCGACATCGCCAGCACCGTGCTTGCCCGCATCGGCCGCTCGACGCCTGCGCTGCTCGGCTTCGCCGCCAATCTGCTGCTGATTCCGATCGTCACCTTCTATCTGATGCGCGACTGGGAACTGATGCTGAAGCGCGTCGATCAGCTGATTCCACCGCGCCTGCGCGGCCACACCGAGGAATTCGCGCGCGAGATCGATTCGGTGCTGAGCGCGCTGATCCGCGGTCAGCTGCTGGTGATGGCGGCATTGGCCTTGATCTACAGCATCGGCCTGTGGCTGACCGGCCTCAAAGTGGCGCTGCTGATCGGCCTGGTCGCCGGCCTGGTCAGCTTCATTCCCTACCTCGGCTTCGCCACCGGCTTCCTGCTGGCGATCGTCACCACGCTGGTGCAGGACCAGGAACTGTTCGCGCTGCTGCCGGTGACAGTCGTGTTCGGCATCGGCATCCTGCTGGAGAACGCGGTGCTGACGCCGCTGCTGGTCGGCAACCGCATTGGCCTGCATCCGGTGGCGGTGATCTTCGCGCTGCTCGCCGGCGGCCAGCTGCTCGGCTTCTCCGGTGTGCTGGTGGCGCTGCCGGTGGCGGCGATCTTCGCGGTCGGCGCACGGCATGCGCGCAAGCGCTGGCTACGCAGTCCGCTGTACTGGGGCCGCGGTGCGCCACCGCCGCCCGACGACGTCGCCCCGCCGGGTTCGCCGGCACTCTGATGGGCCCGCAGATGCCGCTGTCGGTGCAACTGCCCGACACGGCGAGCTTCGATAATTTCTACGCCGGACCGAACGCCGAAGCCGCGGCTGCGGTGCAGCGTCTCGCGCACGGCGCAGAGCGCGCACCGGTCTTGCTGCACGGTCCCGACGGCAGCGGCAAGACGCATCTGCTGCAGGCGGCGATCCGCGTTGCCGCCAAGCGCGGCGCAGTTGCCTATCTGCCGCTCGCGGCCTTGCAGCCGGCGACGCCGGCGCTGCTCGAAGGACTCGATCAGGCCGCGCTGCTGGCACTCGACGACATCGATCTGTGTTGCAGCGATCGCGATTTCGCGCTGGCGCTGCTGCGCCTGCTGGATACGCTGCGCATGCGCAACGGCAGTTATCTGCTGGCGTCGACCCTGTCGGCGGATCGCATCGTTGATACCGTGCCGGCCGATCTGCGCACGCGCTTCAGCGCTTGTGCGCAGTTCTCGCTGAAGCCGCTCGACGACGCCGAACTCGGCACGCTGCTGCAGACGCGCGCGCGCCATCGCGGCCTGGAATTGCCGAACGAAGTCGTCGAGTTTTTACTGCGGCGTCTGCCACGGCGCATCCCGACGCTGATGGACGCGCTGGAGACTTTGGATCACGCCGCGCTCAGTGCGCAGCGTCGGCTGACGGTCCCGTTCGTGACGCAAGCGCTGCCCGCTCTCGCGCCGCCAGCCGCACGAACAACACCAGGCTGACGAAGTCGAGCATCGCGACCACGCTCAAACCCTGCGCGAACGATTTGCGTTGTGGCATGGCGACGCCTTCTGCCAGCAGCGCGGCGACATAGAACACCAGCAGCATGCTGGCCCAGCCCGCAGTGTAGGTGCGCGCGCGAATCAAACCAGGCAGCGTTGCCAGCAGCGGCAAGCTCAACAGCATGCCGGCAACGACGCCGCTCCAGCGCATCAGCGCGGCGATCAGCACCACTTGCGTAATCAGCGCAGCCACCAGCGCGATGCGACTGAGGCGCGTCATCGCGCTGCGCCGCTATCGAGCTTGTAAGCGATCTCGGCAACGCGACGGCCCAGCGCCGTCGCCAATTCGCTTTCATCGCGCGTCAATGCGCGTGGCGTTGCGCCGGTGCCGGCGACATGGCTCGCACCATACGGCGTGCCGCCGGATTCGGTGGTCGACAATCGCGGCTCCGTATAGGGCACGCCGACCAGCAGCATGCCGTGATGCAGCAGCGGCAACATCATCGTCAGCAGTGTGCTTTCCTGGCCGCCGTGCAGCGAACCGGTCGAGGTGAAGACTGCGGCGGGTTTGCCGGCGAGACTGCCGGACAACCACAAATCCGAAGTCGAATCGAGAAAATACTTCAGCGGCGCGGCCATGTTGCCAAAGCGCGTCGGACTGCCGAGGATCAGGCCGGCACAATCGCGCAGGTCCTGCGATTCAACGAACGGCGCGCCTTCCTCCGGCACCGGCGGAACTTTTCGATCGGTATCGGCCGACACCGGCGGCACCGTGCGCAGCCGCGCCTGCACATCGGGCACCGATTCGATGCCACGGCAGATCTGTCGTGCCAGCGCGCGGGTGGCGCCGTATCGCGAGTAATACAGAACCAGGATTTCGAGCATGGACTAAGAACGCGGAAGCGCGGTTTGGAATGACTGCGAATCCGTACTGCGAGCGATCAGTGCGGAGGCGAAGGGCCAAGTCATGTGAGCAAGAATGTAAGTATGGATTGTACTGGTCCGCTGCGCAGTTTGACCGCTACCGTGGGCGTGGCTAGTCTGCCGCCATGACGATCCTGCGTACCCGCACCCAGCTTTTTTCCGTTTCGATATCGAGCGTGCTGCTGAGTGCCAGCCTGGCATGGGCGGGGCCGTCGAACACGACCGAAAAACCGGCATCGACCACTGCGAACAATCGCAGCGTCGACGACGCTGTCGTATTACCGCCAGCGCCGACCGCCGCAACGCCGGCCAGCGCGATGCGTCTGCCGAACCTGCCGACGCTGGGCGATTCCGATCAGTACGCGCCTGCAGCGAGCGCTGCGCCGCCTGCAGCGGAGTCGAGCGCGGCGCCACCGCCGGCGCCTACCGCCGCACCGAATTCGGCCGCCGCGATCGAACTGCAAAAACTCAAACTGCGCACCGGACTTTCAGATGCGCAGCTCGCTGCATTGCAGGCGGCACAAACGCGTCTGACCAGCGGCGACGAGGCCGCTGCGCTGGGCGCGGCGCAAGCGCTGTCGAGTGAACTCGACAAGGAAGCGCGCGAATATATTGTCGGCGACGGTCAGAACCTGTTTTCGATTGCCGGTCGGCCGGAGGTCTATGCGAATTCGAATTTGTGGCCGCTGCTGTGGTGGAGCAATCTGCCGGTATTGCGGGAACCCTGGCAGCTGCGCGCAGGGATGCGTTTGAACGTGCTGGCGCATCCCAGCGTCGATCAGGTCAGCACCGCATTGACTTACGCGCGTAGCCACAACGTGCTGAACGCGCGTCTCGACGATCGCGATTTACCGGCCGGCGTCAGGCCTCATTAGCGCGTAGATGCAGGCTGCGTGCGCGCTTAGTCTTTGCCGTAGAACGCGCGCGCCCAGTTCTTCTGCTTCATGCCGGCATCGCGCAGGAAGGGGGCGAGCCGGCCGAGGCCGATGAACTTGCGGTTGAGCCAGTGCCAGGGCGTCTGCAGCGGCCGCGCGAGGTCGACGAACAGCACCACGCGCCAGCCGGCGGTATCGTTCCAGACTTCATGGTTGAAGCTGTCGTCGAAAATCAGCGCCTCGCCTTCGCGCCAAGTACAGATCTGATCGGCGATGCGGATGCGGCAGGCGCCTTCCGGGCCCGGCACCAGCAGCCCCAGATGAAACCGCAGCACACCGTTGTAAGCGCCGCGGTGCGCCGGTATGTGCTTGCCCGGCGCCAGAATGCTGAAGAACGCGGTGACCGCGCCCGGAATCTCGCCGATGATGCGCATCGTCTGCGGGCAGCGCTGCGCGTTATCGCTGCAATCCATGCCGGCGCCGAGCAGGAAGAAGGTCTTCCAGGAATCATCGGTGGTGATGGTGCTGACTTCCTTCAGAATCTCGTGGAAACTCGGCATCCGGTCGCGGAAGCTCATCACCTGATCGAGTTCCGCACGGATCGTCGGCCACTGCGCCTCGACGCCGGCGACCCAGGTGAAATCGCTGGGCCGGTAAACCGGCGTATCCGGCAGCACCGACACCGCCGCGACAAAAGCTTCGAGCCCATTCTGCAAGGCCAGCGCGACGCGACCGCCGAAGGTCTTCGGCGGACTCAGCGTGTGCCGACGCGTACGCAGGTGCGCCAGCTCCGGCATTGCCGGCCGCGCAAATTCCCGGTCCATTTCGATCGCGGAACGCATCCTTGTATCTCGCCTCCTCGGGCGCAGCAGTCAGTGCAAAAGCTCTTTTCGCCCGGCGCCTGCCCGGCCTCGTGTCACCTTAGTGTAATCAAAGCCTGTCCCGCGGCGACATAGCTGGTCCGCGATTCGATATACCTTGGCTTCCCGATTCGACTTTTAAGGCCGGCCGTAGGTTCATCCCCAATATACCCACGGCTGCTTTGGTATTACCGTTCGCGCGCATCAGTTTGCAATTGTCCGAAGCTCTCGCTAATCTGTACTGACCGGTTGGTCAGTCGCACTGCGCGCCGAGCTTCGCCCTTGGGCTTGGCTGTACTGATAACCGCGCCATCCTGCCGCGCCGGCGCCCCTCCGGCAAAGGCAGCCTGGTCGACCCTGCAGCGTTTGCGCACGATCATTCGGCGCGCAGAGAATGGTCGTCCGTCGTAAATCGAAAAGCTAGAAAAGGATTTCAGCATGGACACGCGCAGCCTTTCCCTCTGCAGGGCGCCGATCCTCGGTATCGCATGCATCGCCGCGTTGGCCGCGTGCTCGTCGAAGAAGGCACCGCCACCGCCGCCACCGCCCGAAGTCGGCGTGGTCACACTGCGGCCGCAAGCGGTGACGATCACCACCGATCTGCCGGGCCGCACGACGGCCTACCGCATCGCCGAGGTGCGTCCGCAGGTCAGCGGCGTGATCCTCAAGCGCCTGTTCATCGAAGGCAGCGAAGTGAAAGCCGGGCAGCAGCTGTATCAGATCGATCCGGCACCGTTTCAGGCCAGCCTGGAAAGCGCACAGGCTGCGCTGGCACGCGCGCAGGCGACGCTGGTTTCGGCCAAACTCCTGGCGCAGCGCTATCAGCCACTGGCCGCAGCGCACGCGGTCAGTCAGCAGGACTACGACAACGCCATCGCCGCGCAGGATCAGGCCGCAGCCGACGTTGCCTCGGCCAAGGCGGCGGTCGATACCGCCCGCATCAATCTGGTCTACACCAAAGTGTTGTCGCCGATCTCCGGACACAGCGGCCGTTCTTCGGTAACCGAAGGCGCACTGGTGGACGCCAACCAGAGCGCCGCGCTGGTGGTGGTGCAACAGCTCGATCCGATCTATGTCGACGTCACCCAGCCGAGCACCTTGCTGCTGCGCCTGCAGCGCGCGCTCGCCAGCGGTCAGTTGAAGAAGGTCGGCGACAATCAGGCGCAGACCCAGCTGACGCTGGAAGACGGCACTCCCTACGAGCAGCCTGGCAAGCTGCAGTTTTCCGAAGTCACGGTCGATGCCGGCACCGGGTCGGTGACTTTGCGCGCAGTGTTTCCGAATCCGCAGAAAATTCTGTTGCCCGGCATGTTCGTGCGTGAGCATCTGGTAGAAGGCGTCAACGAACAGGGCCTGCTGGTGCCGCAGCAGGCGGTCACGCACAACCCGCAGGGCGACGCGACGGTACTGCTGGTCGACGCCGACAACACGGTCAGCACGCGCGCAATCAAAACCGAGCGCGCGATCGGCGATCAATGGCTGGTCAGCGCGGGCCTTGCCGCTGGCGATAAGGTCGTTGTCGTCGGCCTGCAACGCATCAAGCCCGAGGTCAAGCAGGTCAAGCCCAGCGAAGTATCGATCGAACAGCTCAACGCCCAGCCAGCCGACGCCGCCAGCGGCGCGCCACCGGCGGGCGGCGATCCATCGAAGCCACAGACATCCGCGGATCCGGCCGGCGCGCAGGCGGCGCCCGCCAACTCCCAGTCGTCAAAGAAGTAGTCCGCGGGAGTCCTCATGTCCAAGTTCTTTATCGATCGCCCGATCTTCGCGTGGGTGCTCGCGATCGTACTGATGATGGTCGGTGGTCTCGCCGTCGTCAGCCTGCCGATCGCACAATACCCGGCCATTGCGCCACCGGCGGTGGCGATCAGCGTGAGCTATCCCGGCGCCTCCGCCGACACCGTGCAAAGCACCGTCGTGCAGGTGATCGAGCAGCAGCTGTCGGGCATCGATCACCTGCTGTACTTCTCGTCCGAAAGCGACAAGGACGGCAGCATGACGATCACGCTCAACTTCGAGCAAGGCACCAACCCCGATATCGCGCAGGTGCAGGTGCAGAACAAGCTGCAGCTGGCGACGCCGCTGCTGCCGCAGGAAGTGCAGCAGCAAGGCATCCGCGTCGCCAAGTCGACCCGGAACTTTCTGCTGGTGGTGGGCTTCGTCTCGGCCGACGGCAGCATGAGCAACGCCGACATCGCCGACTTCATCGCGTCGAACGTGCAGGATCCGGTGAGCCGCACACCCGGCGTCGGCGACTACCAATTGTTCGGTGCGCAATACGCGATGCGCATCTGGCTCGATCCGGCCAAGCTCAACAACTACGGACTGACCCCGGTCGACGTCAGCAATTCGGTCTCGGCGCAGAACATACAGATCGCCTCCGGCGAGCTCGGCGGCCTGCCATCGGTGAAGAGCCAGCAGCTCAATGCGACGATCATCGGCCCGACGCGCCTGCAGAAGCCGGAGCAGTTCGGCGCCATCCTGCTGAAGGTCAATGCCGACGGCTCGCAGGTGCGTTTGCGCGATGTCGCGAAGATCGAATTGAACGGCGAAAGCTACGCTTCCGACGCGCGCTACAACGGCCAGCCGGCTGCGGGCCTGGCGGTGAAGCTGGCGTCCGGCGCCAATGCACTGGCGACTGCAAATGCAGTGCGCGCCACGATCGACAAGCTGCGGCCGGTATTCCCGCCGGGCCTGCTGGCGATCTATCCGTACGACACCACGCCGTTCGTGCGCATCTCGATCGAAGAAGTCGTCAAGACCTTGTTCGAAGCGATCGGCCTGGTGTTCCTGGTAATGCTGCTGTTCCTCCAGAACATCCGCGCCACCTTCATCCCGACCATCGCGGTGCCGGTGGTGCTGCTCGGCACTTTCGCGGTGCTGCAGGCGTTCGGCTATTCGATCAACGTGCTGACCATGTTTGGCATGGTGCTGGCGATCGGCCTGCTGGTCGACGATGCGATCGTCGTGGTCGAAAACGTCGAACGCGTGATGGAGGAGGAAGGCCTTAGTCCTCGCGAGGCGACGCGCAAATCGATGGAGCAGATCACCGGCGCACTGGTCGGCATCGCGCTGGTGCTGACCGCGGTGTTTCTGCCGATGTCGTTCTTCGGCGGCTCGACCGGCGTGATCTACCGGCAGTTCTCGATCACGATGGTGTCGGCGATGACACTGTCGGTACTGGTCGCGTTGATCTTCACGCCGGCGCTGTGCGCTACGCTTTTGAAAGCACCTGAAAAAAACCGGCAGGAGCGGCGTGGCTTCTTCGGTTGGTTCAACCGCAACTTCGAGCGCGGCAATCAGAAGTACGAGCGCGGCGTCGTGCATGTGGTCCATCGCACCGGCCGCTACCTGATCTTATTCATCGTCATCGTCGGGCTGATGGCGGTGCTGTTCACGCGCATCCCCAGTTCGTTCCTGCCCGATGAAGACCAGGGCATCATGTTCGCGCAGGTCAACACGCCGCCGGGCGCGACCAAGGAGCGCACCGAGAAAGTGCTGGCGGAAATGCGCGACTTCTTCCTCAACGACGAGAAGCAGGCGGTCGAAGGCGTATTCACCGTATCCGGCTTCAGCTTCGGTGGTCGCGGCCAGAGTTCCGGCCTGCTGTTCGTGCGCCTGAAGCCCTGGAATGTGCGCCCCGGCGCGCGCAACCGCGTGCAGGCGATCGCCGATCGAGCGACGCAGCGCTTCAAAAAAATTGCCGATGCCAAGGCGGTTGCGTTCGCACCGCCCGCCGCACTGGAACTCGGCAATGCCACCGGCTTCGACTTCGAACTGCTCGACCGCGCCAATCAAGGCCACGAAAAGCTGATGGAAGCGCGCGCCCAGCTGCTCGGCATGGCGCTGAAAAATCCGCAGCTCGAAAAAGTGCGCGCCAACGGACTCGACGATGAGCCGCAGTACAAATTCAACGTCGACTGGGAGAAGGCCAGCGCACTCGGCCTGACCATCACCGATATCAACAACACGCTATCCGCGGCCTGGGGCTCGCAATACATCAACGACTTCATCGATCGCGGCCGCGTCAAGCGCGTGTTCATCCAGGGCGATGCGCCGTCGCGCATGCTGCCGCAGGATCTGACCGACTGGTACGTGCGCAACTCGGCACAACAGATGGTGCCGTTCTCGGCCTTCGCCGATGCCCAGTGGGGCTACGGTTCGCCCAAGCTGGAACGCTACAACGGCGTGCCTTCGATCGAAATCCTGGGCCAGCCGATCGCCGGCGTCAGCACCGGTGCGGCGCTGGATGCGATGGAGGGCTATGCGAAGAAACTGCCGCCGGGATTCGATTTCGAATGGACCGGTCTGTCCTACGAGGAAAGATTGTCGGGTTCGCAGGCGCCGGCCTTGTATGCGATCTCGCTGACGGTGGTGTTCCTGTGCCTGGCGGCGCTGTATGAAAGCTGGTCGATCCCGGTCGCGGTGATGCTGGTGGTGCCGCTCGGCGTGATCGGCGCGATCATCGCAACGCTATCGCGCGGCCTCGCCAATGACGTCTTCTTCCAGGTCGGCCTGTTGACTACGGTCGGCCTGTCAGCGAAGAACGCGATCCTGATTGTCGAGTTCGCCAAGGAGAACCACGAGAAGGGTATGGAACTGATCGAGGCAACCGTGCATGCAGCGCGGCAACGCCTGCGGCCGATTCTGATGACCTCGCTCGCGTTCGTCCTCGGTGTGATGCCGCTGGCGATTTCCAGCGGCGCTGGGTCCGGCGGTCAGAACGCGATCGGTACCGGCGTCATCGGTGGCATGTTGTCGGCGACGGTGCTGGCGATCTTCTTCGTGCCGGTGTTCTTCGTCGCAGTCCGCTCGGTCTTCAGTGGCAAGCCTGCGCAGCACGATGCGGAGTCGCCGCAGCCCAGCACCGGCGCAGGAGAGCATTGATATGAATCAAGCCGAAGCTACATTCAATGATCGGCGCGCTTCGATTACAGTAGCGATCGGCGCCGGCATCGCACTGCTCGCCGGCATCGGCGGCTGTACGCTCGAACCACGCTACCAGCGCCCCGCCGCGGCGGTGACGCAGCAATGGCCGGACGGCCCGGCATTCGCCGGCGCCGATGCCAGCAACGACACCGCGCCAGCGGCAGCGAGCGCCGACATCGGCTGGCGCGAGTTCTTCACCGATGCGCGGCTGCAGAAGCTGATCGAGCTGACGCTACAGCACAATCCGGACGCACGGGTCGCCGCGCTCAACATCGCGGCAGCGCGCGCGCAGTACCAGATCCAGCGTGCCGATCTGTTCCCGAGCATTGCGGCGACCGGCGTCGACCAGGTCCAGAAATATCCCGCCGGCGTGATCAACACCAGCGGCAGTAGTGGCGGCGCCGGAGGCAGCGTCGGGGGCGGCAGCGGCAGCATCACGCGTTTCTACAACGTCGGCATCGGCTTCACCTCTTACGAGATCGACCTGTTCGGCCGCATCCGCAGCCTCGACCGGCAGAAGCTGCAGCAGTATTTCGGCTACATCGAAACACGCCGCAGCACGCAGATCAGTCTGGTTGCGGAAGTGGCGAATGCCTATCTGAGCTTACTCGCCGATCAGGAACTGCTGCGCATCACGCAGGACACGCTCAGCAGTCAGCAGGGCTCCTACGACCTCACCAAGATGAGCTACGACGGCGGCATTGCCACCGCGCTCGACCTGCGTCAGGCGGAAACCTCGGTCGATACCGCGCGCGCCAACCTAGCGCAGTACACGCGCCAGGTTGCGCAGGATCAGAACGCACTGGTGCTGTTGCTCGGCACGCCGCTGCCGGCCGATCTGCCGCCAGGCGCCGGCCTCGACGAACAGCAGCTGCTGGCCGATCTGGCGCCGGGGCTGCCGTCCGACCTGCTGATGCGGCGCCCCGACGTGCTGGCCGCCGAACATAATCTGATTGCGGCGAATGCCAACATCGGCGCGGCTCGCGCGGCATTCTTCCCGAGCGTGACGCTGACCGGTAGCTACGGCACCGCCAGCTCGCAGCTGTCCGGTCTATTCGATCACGGCTCCACCGCCTGGACGTTCTCGCCGCAGATCAGCGTGCCGATCTTCACTGCCGGCGCCAATATTGCTTCGCTCGATCTGGCCAAGATCGAGAAGAACATCACCATCGCGCAGTACGAGCAGACCATCCAGACCGCGTTCCGCGAAGTCGCCGATGCGCTTGCCGGCCGCGGCACGCTCGACAGCCAGATCGCCGCGGACCAGGCGCTGGTCGAAGCCACCGGCGCAAGCTACAAGCTGTCGGATATGCGCTTCCGCGGCGGTGTCGACAACTATCTGAGCGTGCTCGATTCGCAGCGCTCGCTGTACACCGCCCAGCAGACGCTGGTCGGCGTGAAGCTGGCACGGCTGCAGAATCTGGTGACGCTGTACAAGGCGCTCGGCGGCGGTTGGAGCGAGCACACGCCGCAGAACGCTGCGGCGACTAGCAGCAGTCCCCCGGTCAACGCGGCGGATACGGCCGCGCTGATCGAAGCCGCGCCACCGCCGCAACCCTGATCTTTGGACGGACACTGAATTGGTGCTGAAGAGAAGCGCTTCGAAGACCGGAAAACAAGCTGCAAACGACGCTTGCTTTTACCGCAAGGGCTGGTTAGCCTCCACTGACCGTTCGGTCAGCCGTCGATCCCCTTGAACGCCATCAAAGCCGCCATGTCGTCCACACCTGCCGCCACCGGCGCGCGTTCGATTCTGGACGCGGCCACTGCCTTGTTCGCCGACGAGGGTTACGAGTCGGTATCGGTGGCGTCGATCGCGGCGCAGGCCGGCGTCTGCAAGGCCAATGTATTCCATCATTTTGCGTCGAAGGACGAGCTCTATCTGGCGGTGATGAAAAGTGCCAGCGCCGAACACGCCGACTACGCCGAAGAGTTGTATCAGTCGCCCGGCAGTTCGGCCGACAAGGTCTGCAAGCTGATCGCATTCGAAATCCGCAACATGCTCGCCAACCACCAGCGCACACGACTACTGCTACGCGAAACCAACGACGGCGGTCACGTGCGCGTGCGCAAGCTCGCCCGCACCGTGTTCCAGCGCAACTTCACAGCGGTGGTCAACATTTTCGAACAGGGCCGCGAGCGGGGCGAGTTCCGCGCGAGCATCGATCCGGCAGCGGCGGCGATGCTGCTCGGCGGCGCAACGCATTTATTCTTCAACTGCCGCGATGCCTTGCGCGAATTCCGCGAAGCCAACGGCCTGGAAACGCCGGACGTCTATGCGCGCCGAGTGGCCGCATTGATTCTGTCCGGCGTGCTGGTGGCACCCGAACCGCAAACTCATGAACTGGCGCTGGCGCACGGCAAGCGTGCACGGCACACCGAGGCGACCAAGTGATCCGTCGTCTACGTCCGCATCATTGGGCAGTGCCGCTGGCCGCCTGCGCGTTGACGATCCTCAGTGGCTGCGCGGTCGGCCCCGATTTCAAGACGCCGCCCGCGCCGGCGGCGGAGCGTTACGGCAATCAGCCGCTGCCGCCAGAGACGGGCACAGCACCCGGGGCCGCAGGTGCCGCACAGGCCTTCGTCATCAGCAATCAGCTGCCGGCGCAATGGTGGCAGCAGTTCGGCTCCGAGCGGCTCAGCGCGCTGGTGCTGGAAGCTTTCGCCGGCAGTCCGAGTACGGCGTCCGCCGAAGCGGCGCTACGCCAGGCCTACGCGAACTACCAAGCGCAACGCGCTGGCCTGTTGCCGTTCTTCGACGGCAAGGCCGATGCGCAGCGGCAGAAAATCAATGGTGCGGCGTTCGGTACACCCGGTGCCGGCAATTTCATCTACAACCTGTTCGACGCCTCGGTCAACGTGTCGTACAACCTCGATCTGTTCGGCGGCGTCAGGCGCGGCGTCGAAGCGCAGGCGGCACAGGTCGACTATCAGCGTTTCCAGCTCGAAGCGGCCTATCAGACGCTGGCTGCCAACGTCGTCACCAGCAGCGTGACCGAAGCCAGGCTGCGCGCCCTGCTCGCCGCGCAGCAGGCGATCATCGCCGACGAACAGGACACGCTGCGCATCACCGAGGTGCGCTTCCAGGCCGGCGCGGTATCGTCCGCCAATGTGCTGACCGCGCGCTCCAATCTGGCAAGCGACCAGGCCACGCTGCCGTCGCTGCAACAGCAGCTCGACCAGGCGCAGAACCAGCTCGCGGTGTATCTGGGCAAGGCGCCGAGCGAACGCGCGACTTCGAATTTCGAGTTAAGCGAATTCACGCTGCCGCTGCAGATTCCAGTGTCGCTGCCGTCGGAACTGGTGCGCCAGCGACCTGACGTGCGTGCCGCCGAAGCGCAGTTACACGGGGCCTCGGCCAACGTCGGCGTGGCCACCGCCAACATGCTGCCGCAGATCCAGCTGACCGGCAGCTATGGCGTGGAGTCCAGCAAAACCAGCAATCTGTTCGACAACGGCGTCTGGAGCATCGGCGCCAACATCACTCAGCCGCTGCTGCATTTCGGAGAACTCTCGGCCAAGCGCCGTGCCGCGCTCGCCGCCTACGACGGTGCGGCTGCCGACTACAAGCTGACGGTGCTGCGCGCGTTCCAGGATGTCGCCAATGCGCTCACCGCGCTGCAGACCGATGCCGCCGCACTCGCCGCGCAGTACGCCGCGATGGATGCGGCCAAGGCCAGCCTGGCGCTGTCGGAGAAGCAACTCAAGCTCGGTGGCATCAGCTATCTGGATCTGTTGACTGCACAGCAGCAGTACCAGCGCGCCAACACCAATTACCTGACCGCGCTCGCCGCGCGCTATGCCGACACTGCCGCGCTGTTCCAGGCACTCGGCGGCGGCTGGTGGAATCGTCCCGCCGCGAACGGCACGCAGCAAGGCGCAGCAGCGCCGGCCACCGGTGCGACCGTGCCCGCACCACCGCCGGCGACGCCGCAGCCGTCGGCTTCCGCTTCCTAACTTCCACCGCGCAGTGCTTTGCGCACGTTTAGTAAATTGAGAACGATATGAAACGCTGGCTCATCATGATCGGCGTCGTACTGGCTCTAGTGCTGGTGATCGGCGGCCTCAAAGGTTTTGGAATCTTCAAGATGGTGCAGGGCCTCAAAGCCGAAGGCCTGCCGAAGCAGACCATCTCGACGGTGAAAGTCGATTTCCAGGAATGGCAGACACAGATCGGCGCGGTCGGCAGCCTGCGCGCAGTACGCGGCGCCGATCTGAGTTCCGAAGTCAGCGGCGTGGTGGAATCGGTGCAGTTCGAATCCGGCAACGACGTCAAGGCCGGCCAGCCGCTGATCCGTCTGCGCGCGGCCGACGTCGCGGCGACGCTGGAATCGCTCAAGGCGCAGGCCGATCTCGCCGCGGTGGTCTACAAGCGCGACCAGGCGCAGCTCGAAGCGCAGGCGATCAGTCAGGCCGTGCTCGACAACGATGCCGCCAGTCTGAAGAATGCCAAGGCACAGGTCGCCGCGCAGGCGGCGGCGTTGGCGAAGAAGTACATCAATGCGCCGTTCGCCGGACATCTCGGCATTCGCGCGGTCGACGTCGGCCAGTATCTGAACCCGGGCGACAAGATCGTCACGCTGCAGACGCTCGATCCGATCTACGTCGATTTCTCGATTCCGCAGCAATCGCTGGCACAACTGGCGGTCGGCCAGAAGGTCACCGCGCATACCGATACTTTTGCGGGCGTCGATTTCAGCGGCGAGATCAGCGCGATCGATCCGAAAGTGGATACCGACACGCGCAACGTCAGCGTCCGCGCGACGCTGAAGAACCCCGAGCACAAGCTACTGCCCGGCATGTTCGCCAGCGTCGACATCGCCACCGGCGCGCCCGAGCGTTTTCTGACGCTGCCGCAAAATGCGATCACCTTCAATCCCTACGGCGAAACCGTGTTCCTGGTGACCACTGCCGCGAAGCTGAAAGCCGAGCAGGAAGCTAAGGCGAAAGCGGAAGGCACCACGCTGGAAGCGCCGCCGAAAAATCCGCTGGGGCTGCCGGAGCCGAGTGGCGACGAGCTGGTGTCGAAGCAGCAGTTCGTCACCGTCGGCGCGACGCGTGGCGATCAGATCGTGATTCTGAAAGGCATTGCGGCCGGCGATCAGGTCGTCACCAGCGGCCAGCTGAAGCTGAAGAACGGCTCGGCGGTGGTGATCAACAACAAGGTGCAGCCGAGCGACGATCCGAATCCCAAGCCGAGCGAAAATTGATCGCCGCACAGGCATGATGCCATGACATTCACCGATACCTTCATCCGCAAACCCGTGCTGGCCATGGTGGTCAGCCTGTTGATTCTGGTACTCGGCCTGCGTGCGCTGGCGCAGCTGCCGGTGCGCCAGTT
Source organism: Nevskia sp. (assembly GCA_028291645.1). GTDB lineage: Bacteria > Pseudomonadota > Gammaproteobacteria > Nevskiales > Nevskiaceae > Nevskia. The sequence goes on from JAQGNU010000143.1 coordinate 29,126, forward strand.
TCCGAAGACCGAAATCGCCACGGTCACCATCACGACCACCTACTACGGCGCCAACGCCGACGTCATCGCCGGGTTCATCACGACGCCGCTGGAAGCGGCGATCGCGCAGGCGCAGGGCATCGACTACATGAGTTCCAACAGCAGCAGCGGCGTCAGCACGATCGTCGCCAACCTGCGGCTGAACTACGATGCCAACCGCGCGCTGACCGAGATCAACACCAAGGTGCAATCGGTGCTGAACCAGCTGCCGACGCAGGCGCAGCAGCCGCAGCTGGTGGTGACGACCGGTGAGTCGACCGACTCGATGTACATCGGCTTCTACAGCGACACGCTGCCGGCCAACAAGATCACCGACTACCTGATCCGCGTGGTGCAGCCGAAACTGCAGACCGTGCCCGGCGTGCAGGTTGCCGAAGTCATCGGCCAGCGTCTGTTCGCGCTGCGCGCCTGGCTCGATCCGCAGAAGCTGGCCGCCACCGGACTGACCGCGCAGGACGTCTATACCGCGCTCGGCAACAACAACTACATCTCGGCGGTCGGCACCACCAAGGGCCAGATGGTCAGCATCGACCTCACCGCCGGCACCGACCTGCATTCGGTCGACGAATTCAAGCAGCTGGTGGTGAAGCAGAAAGGCGATTCGCTGGTGCGGCTGCAGGATATCGCCAACGTCGTGCTCGGCGCCGAGAACTATGACTTCGCCGCCTCGATTGACCGCCAGCAGGCGGTATTCATCGGCATCAAGGTGGCGCCCGAAGCCAACCTGCTGAGCGTCATCGGCGGCGTGCGCGCAGCGGTGCCGGATGTGATGAACCAGCTGCCGACCGGCCTCACCGGCAAGATCGTCTACGACGCCACCGACTACGTCAACAGCGCGATCAGAGAAGTCGAGAAGACGCTGATCGAGGCGCTGCTGATCGTCGCCTTCGTGATCTTCCTGTTCCTCGGCGCGCCGCGCTCGGTGCTGATCCCGGCGGTGGCGATTCCGCTGTCGCTGATCGGCGCGTTCTTCATCATGCTGGTGCTGAGCTACTCGATCAACCTGTTGACGCTGCTGGCGCTGGTGCTGTCGATCGGCCTGGTGGTGGACGACGCCATCATCGTGGTCGAGAACGTCGATCGCCACATGAAGCAGGGCTTGTCGCCATTCGAAGCGGCGCTGATCGGCGCGCGCGAACTGGCCGGCCCGATCATCGCGATCTCGGTGGTGCTGATCGCGGTCTACGTGCCGATCGGCTTCCAGGGCGGCCTCACCGGCACGCTGTTCTCCGAGTTCGCGTTCACGCTGGCGGGTGCGGTGGCGGTATCCGCGGTGATCGCGCTGACGCTGTCGCCGATGATGGCCTCGCGCTTCCTCAAGGCCGAACAGGGCGAAAGCCGGCTGGTCAAAACGATCGACCGTAATTTCGAATGGGCGCGCAGTACCTACGAGCGGATTCTGAGCAGCGCGCTCGGCACCTGGCCGATCCTGGTGACGTTCGGCTTCATCGTGATGGCCTTGATCGCGGTGCTGTTCATGTTCTCCAAACACGAACTGGCGCCGCAGGAAGACCAGAGCTTCATGATCGTCTACGGCTATGCCGCACCGAATGCGACGCTGACGCAGATGCAGCTGTATTCGAAGCAGATCTACAGCGCCATCGACAACGAGCATTCGCAGAATCACATCTTCCAGTTCGACGGCGCGCAGGGCACCAACACGACGCTCAGCGGCGTCATCCTGAAGCCCTGGGGCGAGCGCTCGCGCAGCGCCCAGCAGATCAAGCCGGTTATGCAGCAGAAGGTCGGCGCCGTCGAAGGCATGAACGCCTTCGTGTTCTCATTGCCGCCAC